>JAJRYE010000035.1 GCA_024275895.1 Alphaproteobacteria bacterium | reverse complement strand
TCGCCATCCAGGATATGGGCGCGGCAGGTCTTACCTCATCATCGGTTGAAATGGCGGATAAGGGCAATGTCGGCTTTGAGCTTGACCTTGATAAAGTGCCCCAGCGTGAAACCGGCATGACGCCTTACGAGATGCTGCTTTCGGAAAGCCAGGAGCGCATGCTGATGGTTCTCAAGCCGGGGCGCGAGGAAGAAGCGCAGCGGATTTTTGCAAAATGGCAACTTGATTTTGCCGTTGTCGGCAAGACCACCGATACCAACCGGCTTGTAGTGACCCATAAGGGCGAGGTTGTGGCGGATATGCCGCTGCATGCGCTGGCGCATGATGCTCCTGTCTATGAGCGGCCCTGGGTTGCCACCGATCCGGCTCCGGTTCTTTCGCCGCGCGAGGTTCCGGCGCCGATTGATGTCAGTGAAGCCCTGCTGAAAATCATCGGCTCGCCGGATATGGCGTCAAAACGCTGGGTATGGGAACAATATGACCATATGGTCATGGGCGATACGGTGCAGCGCCCCGGCGGCGATGCGGCGGTGGTGCGGCTGCACGGAACGCCCAAGGGGATCGCCATGTCGGTTGATGTCACGCCGCGTTACTGCAAGGCTGACCCGGTGATGGGCGGCAGGCAGGCGATCGCGGAAGGGTACCGCAATTTGACCGCCACCGGAGCGCAGCCGCTGGCTACGACCGATTGCATGAATTTCGGCTCACCGGAAAACCCGGTCATCATGGGCCAGTTTGCAGGTGCGGTTCAGGGCATGGCGGAGGCTTGCAAAATCCTGGATTGTCCAATCGTTTCCGGCAATGTGTCATTTTACAACGAGACTAGGGGCGAGGCAATCTTGCCCACCCCGGCGATCGGCTCGGTGGGGCTCATCCCCGATATCCGCCATATGATGACACTGGCGCTCAAGCAAGAAGGCGATGTGCTGATTTTGATCGGCGCCGAAAAAGGCCATCTGGGGCAATCGGTCTATATGCGCGAAATCCTCGGACAGAGCGAAGGCGCGCCGCCGCCGGTTGATCTGGAAGCGGAAAAGCTGGGCGGCGGATTTGTTCGCGCCCTCATATGGGAGGGCCGGATCAACGCGGCGCATGACCTTGCCGATGGCGGGCTTTATGTCGCGGCGGCGGAAATGGCCATGGCGGGTAATATCGGCGTGGATATCAAGCTTGACGGCGACGCCCTGCCCGCCCATGCGGCGCTCTTTGGCGAGGATCAGGGGCGCTATCTTGTTACCGTCCCGCCGGGCGGCGCTTCGCAAATCCTGATCGCGGCCAAAAAGATTGGCGTTCCCGCCCGGCTGGCCGGTACCGTGGGCGGAAAAAGTTTGACAGTTGAAGAGCGCCTTCCCATATCCATCAGGAAGTTGAAAACAGCCCACGAGAACTGGATGCCTGAATTCATGGCGGGCGAGCTTTAGGAGAGCGATATATATGGCGATGGATGCAGGCGAAATCGAGCGCATGATCAAGGCGGCCATCCCCGATGCGCAAATCGAGATTACCGATTTGCGCGGTGATGGCGATCACTACGCAGCCAATATTGTTTCAAAAGCCTTTATCGGCAAATCCAGAGTGCAGCAACACCAGATGGTCTATGCCGCCTTGCAGGGGAATATGGGCGGCGCTTTGCATGCACTGGCGCTGCAAACCAGCGCCCCGGCGGAATAGTTTTTTTCCGCGAAATTACATAGAAAACCTGTCGCCGCCATTCCCGCCTTTGCTGAAATGACGCGATGAGGTAATTGCGACAAGAAGGAGTTTTTGAGAATGAGTGACAATATGATGCATGACCTGATCAGGAATCAGGTTGAAAGCAATGATGTAATCCTTTTTATGAAAGGCACGCCGCAATTTCCACAATGCGGATTTTCCGGCCGGGTAGTGCAGATTCTTGATCATCTCGGGGTAAATTTTGTCGGTGTCAATGTTCTGGAAAACGGCGAGTTGCGCGAAGGCATCAAGTCATTTTCAAACTGGCCGACCATTCCGCAACTCTATATCAAGGGCGAATTTGTCGGCGGCTGCGACATTGTCACCGAAATGTTCCAGCAGGGCGAGCTAAAGCAGCATCTGGAGAACAAGGGCATTCAGACCAGCTGATCTACTTTGGCTGGTCAGGCCCGCCATGTCACGAAGGGCAAGTTGTCATGCGTATTGCTGTCACAAGCCAGAATTTCAGGACCGTTACCGGCCATGCCGGGAAAACCCGCCGTTTCCTCATCTTCGAGGCCGCGGCGGGCTCAAAGCCGGTCGAGATTGACCGCCTGGATCTTCCTAAAAAAATGTCGCTGCATGAAACGCCGGAGGATGCGGCCCATCCGCTGGACCATGTGGATATGGTCATCACCCAGAGCTGCGGCAAAGGTTTCCCGCGCAAGCTGGCGCGCCGTGGTATAAGGGTCGCCGTGAGTGAGGTCTCTGATCCTGTAGAAGCGGTAAAAGCCGTTTTGGGCGTCATGCAGCAATGATTGCCGGCGCATGACCCCGGCGCGTCTTGCTCTGCCCGCCTTGCTGCTGGGCGCTGTCGGGATCGGGTTTTCGCCTATTTTCATGCGCATTAGCGAACTTGGACCCCAGGGCAGCGCTTTTTACCGGGTATTTCTGGCGCTGCCGCTGGTCTGGGGTTTCCGTTTTATCGAAACCCGCCTGCCCGAGCCCTCCCCCGGCCCCAAAACAGCACGGGATTACGGGCTGTTTATCCTGTCCGGGTTTTTCTTTGCCGGCGATCTGGCCTTCTGGCACTGGTCGGTTGCCTATACCTCGGTCGCCAACGCCACCTTGCTGGCCAATTTTGCCCCCATCTTCGTCACTCTGGCGGCCTATGTTCTGTTCGGGGTGCGGTTTTCCGGAGTGTTCTACGCCGCGCTGGTTATCGCAACCTCCGGCGCGATCATCCTGCTCGGTAACAGCGCCACACTTGGCGGCGATCATTTGTTCGGGGATTTTCTCGGCATGATCACGGCGCTGTTTTACGCCGCCTATATCCTCACCGTCAGCTATGTGCGCCGGCGCTTTTCAGTCTCCGCCTTCATGGCCTGGGGAACGCTGGTCACGGTCATTTTCCTGCTTCCGGTAGTAATTTTGTCGGGGGAAAGCCTTGTCCCGGTAACAGTATATGGCTGGCTGGTTCTGCTGGGGCTGGCCTGGTTTTCCCATGTTGGCGGGCAGGGATTGATCGCTTACGCATTGGCGCATCTGCCGGCGGCGTTTTCCTCGCTGGCGCTGTTGTTTCAACCCGCCATCGCGGCGCTTGCCGCCTGGGTCCTTCTCGGCGAGGCCATGAGCGCCATGCAACTGTTTGGGGCGGGCGTTATCCTCTCCGGGATATATATCGCCCGCCGTGCCTCCCAATAAACTGGCCCTATGAGATTAAAAAAACTAATGAGCGCGCAGCCATTCGCGCGCCTGGCGCTGGGCTTTGCTGACATCCTGAGGCGACATCTCGCGGGCCAGCTCGGCGCGGTATTGCAACGCCTCGCGATTGCCATTAAGCGCCGCCAGGTTGAACCATTTATGAGCGCTCACCAGATCGGTATCGACGCCTTTTCCGGCTGAATATTTCAGTCCCATTTCATAAAATGTATCCGCGGCCCCCATTGGCACCGCCATTTCGATGTTTTCCAGTTCCGCCATACGCATTCTGGCCATTTCACTCATCCCCGTCTGGTTGTCCTTGACCTCCCCGGTTGGACATGAACGGTGAATTGTCATGTGCCGGACAGGCAATGTTTAAGGGTGTATAGTGAATGTATTCATTTAAAATATAAGTTAATTCGCAGGTTTAATTATAGATAAACAAGAGGTGAATAAAATATTACTTAAATCATTCATTAATCAAGAGAAATGGCGGATTCCGGCCAGATTCCAATTTGCGTCAACACATGATTCATACATGGGTTTACTTTTACGAAACCATGGGGACAACGAGTTTTGGATTTATTCGTCCCCGCCTGCCGGTTTGCGCTTCTCAATTCCCAGTTTCATGCCCCGTTGAACGCCCGGACGCGCCAGCATGCGCTCCAGCCAGTTTTTCAGGTTCGGATGCTGCTCCATATCCTGCCCCTGGCGCTCATAGGCGCTGACCCAGCCGACGCTGGCAATATCGGCAATGGAGAACTCATCCGCCAGCCAGTCGCGCCCTTCAAGCTGCGTGTCCATGACATTGTAGAGCCGCTCGGTTTCATCCGTATAGCGGGCTATGGCATAGGGGATTTTTTCCCTGGCGAAGAAACGGAAATGATGCGCCTGCCCCGCCATGGGGCCAAGGCCGCCCACCTGCCAGAACAGCCATTCATTGACCTTTATGCGCTTGCGCTCGTCTTCGGGATAAAATTTGCCGCTCTTTTGCGCCAGATAAATGAGAATGGCACCGGATTCAAATATCGATACGGGGCCACCGCCCGGTCCCTGGGGGTCAATTATGGCGGGGATGCGGTTATTTGGCGAGATTTGCAGAAATTCGGGCGCAAACTGCTCATCCATGAGGATATCGATATAGTGCAGATTATAGGGGATCCCGCATTCTTCCAGCATGATTGAGGCTTTCCAGCCATTTGGTGTTGGCCAGTAATACAAATCAATCATTGCTGTTTTTTTGCTCATGAGGTTTTTCCCTTATTCTTTTTTTTCAGCGTGCTCCAGCACGATCAGGACAACGCCGTCTTCGACCTGATCGTCCGTGTTGACATTAACCTTCAAAACTTTCGCGTCAAAGGGGGCCTTCAAGCTGTGTTCCATTTTCATGGCCTCAAGAATGACAAGGGTTGCCCCTGCGTTCACGCTTTGGCCTTCAGTCAGATCAATTGACAGGATTTTACCGGGCATGGGGGCGGTTATGCGCCCCTCGCCTGCCCCTTGCGCCTCATCGGCGAGTGTTTCCTGCGCAAGGGCAACATGGACGACGAGCCCTTGCGAAGCGGCAAAAACCCCGCTGGCAGCCCTGATCAGGTTTACCGGCGGCGCATCAGTGCCGGGGTCGGGCGCATCACCGGGCAGTTCCACCTCGCATTTACCCTCCCGCCACAGCGCCGATGCCTGAACTTCCTCGCCGTCAACGTCCAACTCAAGGCCGATGCGCCGTTCGCCGCCCAGTTGCCAGCCATCGGTTGCGCTCCACGGCGAACTTCCGGGTTCCGGGCAGCAGCGCAGGATCTCAAACACCGCGCCCGCCCGGACAAGGCGGTTTTTCAACGCCATATCCGGCGCGGTCAATTCAGACAGGTGGCGTTCGATAAATCCGGTATCTATGCCCCCTGCAAGGAAATCATCATGGGTGATCAGACGGCGCAAAAAGGCGGCGTTGGTTTTCACCCCGGCGACAAGGGTTTGCGAAATCAGCTTGTCAAGCCGCAAAATTGCCTCCTTGCGGCTTTGCCCCCAGGCAATCAGCTTGGCGATCATCGGATCGTAATAAGGCGTCACCGCGCCGCCCTCGTCAACACCGGCGTCAATGCGGGTATGCTCGGCGCCGGTGGCAAAATCAAGCCGGACCAGCTTGCCGGTGCTGGGCAGGAAGCCGGTTGCGGGATCTTCGGCGTAAAGCCGTGCTTCGATCGCATGCCCCTCGGCTTTGAGGGAACTCAGCCGTGAAGGCAGCGTCTCACCGGCGGCGATACGCAACTGCCACTCGACAAGATCAAGCCCGGTGACCATCTCGCTCACCGGATGTTCCACCTGCAAGCGGGTGTTCATCTCCAGGAACCAGAAGCCATCGGGGACAAGCTCCGCCCCGCCCTCGGCGATAAACTCAACCGTGCCGGCACCGGCGTAATTCACCGATTTTGCCGCCTCTATGGCCGCCCGGATCATCGCCTCGCGCGTCTCGGGCCGCATGCCGGGGGCAGGAGATTCCTCGATCACCTTCTGGTGCCGCCGCTGGGCCGAGCAGTCACGCTCGAAAAGATGCACCACATTGCCGTGCGTATCACCCAGAATCTGGATTTCGATATGGCGCGGGGTCTCGATATATTTTTCAACCAGCAGCCGGTCATCGCCAAAGGAGGCCCTGGCCTCGCGCCGTGCCGCGTTGATGGCCTCGCCCAGTTCGCCAACCCCCAGAACCAGCCGCATGCCCTTGCCGCCGCCGCCGGCGGAAGGCTTGATTAGCACCGGAAAGCCGATTTTGATCGCCTCCTCGCCGAGCACGGCGTCATCCTGCGCCTCACCGTGATAGCCCGGCACCACGGGAACCCCGGCTTTTTGCATTAGGGTCTTGGCGGTTGATTTGAGCCCCATGGCGCGGATGGCCTCTGGCGAGGGGCCGACAAAAACAATGCCGTTTTTGGCGCACAGGGCAGCAAATTCGGCATTTTCGGCCAAAAATCCATAACCCGGATGCAGGCACTGCGCCTCGCTATGCCGCGCCGCTTCCAAAATTGCGCCGGCATCAAGATAGCTTTGCGCGGCGGGCGCGGGGCCGATACAATAGGCCTCATCGGCATGAGCGACATGCGGGGCAGCGCGGTCGGCTTCGGAATAAACCGCAATAACCCGGAGCCCCATGCGTTTTGCGGTGCGGGCAATGCGCACGGCGATTTCACCGCGATTGGCTATCAGTATGGAATCAAACATAAGTGTACTCTACAGTCGCAAACTGAAATCAGGAACCCTCCCGGGATAACAGAAAAATGAAAACCACGCCACGGGGCAATTGGGTTCAGCAACTGCGTTTGTACTCAGGTCTTGTTCTTTTCACATACGCCGCCTTCCATTTTCTCAATCACGCTCTTGGCCTTTTCAGCATTGGCGCCATGACGATTATCGGCCGCACGGTAAACGCCGTCGCGCGGCTTGAGGCCTTGGCCAAGGAAAAGCAATGCCAGCTTGTTATTTCGGCTGAAATTGCCACAACTGCCGGGCTGGATATTGATGTTGACGGGGTTAAAAGAGAATCCACCCTGATCCGCGGTCTGGCGGAACCGCTTGACATTTTGTGCTTCAGACACGCCCGGGATTTGCCTCACCAGGGCAACTCATAACCTTCCGCGTGCCAGAATGAACCGGTGCTCTCAAGCGTAAGATCATCAATGCGCGCAATCAGGCCTTTTGCCGCTTCATCGGCGTCCACAAGACCGTTGCCGCCCGTCATTCCGGTGCGGACATAGCCCGGATGCAGCAAAATCACGGCAATGCCGAGCGGTTTCAAATCATGCATCAGATTGACACCGGCCATATTCACCGCCGCTTTCGACATGCGGTAGCCGTAATTGCCGCCCGAGCCGTTATCGGCCAGTGAGCCTACCCGGCTTGAGACAATGGCAACCTTCGCCCCCTTTCCCATGGCAGGCAGCAGGGCTTTTGTCAGGCGCAGCGGGGCAAGGGCGTTGACTTCAAATTGCTGCCGGATGCTGTCAAAATCAAGCTTATCCAGCGTCTCCCGGACAAGCAATCCGGCATTGTTGATCAGTATATCCACCGGTTTTTGGCAAATTACGGCAGCAAGGGCGGCGACCGGGGCCTCATCGGTCAACTCAACCCCCTCATGCACTTCAACGCCAAGAGCATCAAGTTCCGCCGAGCTTTTGCGGCAAACAACGGCAACATCATCGCCCCTTCCGGAAAGAATCCGCGCCAGTTCCAACCCAATTCCCCGGTTGGCTCCGGTAATCACGATACGCGCCATGGCCAGACATTCTCCAGTTTTATTATTGCCGTGAACTTGAGGATAACTGACCTTATCCCCCAGGAGCAAGCGGGGAAAAGGGCCGTATTTACATAAAGTTTACAAGCGACAATTTGGCAAGGTTGGATGTGGTCTGGTAACTGGCCTGGAGATGGGTCTGGAGTTGCAGCATTCGCGCGCCAACTTCATAGGCATCGATCTGTTCCACCTCGTCCAGCACGGAGCGGCTGAAACTGATCGAGCTTTCAAGTTTTTTACCGATTGAATTCAAAGTCCCTTGCTTGTAACCCAGCAGGGCTTCAAGCGAGGCAACCGACTGCTCGCCCGGTTTGATCGACAAATCCGCCGCCGCGCGTGTAACCAGCGCGTCATAACGGGCCTCGTCATTGGTATCGGAGGCATCGAAGGTCTCCGAGGCCAGAACGGCGAGAATGCGCACGCCGTCCCTCAGCGCATGCTCATCGGCACGCACGCCGTAAGATATCGAATACCCGTCATCCACCTTGGCGAGTGCACCGTCACGCGCGGAGCCTTCAAGATCGCCGCTATACCAGAAGACCGTATCGCTTGTTGTGGCATCTTTTAGCGCCGTGGCGCTGTCAAAGGGCGGTCCGTCCACCCGTTGGGGCGGTGCGCCCGAGGCGATTTCAAAAAAATCCGTGCCCGCGCGCAGGGCCGAGGCCGCTTCAAGCTCGCTCTGGGCCAATTTTTCGATTTCCAAGACAAGCGCATTGCGGAAATTGGTCGCCGTGGCTGAGGCACTGGCTCCGATGGTAAACTCTTGCGCACCGGGCGGATTTGCCGCCGTGGCTTTCAAAGTCAGATCAAGTTCCGACCCGTCTGGCAGTTTCAGCTCAACGGAAATTTGCTCGCCCTCCTGCGGCGGGGTTGCCGAAAACGTTACGCTTAGGGTGGGCGGCGAGCCGGCCGGTCCAGCCGTTGTCGTCCCGCTGAGTGAATTGTTGATCGCCGTCATCTTGAAACCGAAAGGCGAGGTGGCACTGTCTTCTGACAGTGAGACAACGGGCCCGGAGGCGGCCGGGATTACCAGCCGGCCGCGGCCATCGGCGCCCTGATCTGCCGCCTTGCGCTCGGCAATGACAGCCTTGAGGCCGCTTTTTCCACCCTCGCCCTCCAAAATGGCGTTCAGTTGCGCCACCGGGGCGGAACTGGTATTGCGCCCGGCAAAAAGATAGCGGCCATTGAGCTTTGTATTCAAAAGCTGGATGACCTCGCCCAGACGGTCCTTCGCCGTCGTCTGCGCCAGGGTTTGACCGCCAAGATTTGGCTGATAAGGCGTTGAGCGCAGCTCATTTTGCGACGCGAGCAGATTTTCACGCATCCGCCCCAGTGAGCTCTGGGTGATATCGAGCCGCAGCAGCGCGGTTTCGGTAGAGCGCAGATAAGCTTCCCGGGCGGAAATATCAGAGCGTGCTGCCAGGGAAATGTTCCGCTCGGTCCCCAGCCCGCCATAGGTTTGCGCCTTCTTGCCGGTACCCAGTTGCAACTGCAACTGATCAAGTTCGCTGCGCAGCGAGGTGATATAATGGGTCAATCCGTATCCTGTTGAAAGCGCCGATATGCTCATATTACATTCTCATCAGTAATTCAGTCATTTCCTTGATCGCCGTGATCACCCGTGCGCTTGAGGTATACGCATTTTGCAACTCAATCAGATTGGCCATTTCTTCATCGATATTGACGCCGCTTTCCTTGTCAATTCGTTGCTGCAACGCGCCGACAACAATCTCCTGCGCCGATCTGGCCTGATTTGCCAGATCCGACCGGCCGGTCTGGGATGAGATGATCCGCCGTGCGAAATCATCAACAGCACCCTTGTAAGGCGCATTGCTCGAACCAATTCCGCTTGATGAATCAAATACAAAGCTCTGCTCGGTAAGACGCGTCTTCAATTCCAGCGGACGGGTTGGATCGCCGGCTCCGGTGGCCGGGGAGGTCGAATAAGAAACCAGCCAGGAGCTGTCGGCGGCAATGGCGCCGTTGAGTGAAATGCGCGCGGCAAAACCCAGCTTTTGATCAGCGCCGTCAAGCGAGGCGCTATAGGCCGTGTTTGCCGAATCGTTGAACAGGGCAAGCTGGCTCCCCTTGTCGGCAAGCGCGGTCGATGTGATGCGCGCATCCACACCGGCAATATCCACTGTGGCCGCTGCGCCGTCATCAAGAAAGCGGAATGTATTGCCCGACGGATTTGTAACCGTTATTCCTGCCCCCAGAGCCGCGCTCATACTGGCGGCGGCAGCGGCGAAACCACCGGAAAAATCAATCCCGATGACGGAGTCATCCGGATTTGGCGTCGCATCATCGCTCAGGGGAAGACTTGCCGCGTCATCGACACGAATGAAAGTGATCGTCTTTTGCGTGCCGCTCTCGGTATAATTAACTGTTACCTTGTTGCCTGGCAGCAGCCCCGCCGCATCAAGATCAAAACCATCGCTCGCGCCCGAGGTGACAGCGGCGCCGTCATTGGTGTAATCGGAAAACGAGAGGGCAAGCCCGTGCGCAAGCTCGTCAAGCTGGGATTGCGCCTCGACCAGAATATCATCGCGCAGAGTAAGGTAACCGCCGATCACACCGCCAAAAGCCGGACGGCCACGGATCAGATCGGAGGTTGAGCCATTGGCGGCCACGACCCGGATTGTGCCGACCGTGCGCTCTGAATCTGTCGGGCTGTACAAGGATTGCGGTCCGATATTGCCATGTTCATCAAATTCAAGCGAACTGGCAACCCCGTCCACCAGCAGATCGCCGTTACTGGTATATACCCGCGCCGAACCGCGCTCACCTTGTGAAACTGAAATATCAATCAGTTCCGAGAGGCGGTTGACGAGCTGATCGCGCTGATCCTCAAGATCGGCCGAGCCGCCCAGCGTGCCATAACTGTCCTTGACCGAATTGTTCAGGGCGGCAATTCCCTGCAATAACTGGTTCACCTCATCCACCGCATCGGCAATCCCGCTTTCGGCGTCCCGGCGCAGGGTCTGGATATTACCGCTTAACTGATTGAGCTTGGCAACCAGTTGCTCCGCCCCCATCAAAACGGAACTTCGCGCCGCATCCGATTCCGGCGATGTGGCCAGATCCTGCAAGGCGCCGGACAGCCGGTTCACCGCTGTGTCTAGCGCCGTTTCGGAACCGGGCTCGCCGTAAACCATATCGAGCCGGTCAAGAAACTGGCTCAAAATCTGCTGCGAGCCGCTTATCCCCAGTTCGGTGCGCAATTGCTGTTGCAGAAACTGGTTAATATCGCGCGTAACGGTGCTCTGCCTGACGCCAAAACCGTTACCGCCAACGGCAAGATTTTCCTGCACCAGCGTCTTGCGCGTATACCCGGCCGTGCCTGCATTGGCGACATTGCGCGAAATGAGTTCCAGCCCGGATTGATTGATATTCAACCCGGAAATGGCCGTTGACAATGCTGCTCCAAGACCCATGTGGTTACCCTTTACCTAATCCCGTATTACCTGCCTTAACGTTTCATCGCCAAGGCTTCTTTCAGCATGTCGTCGCCGGTGGTCACGATCCGTGTGCTTGCCGCATAGGCCTGCTGGGTCACAATCAGCTTGGTGAACTCATCGGCAATATCCGAATTTGAGCCTTCAAGTGCCTGCGCCACGATCGAGCCCTGCGCACCGACAATCGCAGAGCCTGAATTGCGCGTCTCGGCCAGAGCGCCGCCATTGAGTTTTTCAAGCGCTTCATCGGCGTTGAAACTGGCAAGTGAAACCTCGTAAAGCTCAAGGTTCTGG
This sequence comes from Alphaproteobacteria bacterium, assembly GCA_024275895.1. GTDB lineage: Bacteria > Pseudomonadota > Alphaproteobacteria > Rhizobiales > BM303 > BM303. The sequence goes on along the minus strand of JAJRYE010000035.1, from coordinate 72,391 downwards.
CCGTTGGTATAGGTGCCGACAATCCGGCCTTCACTGGAAATGGTGATGCTTGACATCTCACCTGAAGCGTAACCGTCCTGAAAAATATCCGTAACCTTGGAAATGCCGTTGGAATCGGCAAACTGGGTCAGGCTGGTGGTTCCATGCACCAGATTGATGGTTCCAAGATTTACCCCGTTTACGGTTAAATTTGAAATTGCAACCGTACCGCTTGCCGGGGTGTTGAGCTGCCCGTTGCTGGAAAAAGTGTAATTCTGGCCGATATTGGTCCAGGCAGTTTCGGCGGCAGCGGCATTGGTTTTGGTCTGGTAAAACGCCTCCCAGGTATCGGTGCCGCCATTGGCGACGCTGTCGGTCTTGGCCCATCTAATCTGCACATTTACCGGTGCGCCGGTGGAATCATAAAGCGTAATCGCCCCGCCCGAGATGCTTGCTTTTAAAAACTTTTCCTCTTCGGAGCCCAGAACCTTTCCCGTGCCGCTGATGGTTGGATCATTGGTAAAATCTGCCGGTTTGAGCAACTCGCTATTGGCGACGGATTTATCATAATTCGCCGTTTTCGGTGTGGCCGCCAGATTGGCCTGATAGGTAATCTGGCTGGAGGCCCGGGTAGGCAGGAAATTGGTCGAGACCTTGATCACTTCAGGAAGCGAGCCTGACGGGTTGCCCGTTGTCGGATCAATCGCCAGCCCCTTTAAATAATACCCCGAGCCATTGACCAGATAGCCGTGACGGTCAACGGAGAAATCACCCCGGCGGGTATAACGCGGAACATTTTTAAAAACCGGCACGCCATCGGCCTCGGAAATTCGCTCTTCGGTAATGAAATAGCCATCGCCGCGAATGGCCATATGAGTGTTGATTTCGGAACTCTGGACATCGCCCTGCACCAGATTGGTCGAGCGCGAAACGCCTCGGACACCGCCACCGCGCACGCTTCCGGGCGTGCCATTGATAACCAGATCGGAAAACGCTGTTTCCGAACGCTTGAACCCTACCGTCCGGGTGTTGGCAATATTATCAGAAATCTGCTCCAGCGCATATGATTCAGCCCGCAGACCACTAACCGCCGTGACCATCGCCCCAAAAATACCCATTAAAACTCTCCGCTTTACCGTTTCGTCACTACCAAAGATATTCTCATTTTATACCGGTATCGTAGCAAGTATCAGGCCAGACATGTATCACCATAACAATCAATGAGTTAGCAGATATTTAGTATTGAATTAACCATGTTTCGGAAGAAAATGCTTCGCTGGCGGCAAGATTTACCCTGTGCGCCTTATTTGCCGGGATGAATTGACACACCAGGCTTCATATTCCATAATCTTTATATGTAAACCTGAAAAATTACAGTGATCCGGCATCTTCAGCCGTTCATTTTTAAACAGATATATTCCGGGCGCGTGCAAATACTTGGGAGGGTGGCACGCCCTGCGGTGGGGAACGCGCATGAGTAAAAAAACAAAACCCTCTGTGACTATCGATCCGCATACAGACATGGCGAAAATGGTCAAGGATCACCCGGAAGACGCCCTGGCGATCACGCTTTCGGCGGCCGAGAGTTTTTTTATCTCCTTTGAACGTTCTGCCAAGCGTTGGGAGCGGATCATATATCCCGGCATGATTCTGCTGGTCCTGCTGATGGCCTACGGGTTTTATCTTGTCTTTGTATTGTCGAAGGACATGCAGACCATTGCCAATAAATTCGATCCGGATATGGGTTTGCACATGACGGAACTCTCCAGCAACATGAAGAGCCTGTCACAAAATATTCAGGTCATGTCTGACAATATCGATATCATGACGGTTCAGGTCCGAAGCATGTCCTACTCCTTGAAATCCGTTGATATCAAAATGGATTACATCAGGAACATGGAAGGCATCAGCACTAAAATGAGCGCCATCAACAAAAAGATGGTTTATCTGAAGCATATGAAGGCCATCGATCTTCAAATGGCGTCCATGAACAGGCAGATGGCGATCATGACGGCAAATATCGACCGCATGCGCTTCGACATCCAGACCGTTTCGCGTCCCATGTCGAAAATGAACAGCATCATGCCGTTTTAAATACTATTCCACCGTTACCGATTTTGCCAGATTCCGCGGCTGATCGACATCCGTGCCCATATGAACCGCCGTGTGATAGGCCAGCAACTGAACTGGCAGGGCCGCCAGAATCGGATTGATAAACGTGTCCGCATCCGGGATTTCAATACATGACCAGACATTATTTGCGTTCTGGTCGCAGCGCCTGGCATTCGAGATCAGAATAATCTTGCCGCCGCGCGCGGCAACCTCCTGCATGTTGGAAAGGGTCTTTTCATAAAGCGCATCATCAGGCGCAACCACGATGACCGGCATCTCTTCATCAATCAGGGCGATGGGGCCGTGTTTGAGCTCGCCCGCGGCATAGCCCTCGGCGTGAATATAGGAGATTTCCTTCAACTTCAGCGCCCCTTCCAGCGCAATCGGGAAGCTGGTCCCGCGCCCCAGATAAAGGATATTGCGCGATTTGGTCAGGGATTTGGCAATTTCTTCAATCTGTGCATCCTGCCGCAAGATTTCGTGAATATGCCCGGGCAGGGTTTCCAGCGCCCGCAGCAGGGTTTCCACCCTGGCCTCGTCAAGAACGCCTCGCTCCCGGCCCGCCTCTATCGCCAGACAGGCCAGAACACCAAGCTGGCAGGTAAAGGCCTTGGTCGAGGCGACGCCAACCTCAACCCCGGCCCGTGTCGGCAGGGTAAAATCAGATTCGCGCGCAATGGTCGATTCAGCCACATTAACAATCGAGGCAATCTTGAGCCCATGCCCACGGCAGTGACGCAGCCCCGCAAGCGTATCGGCCGTCTCGCCCGATTGTGAGATAAACAGCGCCAGCGCATCTTGCGGCATGGGCGCCTTGCGGTAGCGGAATTCGGAGGCCACATCGATATCGACATTGATCTGCGCCAGTTCCTCCAGCCAGTATTTCCCCACCAGCCCGGCTATATAGGCCGTTCCGCAGGCCGATATGGTGATCCGGTTCAGGCCATTCCAGTCCAGATCGAGATCAGGAATCGAGATTTTCCCGTCCAGCGGATTGATATAATTGGCCAGCGTATGGCTTATGACTTCGGGTTGTTCAAAAATTTCCTTCACCATAAAATGGCGGTAATTTCCCTTGTCAATATGAATTGCCGATTGCGACGTCTGGGTTACCGGGCGCGTCACTTCATCATGATTTTCATCAAAAAACCGTACGCTTTCGCGGCTCATGACCACCCAATCACCATCCTCCAGATAGCTCAGCGAATTGGTTAGCGGCGCCAGAGCAATGGCGTCCGAGCCCAGATACATCTCGCCTTTGCCATAGCCAACGGCAAGCGGGGGGCCGTTTCTTGCCCCGATGAGCAAATCCTCCTCGCCCGAGAACAAAATGCCAAGCGCGAATGCGCCGCGAACCCGGCCCAGCATCTCGCGCACTGCCTCCAGCGGTGTCTTGCCATCTTTCATCGCCAGCGCGATGATCTGCGCCACGGTTTCGGTATCTGTATCGGTCTCAAAGTGACAGCCTTGCGCTTCAAACTCCTCGCGCAATTCGCGGAAATTTTCAATAATCCCGTTATGGACCACCGCCACCGGGCCGCAAAAATGCGGGTGCGCATTGGTTTCATTCGGCACACCGTGGGTTGCCCAGCGGGTGTGTCCAATGCCCGAGGTCCCGGCAAGGGTGGTCTCGCGCAGGCATTTTTCCAGATTGACAAGCTTTCCCCTGGCGCGAAGGCGCGTCAGCCTGCCATCCTCCAGCGTCGCCACACCGGACGAATCATAGCCCCTGTATTCCAGCCTTTTCAAAGCTTCATAAATGGTTCCGGCGACAGGCGTTTGCCCGAGAATGCCGACAATTCCGCACATTTCACTTACCCTTTTTTGCGTTAGCCCGGCGAAAAGCGCTGGCCCAGCCGGTTTTTTCCACCTGTTTGCCCCGCGCAACGCCAAGCGCATCGGCCGGGACATCCTTTGTAATCACCGAGCCGGACCCGATATAAGCGCCCGGACCAATGCTTACCGGCGCCACCAGAGCCGAATTGGAACCGATGAAGGCGCCCTCGCCGATCTTTGTCAAATTCTTGTTAAAACCGTCATAATTGCAGGTAATGGTTCCGGCTCCGATATTGGCGTTGCAGCCAATCTCCGCATCGCCGATATAGCTCAGATGGCTGATCTTTGCACCTTCATGTACCCTGGATTGCTTGATTTCAACAAAATTGCCCAGTTTGACGCCGGCCGCAAGCTCGGCTCCGGGGCGTAATCTTGCAAAGGGCCCGATGACGCAGCCTTTGGCAATGCGCGCCTGTTCGATATGGCAAAATCCCTTGATCACGACATCATCCCCGATGCTCACACCTGGGCCAAAGACGACGCAAGGCTCTATGATGACGTCGCGCCCGATTTTGGTGTCGAAGCTGAAATAAACACTGGCGGGATCGTGCAAGCTCGCGCCGCCCGCCATGGCCGCCGCCCGCAACCTGCCCTGCATAATGGCTTCCGCCTGCGCCAGTTGAGGGCGCGAATTGATCCCCAGAACATCATCCTCGCCCGCCGTCACAACCGCGCATCTCAGTCCGGCCTGCTTGGCAAGTTCAACCGCATCGGTAAGATAATATTCCTCCTTGGCGTTATCATTGCCGATCCTGTCCAGCAATCCGGGCAAAACGCCGCCCCGGAACGCCATCACACCGGAATTGCACAAGGTTATGCGTCTTTCCTCATCACTTGCATCGGCATGTTCGCGAATGGCCGCCAACTCGCCATTCGCTTCCAGGATCAGGCGGCCATAACCCGTGGGATCGGCGGCTTCAAACCCCAGAACCACCAGATCGGCCCTGGTCAGTTCCTCGCTCATTAGGGTGAGGGTTTGAGCGCGGATAAGCGGCGTATCACCGTAAAGCACAAGAATATCGTCGTCGGTTTCTTCAATATCGCCGCGCGCCATGCCCACGGCATGCGCCGTTCCAAGCCGCTCTTCTTGATACGCGATCCGGGCGCCGGGAACCTGCCTGCCGATTTCATCTTCAAGCGCACCGCTCTCGGGCCCAATAACCGCCGTAATCTGCGCAAATCCGGCCCGCCCCGCAATAGCGAGAACATGGGCGATCATGCTGCGCCCGGCAATCTTGTGCATGACCTTGGGAAGGGCTGATTTCATCCTTGTGCCCATCCCCGCGGCAAGTACGATGGCTCGTTTTTCAGAAATTGACATGGGTTTTCTTTGTTCGTTGCTGGTCTCGGGACAATATTAATTCGTGCTTAATGACACAGACTGCCAAATATTTAAATCCTCATTATGCCTGGCGCCCTACCGATTATTTGACCCGGTAGGGCGACTCAGACATTGTCGCAGCAGTAAACGGGGATTTCGTTACGATTATGGCGGACGCTTTTAATATGCGCGAAAATTATTCGGACAAGTTCAAATTTGATATTTCCGACGGGGATACAGAAACCGGTTCCCGGTTTGCCTTGTGGATATGGCCTGTTCTTGGCGTGTTCGCAATTGCTCTTATTGTCGTTATCGTGCTGCAATCCCCCTGGGTTCTGGAGAAGGCCGGTTTTCCGGTTAAATCCCCTGCTGTTGCAACCGCTGCTAAAGCTCCCGTCCCCGCGGTCGAGCGCTCTGCCAAACACCAAAAAACAGCCGAAGTGGAAAAAAACCGGAATCCGCTGATGCGTGAAATCGCCGGTTTGAAGATTGAACTGTCAAAAATGGCCGATACGCTCAAGGTGATCAATGCCGCCATGGAAAAACAGGACGCCAGAATCGTAAAACTTGAGAAAATCGTCGGCACGGTCACAGGATCAATCACCGCCCCCGATAACCGGAGCGCCTCGTCCTCGCAGCCGAAAACAGGTGCAATCAAACCCGAGAACCAGATCAACTCGGCCGCAAAAGCCGACCTTCTCACCGGCATATCCCCTGCCCGGGAACGCATCAAATCCCCCATTGCACCGGCTGCGCCGGCCATAGCCCATCAGGACACCGGCGAGGCGCGCGCCAAACCACCGGCAACAAAAATGGTGGCGCTCAATACAACGAATATTGCAAGACCCGCCTCACCCCCCGCGAAGAAACCCGCAGGGACAACCGGAGCGGCCGGGCCGGCAAAGCCAAAAGAGCAATACGCCGTCAAACTGGCGCGGGCGCGCACCGTTTCCAGACTGGCGGTGGAATGGGAAAGGCTGATCCGCGGCAAGGCAAGCGAGTTGTCGGTTCTGGAGCCGCAGGTCATGCCGGCGACAACAAAGGGCGGCGAAAAAGTCTTTGATCTGGTTGCCGGCCCGTTCAACCACATCGCCGACGCCATTGAGCTGTGCGCCCGCCTGAAGCTTGAAGGCATCAGGTGCAAACAATCCAGATATGGCGGGAAACCATTGTAAAATCTGTTTATTACCGGTTTATAAGCCGTCATTCCCGTGAGACGGGCATGACAACTCTGTTCTCTGGGCGCATACCAGGCTGCCCCGATATCAGTTTACCTTGCAAATTCCGGAAATTTATTATCAGGGTGATTTCTTGTTCAGGTAAAAGACCGGAAATAATGCTCAACCGCAATTTTGGAGTTTCCAGCTGTTGATACATTCAGATGCGAACCCACGCAATCCGTGGCTGACATATGGCCTGCTTGCGGTCATGCCGCTGCTGTTTTCCTCGAACATCATTATCGGCCGCGCCGCCAGCTCGATGCTGGAACCGGCAACCATGGCGTTTTTCCGCTGGGTTGTGGCGTTTTTGATCCTGCTCCCTTTTACCTGGAAGGGCCTGCGGGACAATCGCGAGCAGCTTGCCGGGCAGCTTCCCTTGCTGGTGTTACTCGGAATATTGGGGATGGGGATTTGCGGCGCTGTTGTTTATCTGGGGCTGAGTGAAACGCAAGCGACAAATGCCGCCCTGATCTATGCCACATCGCCGCTCTTTATCGTCCTGATCGACCGGGTTTTTTTTGGTAGAACAATCACGGCCCGCCAGATTTTGGGGATCGCCCTGGCCTTTACCGGCATGAGCCTCATCCTGATGAAAGGCTCATTGGCAAAGCTTTTTGCCATGCAGTTCAATCAGGGCGATATCCTAATCGGCATTGCCAGCATAAGCTGGGCCGCCTATTCAACGCTGCAAAAGCACAAATCCTTAAGCGGCATTCCTATTTTGCCGCTTTTTTCCACCATTATCGCGATGGGCGCGCTTGTTCTGGCGCCTTTTGCATTATGGGAGATCACTCAGGGCGCGGGTATTCCGGTCGAGCCGATGGCATGGGCAAGCATTTTCGGCGTTGCCCTTTTGCCCTCGGTTCTGGCGTTTTCAATCTACAAATTCGGCATCAAGACCATCGGCCCGTCGCAAACCGGGGTATTTTTATATTTTATGCCGGTTTACGCCGCCCTTCTTGCGGTCCTGTTTTTGGGCGAGCACTTGCAAACCTATCACCTATTCGGCTTTTTGTTCGTCCTGCCCGGTGTCATGATGGCGGCTTACCGGCATTGAGCCCCCTTGTCCGGGGTGCAACTCCGCCCGGAATCAGCCGGAATTTTTCACCTTGCAGGTTTTAATGCCAAAAAGAAGATAAGCCGGACACCAGCCGATCAGCCCGGTGAGGAGGGGCACAATGCCTATCCAGCCCCACGGGGTTTTGGGGCCAACGAAAACAAGGGCAATCAGGACAAGCCCGACAACAATTCGCAAGATGCGGTCAATACCACCTTCATTTATTGACATGCTCTTCTCCTTGGAACCCGTCTTTCAGATTCTTTATTCTGCTTCTAATGCGCAGATCATGTCAGAAAAGCCTGCTTTTGTCGGTGATATCATCACAATTTTCTCAACTTTCCGCTAGGGCGCGCAGATAGCCGCATTTTTCCAGAGCGATCTTGCCTCGTGACAAGGAGACCCAGCCGCGGCGCTCAAATTCCTTCAACTGGCGGCTGATAACCTCGCGCGCTGTGCCCAGTTCAACGGCAATTTCCTGATGGGTTTGTTCAAGACAGCCCGAATCATCGGTGAATTTGAGCAAGAAGCGCGCCAGACGGATATCTATGCGCCGGAAAACCACCTCTTCGATAAGCTCCATCAAATCCGAAAACCGCTTGCCATAAGTGGCGAAAACAAATTGCCGGAAGGCATCGGATTCTTTCAGCAACACACGGAACCTGTCAGCCGGAAGCGTGAGGGCGCTAATTTCGGTTTCCGCCACCCCCTCGGCGCGATAGGCGGAATGGGCCAGAAGACACGAGGTTGTCAAAACGCAGGTTTCACCGGGAAAAACGCGGTAGAGTACGATTTCGCGCCCGGTTTCAGCCAGCATCTGCACCCTCACCCGCCCTTCCATGACAACAAGGAACATGGCGCATTTGCCCCCCGGCTCAAACAGGGTCGTACCGGCCGGCGCGGTAATTTCCTTACCCTGCCGCGCCATGATTTCCGCAATTTCAGGGCTGAAGATTTCCGACATATCGCTCATGCTTCAATTTCCTCCGTGAGGCAGCTGATATGGGATGAGTATTGCATAATTTCACCACCCGCCATTGACATTATTGCCGCGCCCTCTTATCCGCGGCGATATGAGCACTCACGATGGCATCACTCTGGCGCAAGTCAAATCCGGTCTGGCCCCTGGACAAAGGGTTCTGGGGCTTGATCTGGGCACGAAAACCATCGGACTAGCGCTTTCCGATACGTCCTTGTGCATTGCCACGCCGCTACAAACCCTCCGGCGCAGCAAATTCGCCAGGGATTCCCGGACCCTGCTGGAGATCATAAACGAGCATGATATCGCCGCGCTGCTGCTCGGGCTTCCGTTGAATATGGATGGTTCGGAGGGCCCGCGTGCCCAGTCCACCCGGGCTTTTGCCCATAACATGGCGAAACTCACCCCTGTCCCGATCCTGTTCTGGGATGAACGCCTGTCCACGGTCGCGGTGACCCGCACCCTTCTTGAGGCCGACCGCAGCCGCAAGCGCCGCGCCGAACTTGTCGATAAAATGGCCGCCGCCTTTATCCTGCAAGGCGCTCTTGATTCCCTGAGGGGGTAAGACATGCTTGCGGTATTTGAAGCCCTGTTTCCGGTTTTCGCCCTTATCATTCTGGGCGCTGTCCTCAAGCGCCGCGGACCGATGGGCGAGGAAGCATGGAAAGGGCTGGCCGAGCTTTGCTATTTTTTTCTCTACCCGGCCCTGCTGATCAAAACCCTCTCGGTCGCCGATCTGTCCACAATCGCAATCTCCAGCTATACCGCAGTGCTGATCACGACTGTTGCCATCATGACGGTTTTTTTGCTGGGCCTGTGGCCTGTTCTAAAGGCAAACGGGGTCGGAGGTTCCGCTTTTACTTCACTTTTTCAGGGCGTTACGCGCTGGAACGGCTTTGTCGCCCTTGCCGTGACGGGGCTGCTTTATGGTGATCCCGGCCTAACCTACATCGCCCTGATCATTGCTATATTTGTTCCCGTTTTAAACTTCGTCAATGTTGTTGTGCTCTCAGTTTATGCCGGACAGACATTCTCGTTCCGCAAGCTCGTATTGCAGGTGCTGCGCAACCCCTTTATTTCCGCCTGTGCTTTTGGACTTTTCCTCAACCTCACCGGGCTCGGCATTCCCAGGGTCGCTTATAATTTTCTTGATATTCTTGGCGGCGGCGGTCTGGGGCTTGGTCTGCTCACAGTTGGCGCCGGCTTGCGGTTCTCGCTTGATTTTCGCGATAACCTGATGGTGGCTCTCGGCGTGACCCTGCGCCTCATTGCCATGCCGCTTTTGATGTATGCAAGCGCCTCGTTTTTTGGCATCGACGGTCTTGCCCGCGCAGTGGCGATGATCGCCGCCGCCGTGCCGACCGCCGCCTCATCTTACATATTGTCGCGCCAGATGGGCGGGGACGCCTCATTAATGGCCAATATCATCACCGCCCAGGTGCTGGCCGCCATCATCACCATGCCCGCCATTTTGTGGCTGGCGGCGTATTAAACCTCTTGCCGCAAAGCGGGCTTGCGCCTATAAGGTGATTTTTAATGACACCACATGCTTCTCATAAGGGACCTTCGTTCCCGCACCGGCACCTGCTTGGTATTCGCGGGATTTCCGCCAGTGATATCAATACATTACTCGATCTTTCCGAAAAATACGTCAAACTCAACCAGCAGGTTGACAAAAAACGCGACACCTTGCGCGGGCGCACCCAGATCAATCTGTTTTTTGAAAGCTCAACCCGCACCCAGAGCTCGTTTGAACTGGCGGGAAAAAGGCTGGGGGCAGATGTGGTCAATATGTCCGTACGCACTTCTTCGGTGAAAAAGGGCGAAACCCTCATCGACACGGCGATGACCCTCAACGCCATGCATCCCGATCTGCTCATCGTACGGCATCACAGTGCCGGCGCGGTTGAATTGCTGGCGCAAAAGGTCGGCTGCTCGGTGATCAACGCTGGCGACGGCGCCCATGAACATCCGACCCAGGCCCTGCTCGACGCCCTGACCATAAAACGCCACAAGGGCCGCTTTGAAGGGCTCAATGTTGCCATTTGCGGCGATATCCTCCACTCAAGGGTGGCGCGCTCGAACATCTTGTGTCTGGGTGCGCTTGGCGCCCGTATACGCCTGATCGCCCCTGCCACCTTGCTTCCCGCCGATGCGGAAAAACTGGGGGCGGAGATTTTCACCGATATGCGCGAGGGGCTTGAAAACTGTGATATCGTCATGATGCTGCGCCTGCAATCCGAGCGCATGCGCGGCGCCTTCGTGCCTTCGCCGCGCGAGTATTTTCATTTTTTCGGCCTCGACCGGGAAAAACTTGCCTTCGCCAGGCCCGACGCCGTGGTGATGCATCCCGGCCCCATGAACAGAGGCGTGGAAATCTCCTCCCTGGTTGCCGATCACCCGCGCTCATTGATCCGCGAACAGGTGGAAATGGGCGTTGCCGTGCGCATGGCGGTTCTGGAAGCCTTAAGCCATCATTTGCCCAATTCTGACGAGGTGATCTGACATGCACCTTTCCGCAGCCACCCCGGCCAATGCGGCCCTCGTCAATGCCCGCCTCATTGACCCGGCCTCCGGGCGCGATGAAACCGGCGGCGTGCTGATTCGCAATGGCATGATCGCCGATATCGGCCCTCATATCAGCGCCAAAAGCGCGCCGCGAAACGCCAATATCATCGAATGTGGCGGTCATATTCTGGCCCCTGGTCTGATCGATATGCGGGTTTTTGCCGGGGAACCGGGCGCTGAACACACTGAAACCCTCGCCACCGCCTCGCAGGCGGCGGCGGCGGGCGGCGTCACTTCAATGATCTGCATGCCCAACACAAACCCGGTGATTGACGAGGTCGCCCTGGTCGATTTTATCGCCCGGCGCGCCCGTGACACCGCCGTCATCCGCGTCCACCCCATGGCCGCCCTGAGCAGGGGGCTTTTGGGCAAGGAGATGACCGAAATCGGCCTCCTGAGCGAGGCGGGCGCAATCGCCTTTACCGATGGCGTCAAATCCATCACCGATGCGCAATTGTTCCGCCGTATGCTGACCTATGCCAGAATTTTCGGCGCGCTGGTGGTGCAACATACCGAAGACCCCGATCTTGCCAGAGGCGGCGTCATGAATGAGGGGCTGGTTGCCACGCGTCTGGGGCTGCCCGGCATTCCGGCGGCGGCCGAAACCATCCTCGTCGAGCGTGATCTGCGCCTTGTCGAGCTTACCGGGGCGCGTTATCACGCAGCGCAGATTTCCTGCGCCGATGCCCTTGAGGCCATCGCCAGCGCCAAGGCAAAGGGCCTGCCTGTCACCTGTGGCGTGAGCATCAATCATCTGGTGCTGAATGAAAACGATATCGGCCCCTACCGCACTTTTTTCAAAATGTCGCCGCCCCTGCGCCGCGAGGCGGACCGCAAAAGCCTTGTCGAGGGTTTGGCAGACGGCATTATCGATGTCATTGTCTCATCCCACGACCCCCAGGACCCGGACACCAAGCGCCACCCCTTTGAAGAGGCCGCTTACGGCGCTATCGGCGTTGAAACCCTGCTGCCCGCCCTGCTCTCTTTAGTGCATAATGAAGGCATTGCACTCATCACCGCCCTTGGCGCCGTCACCGCCAGACCGGCGGAAATATTAAAGCTCGACACGGGCCGCATGGGGCGCGGCGCACCGGCCGATCTGGTGTTGTTTGATCCTGATACGCCGTGGCAGGTGGACGCTGATGCGCTCAAGTCAAAATCCAAGAACACGCCCTTTGAAGACAAACGTTTTCAAGGCCGGGCCTTGCATACAATCGTCGGTGGCGCTAGCGTGTTTCAACTCTCCTGATCCGGAACAAAACCATGCTGCCCCTGCCCTTTTTAATTGCCCTGTTTGTTGTCGGCTATCTGCTTGGCTCGATTCCCTTCGGTCTCATCCTCACCCGTCTGGCCGGGCTGGGCGATGTGCGCGCCATCGGCTCGGGCAATACCGGCGCAACCAATGTCCTTCGCGCCGGACGCAAGGGGCTGGCGGCGGCAACCTTGCTGCTGGACATGCTCAAGGGTTTCCTTCCCATTGTCATCGCCTATATATTGTTCTCCCATGGCGGCGACCGCATCCCGGCGATTGCCGCCGGTTTTGGCGCGCTGATCGGGCACATCTTCCCGGTCTGGCTCAAATTCAGGGGCGGCAAGGGGGTTGCGACCTATATCGGCATCCTGTTCGGGATATACTGGCCCGCGGCGGCGGTTTTTTGTCTGGTCTGGCTCACCAGCGCCTTTTTATTCCGCTATTCCTCGCTTTCCGCCCTGATCGCCAGCGCCTTTATGCCGTTTGCGCCTTTCGCTTTTGCCCCGCTGACGCCGGGCGTTTTTCAAATCGCCATGATATCGGGAAGCCTGTCACTATTCTCCCTCATTATTTTCGCCACCCATCATGCAAATATCGCGCGTCTTCTGAAAGGAAAGGAATCCAGGATCGGCGATAACAAATGATCCTCCTCAATGATGATCAGCGTTTTGACTGGCTGCGGCTCATCCGCAGCGAAAATATCGGCCCGGCCAGCTTCTACACCCTGATCAACCGCTATGGCGGCGCAAAAGCCGCCCTTGCCGCCCTGCCCGCGCTTTCGGCCCGCGGCGGCATGAAGCGCAAAATCAAAATCGCGCCCGAAGGCGAGATCAAAGCCGAGCTTGAAACCGCGCGCAAGATCGGCGCCCGTTTCATCGCCCTTGGCGAGGCCGACTACCCTGACTTGCTGCGCCATATCCATGGCGCTCCGCCGCTGATATGCATAAAAGGCGATTTGACGCTTGTTAAAAAACCGGCGCTGGCCGTTGTCGGCGCCCGCAACGCCTCGGCGATCGGGTTGAAGCTGGCCCGCTCCATGGCCGCCGGGGTGGCAGAGGCCGGATATGCCATCATCTCGGGCCTGGCACGCGGCATTGACACGGCGGCCCATTATGCCGCTCTGGATAGCGGTACAATCGCGGTTATGGCTGGCGGGCTTGATATCATTTACCCGCCAGAAAACAAATCCCTTTATGAGAGCATTGGCGAGCGCGGCCTTCTGGTGAGCGAAATGGGGCTTGGCTTTAAACCCCGCGCCCGGGATTTCCCGCGCCGCAACCGGATCGTCTCGGGTCTGGCCTCGGGCACGCTGGTGATTGAAGCGGCCAAACGCTCCGGCTCGCTGATCACGGCGCGTCTGGCGCGGGAGCAGAACCGCGAAGTCTTTGCGGTTCCCGGCTCTCCGGCCGATCCGCGCGCGACGGGCACCAATGCACTGATCAAGCAAGGCGCGGCGCTGACCTGTTCAGCCTCCGACATCCTCGATGTTCTGGCCCCCATCAACGGAGATCTGTTCATGCAGCCCCCGGCTCATCTGGAAGAGAGCAAGCCTGAAACCATAACAATCAGTCCGGAACCTGAAGCCAGCACCCGCAGCCGCATTATTGATTTGCTCGGAACCGCCCCGGTCGGGATGGATGAAATCATCCGCCTGAGCGGCGAACCGCCTTCAACCGTGCAAACTGTCCTGCTGGAGCTTGAACTTGCCGGCCGCCTCGAATATCACGGCCGACAAATGGTGTCGCTGGTTTCGTAAGATCAGTCATCCTTGCCCCGCATATCGGACTGGCGGGGCAAATGGCGGAAGTTTTGGTCAGTCCTCACGCAAATCGGGCGGTGTGGCCTCGGCCACCAGCGCCGCGATGGCTTCAGCCAGTGGCATGACTTTTTGATATTTCTGCCCCAGACGGCGCACCGATATGGTGCCCTCTTGCGCCTCGCGCATGCCGCAGACCAGAATAGCCGGAACCTTGGCCATGGAATGCTCGCGCACCTTGTAATTGATCTTTTCGTTACGAAGATCAATTTCGGTCCGGATCCCGGCCTTGTCCAGTGCCTCAAGCACCTTGCGGCCGTAATCATCGGCTTCGGAGACAATGGTCGCCACCACCACCTGCACGGGGGCGAGCCACAGCGGCATGCGCCCGGCGTGATGTTCGATCAAAATGCCGGCAAAGCGCTCCAGCGAGCCGAAATTGGCCTGATGCAACATCACCGGAGTGTGTTTCTCGCCCTCCGGCGTAATGAAGAACGCCCCCAGACGCCCTGGAAGGTTAAGATCAACCTGCAAGGTGCCAAGCTGCCAGTCGCGGCCGATGGCATCACGCAGAACATATTCCAGCTTGGGGCCGTAAAACGCCCCCTCGCCCGGATTGAGCGTCCACTTGACCCCCGCCTTGTCGATGGCGTGTTTCAGCGCCGCTTCCGAGCGGTCCCAGACCTCGTCCGAGCCGACGCGCTTTTCCGGCCGGTCGGAGAATTTAACCCGCACATCGTCAAAGCCGAAATCATGATAGATCGAGATAATCAGATCATTCACCTTGACGCATTCGGCCGTAATCTGGTCCTCGGCGCAAAAAATATGCGCATCATCCTGGGTAAAGTGGCGCACCCGCATCAGCCCGTGCAGGGCACCGGAGGGCTCATAGCGATGCACCTTGCCGAATTCTGCCAATTTCATCGGCAGATCGCGGTAAGACTTCAAGCCATTCTTGAAGATTTGCACATGGCCGGGGCAGTTCATCGGTTTTAAGGCAAATTCGCGCTCATCCGGCGTTGTGGTTGTGAACATGTTCTCGCCGAATTTTTCCCAGTGGCCCGAGGTGACCCACAAGGACTTGTCCAGCATATCGGGCGAGTTGACCTCGACATAGCCCGCCCCGTGCTGGCGGCGGCGCATATAGCCGATGAGTTGCTGAAACAATGTCCAGCCCTTGGGATGCCAGAACACCGAGCCCGGACCCTCTTCCTGAAAATGAAACAGATCCATCTCGCGGCCCAGCTTGCGGTGGTCGCGCTTTTCGGCCTCTTCAAGGTTGCGCAGATATGTCTTCAGTTCCGAATCATTGCGCCATGCGGTGCCATAGATGCGTTGCAGCATCGGATTGCGCGAATCGCCGCGCCAATAGGCCCCGGCCAGCTTGAGCAGCTTGAATGAGGTGCCGATTTTGGCGGTTGAGGGCAGATGCGGCCCCAGACACAGATCAAGCCATTCCCCCTGCCGGTAAATACGCACCTCCTCGCCTTCGGGCAGCGCCTCGATCAACTCGGCCTTGTAATCCTCGCCGCGCTCCTTAAACCATGCGACCGCCTCGTCCCGGTCCCAGATTTCGAGCGTGAAGGGAGCATTTTTCTGCACGATCTTGCGCATCTGCGCCTCGATCTTTGCAAGATCCTCCAGATGAAACGGCTCTTCACGGGCAAAATCGTAATAAAACCCGTTTTCGATTACCGGGCCGATGGTAACCTGGGTGCCCGGAAACAGGGTTTGCACCGCCTCGGCCATGATATGGGCCGCATCATGGCGGATCAACTCCAGCGCCTCGTCGGAATCGCGGGTGACAATCTCGACATTGCAATCCTCGCCGAGCGCCGCTGCCAGATCATCAAGCCTGCCATTTCGCTTGATGGCAATCGCCTTCTTGGCGAGGGATTTCGAGATTGAATTTGCCAGCTCCAGCCCGGTTATCGGGGCGTCATAATCGCGTTTGGAACCGTCTGGAAAACTCAGGGTGAACATGGATATTTCCTCTCACTCACTGCCTACCGCGCAGGTAAGATGGATATGGGTTGGTTTGCAATTACCGCTTGTTCTCAGAATCGTTATTGAAAGTCAAGGTGATATGCTTGCCCGTCCAGCGGCCATAACGCCACGGTGCCCAGAGGGGGTGAGTGATGCGGCGCAAATCCGGCACCGGATCATGGCCATGCGAGCCAAAAGGGTTGCAACGCAAAATGCGCGAAAACGCCAGCCAGCCCCCCTTCCAGGCGCCGTTCTTCTCAATCGCCTCGCCGGCGTATTCCGAGCAACTCGGCAGGTGGCGGCAGGCGGCGGGGGTAAAGGGGGATATCACATAGCGGTAAATCATCACCGGGGCGAGAAGCACGCCCCTGGTCAGTTTCTGCGCCGGTCTCATGGTTTTTCAGGCCCCTTCAATCTGCGAAATTGCATCTTCGACCGCATCAAAAACCAGCAAGGTCGAGGTGTGGCGCGCCCTGTAATCGCGCACCGGCTCCAGAACCTCCAGATCCTTCCACTTGCCCGAGGGCGGCGCACCGTTGTTTTTCAGCATCTTGCGCATCTGCTCCGCCACCTGGCGGAACTCGCCAGAGGTGGCGCCGATGATGTGCTGCCCGACCACGGATGAGGCCGCCTGCCCCAAGGCGCAGGCCTTTACGTCCTGACCAAAACCGGTGATCACATCACCGTCCATTTCCAGATCAACCACAATTTTCGAGCCGCACATTCTGGAAAAAGCCGTTGCCGTGGCGTCGGGTGCGGGCAATCGCTCGATATGGGGAATGGAAGCGGCCAGTCCGAGGATGCGTTTGTTATAGATTTCGGTAACCATAAGCTACAGCAACTCCTTATCGCCGCCTGCGAATTCAAAATAAGGTGCGAAGGCGGACAAATCAATGATCAGGCCTGCCCATCCACGCATTCTTAACCCGGAAGCTGTAATTAACCTTGAAAAAGCTGTTATCAAGGGAAAATGCGTGACGCAGCTCAATACAATAAATGACTTGCCGCCCGGCGGCCGGGGGGGGAAGCTGCGCCGTTTTTTTCGCCTGCGCCTCGGCATTATAATTTTTCTGGCCTCCTTGTTCAGTATCCTGCTGGCGGAGATGGCCCTGCTGGTCCCCTCGCTCTATGTTCATGAAGGGCGGCTGCTTGAGGCCATGCACAAGGAAACAATCCGGCTGGTCAAGGTTGCGACCTTGCGCAACGCGCTTGATGATCAAAGTGAAAAAGACATCATCGACGTGCTTGAGAAGCTTTCAAAATTCTCCCGCATCCGGGGCGGCCAGCTTTATGACTCCCTGGGCGATCCGGTTGGCTGATTTGGAACAGAGGCTTCGCTTTCACACAATTCGGTTGCCACTGATGGCGTCAAATCCCTGCGCAGCCCGGATGGCCGGTTTTATGACATCTTCGTTCCCCAGACGAAAAGCGGTCTCAGCTATGATCTGATCTTGCGCCTTGATACCTCCCATATTGCCGGGGAGGTCTCCGCCTATATGATCCGGATTGCGGAATCGGCGCTGCTCATTTCAAGCATCACCATCTTCTTGATTTTCCTGATTTTGTACTTTGCCGCCATCCGGCCCATACAAAGGATAAAAAAAGCCGTCTTGTCGGCAATCGATAAGCCGGACCTTGCCGCCGAGCATCAGCTTGGTTTCAGTCGCAGGGATGAAATCGGCGAAATCGGCAACGCCATCGACAAATTGCTGCTGGATACTGCAATTATTCATCAAAACGAGCTCTCCGCCGCCCAGGACGCGATACTAAAGTCCATGAGTGCCATAATCCAGTATGACCCGGCCGGAAAGCTGATTGCCGCCAATGCCGCCGCCCTTAATTTTTTCTGCGCCGCATCCCTGGAAGAGCTGAGGGAACGCGATCAGAAAATCCTCATATTGCCTGGCCGCCATGAGAGCCGCCGTTTTACAGTGACCAACACGCTTGAAACCCGGCTAGAGGATGCAAATGGCGGCAGTTATATTGAGGATGGATTTGTTCTGGTCAACGGTCTTGAGGTTCCGGTTCTGGTCATTGCGCGCCCGGTCCGCAACCGCTATGGCGAGATACAGCGCTATTTCGCCAATCTGGTGGATATATCAAAAATTGCGCTGCAAAAAGACCATCTCTCAATGGAGATCGACAAGCTTGACCTTGAAAACGAGAAGTTGGGAAGACGCAACGAAGAACTCAAGAAACTGATAGAATCCTGTCTGATTCTGCTTGAGGGATCAGCAAAACAAACCACGGATAAAGAACGCGAGCCCGTCATGCCGGACCGGATTATCATCCACTGGTACCGTGATGCGCAAAAAAGCGGTTTAATGCACTCAGCCCAGCTTGAACACGGTGTCCTGCCCGCTGTCACGGGCCATCCGGAACAACAGAAAGCGCTCTTCAGACAGGCGTTTACCCTTGTTTACCTGCGCAGCAACTATGTCACGCCGCAATTGACAATTACGGCTGTCCCCGGATCAAACGGCATGTTGAATTTTATTATATTCGACACATCCTCTGAGGCCGGATTGCGCCTTAAACCCGAAGACGCGCCGCAAACCGCCGATTGGAAAATATGCTACGCCGCGCTATCCCAGCTCATAAGTCGGGAGGGCGGCAAATTGCTCGGATTTGCCGAGGACAAATACGAAAATGCGGTCACTTTCGATCTTGTCAGCATACCGGCGAAGCAGCAATCCGGCGTCCGGGAAAGCAGCGCCGCAGCCTGATTGTTAAAATCAGCGCTGCAATCGCGGCGGGCAAATATTGATACCAGCCTCATAAATCCGCCGGCGGCTCTACGCCGACAGCCAGATAACCACGCGCCGTCAAACGGCAGACCAGCCAGTCCGGCTTCAGTGGGTTGACAAACCAGGGCTCGGCCCAGCCATTGGCGATACAGGCGCGAATGGTAGCGGCGGGAAGCTTCTGCCCGCGGCGGTCAAACAGGGGCAGTTTTCCGCCCGGCTGCGTCAATCCGCGCCGCAAGTAGGTTTTTTGCGCCGCGCTCGGCTATCCCACGCCCTGTGCCCTGCCCCGTGTTGTTTTTTTCTCCAGAACTTTTCCCATATCCTCAAATCCATCTTGTATCCTGGCCTTCTGCACCGCTCTGATCCTGTCAAAGAAATCATGGCGCAACCCGTGATTTATGCTACAAACGCCAATATGGCCAGCGATGGCGATAAAGGGACGGCGTCCGGCGAAAAACCAGGACTTCATCATGGTTCGGCCAGAGCCTGACGGACTGCAATACAAAACAGGACTGCTATGGTATCGAAAGATAACACATCGAAAGCTGGAAATACAACGAAGGCCGAAAAAAGCTCTGGAAACGGCAATGCCGGAATGATGGAGAGCAACGAGCCTGGCGAAGTCAATTTTGATACCGGCCCTGCGGCCACCCCGCAAAATACCAGCAAGGTGAAACGCCCCAATTTCATCAAGCCGCCCAAGCGCATTGACAAAGCCCCCGTGCAACCGGAGCCCGAACTTGTCCGCATCGCCAAAAAAAGAAGAAACAATGACAAATCCGCAAAAAGACCGAGCGATACTACGGCGGCGCCCGAACTAGAGACGGAAATTCCACCGGCTTCCTCCGCCCCGGCTAACCAGAATATGCCGAATGCCGGCACGTTGATGCGCGATATCCGCAGACGCCCCTCCGCCTCGCCTTTCTTTTTCGCCTTTCTTTTGTCCGTCCTCTGGCTCGGGCTGGGGGCGGCCTATATCTGGGGCTATTACGGCGCGAAAATCATAGAGGCGGAAACTTTTTCAATTTTGTTTAACACGCCAAATGCCGTCACCTTGCTGGCCGCTTTTGTTTTGCCGGTTCCCATGATCTGGCTGATGGCGATGATGATCCGCCGTTCCCAGGAGCTTCACCTCATGGCCAATGCGATGGCGAAAGCCGCTTTGCATCTCACCATGCCCGAGGGGCTGGCCAGTGAGGCAATCTCCTCTATCGGCCAGGCTATCCGCCGTGAAGTTGCGGCGATGAATGAAGGAGTTGAGCGCGCCCTTGGCCGGGCGAGCGAGCTTGAAGCGCTGGTGCACAGCGAGGTTACGGCGCTGGAGCGGGCCTATGCCGATTCCGAAACCCGCATGCGCGCCATGCTGGAATCGCTTTACCAGGAGCGCCAGTCCATCTCCGCCGCCGGACATTCTTTAGGTAACGAACTTGAGCCCACCATCGCCCGCATCAAGGAAGAAGGCTCCTCGCTGCATATGCTGATCGAAGGGGCGACCAGGAACCTGCACGCCCTTGACAAACGCCTTACCCTGCATGCGAATGGCCTCAATGAAGCTGCGGAACTGGTTGCCAACAAGACCGGTGAAACCCTCAACCAGATGACGGCGCAGGCCAATGAGATGAAAAATCTGGCGGGTGGCGTGTTAAAAGATATCCAGACCACAGCCGGCCAGTTCTCACAGCAGGCCGACGGTCTTCATTCCGCGGCGCAATCGCTCAAATCCGCCAATCTCGAGATTGATGATGTTCTTAAGGACCGTCACGACAAGCTGTCTTCTCTGGCCGAAATCCTGGTGCGCAAATCGGACGAGATCGATACGCTCATGCACACCTATTCCAACATCGTTTCCGATGCCCTGAGCGGCGCCGAGGAACGCGCCCGCGAAGTCGGCAAGCAGATTGCGATGAATGCGACCCAGTCTTCGCGCACCGCTATCTCCGAGCTTGAAAAACTGCGGTCTGTCGCCGGGCAGGAAACCGCCCTTGCCGTCAGCGGCTTCCAGAAAAACTACGAGAAGGTCAGCCGCGAGTTAAGCGCAAATCTTGAAGATGCCGGAAGCCGTTTTTCCGATACGACCAGTGATCTGCGCAAGGCGGTGCGCCATATGTCCGGCGAGTTGGAGAAAACCCGCAGTGACCTGAAAGCCTCCATTCGTGAAATGACAAACGAAATGGACAAGGCGCGCGAGGAGATCAACAAGACAATTTTCAAGCTCCCCGAAGAAACAACGCGCAACGCCGAAGCCCTGCGCCAGGCGGTCATGGATGAAATCGGCGCTCTTGATGCGCTCAATGCGATGGTTTTGAACAAAAGCGGCAATGATGACACCTTTCAGCCGCCCGAGCGCTCGCGCGAAAATATCACAAAGCCGATTTCCTCCCTTAAAGCCGGCAGTTCCTTGTCGGGTACGGATGAAAACGACCGCAAGGGCGGACGCTTTGCCCGCAAGATTTCAGCCGCAATCTCCGGGGATACGCCAGAGCGCAGCCCTTCAAAATGGTCACTTCCCGACCTGCTGGCCGCCGCCTCGGGTTCAGAGGACGATACCGGCCGGCTTGCCGCACCACCGCCCACCCGTCCTCGCCAGAGCGAGAGCAAGGAAGCAAGGCTCCCTCCGGTCATGGAGGACCTCCCTCCCTTGCAGGAGACGCCGCGCCGGGCTGCTGAACCGGAAGCCGGCAACATCATGCAACCTGTGATGAATACCGAAGGGCCGCAGCCGCAGGACAGCTCGGCCACGCTCAATTCTCTTTCCGTCGATCTTTCCCGCGCTCTTGACCATCAGGCGCCGGCTGAACTCTGGCGGCGATACAGGGATGGTGAGCCCGGCGTATTTACGCGGCGGCTCTATACCATGCGTGGCCAGCGGATTTTTGACGAAATCGCCAGCAAATACGACCGCGAGCATGAATTCCGCGAGGATGTTGACCGCTATATCCGGGATTTTGAAAACCTGCTTGAATCCGCCGCGGAATCCGATCGCGAAAGCATGTTGATCGATACCTATCTGACCTCGGAAACTGGCAAGGTCTATCTCATGCTCGCCCATGCCAGCGGACGCCTTGGCGATGATCGCTGATATCGGGCAGGCCGATGTACAAGCCCACCTTGCGTATTGAAACCCGAAGCTGGCCCCTGCGTCAGGCGTTTGCAATTTCACGCGGCGCGCGCACCCATGCGGATGTTATCTGCGTGACTTTGGGAGATACGCCGCATCTGGGCCGCGGCGAATGTGTGCCCTATGCCCGTTACGGCGAAACACTCGCCGGAGTGGTGGATGAGATCAGATCGCTTGAGGGTGATCTGCATGAGGGGCTGGACCGCCAGGCCCTGCAAAGCCGGCTTTCCCCCGGCGCGGCGCGCAACGCACTTGATTGTGCTTTGTGGGACCTTGAAGCCGCCCGCAGCGGCAAACCGGTCCGGGAACTGGCGGGCCTGCCCGAACCTGCCCCCTGCCTGAGCGCCTATACTATCAGCCTCGGTACACCTGAAGCCATGGCAATATCGGCCCGCAAAGCCGCGGCTTATCCGCTGCTCAAACTCAAGCTGGGCGGTGAAGGCGATGAAGCCAGACTTAAAGCCATCCGCCGCGCCGTGCCCGGTGCCCGCCTGATCGTGGACGCCAATGAAGCCTGGAGGCCGGATAATTTCACCGCGCTGATGAGCGCCTGCCAAAACGTCCGGGTTGAGCTTATCGAGCAACCCCTGCCCGCAGATCAGGATCATTATCTTGAAAAGTTTGAGCACCCGGTGCCGCTATGTGCCGACGAATCAGTGCACACAAGCGCCGATCTGGAACGCCTGAGGCCGCTTTATGACATGGTCAATATCAAGCTCGACAAAACCGGCGGCCTCACCGGCGCCATCGATCTGGCCCGCAAGGCCGATGCACAGGGTTTCGGCCTCATGATCGGCTGCATGCTCGGCTCTTCCCTCGCCATGGCTCCCGCCGCGCTTTTATCCCCGCTTGCCTCTTATACCGATCTTGACGCGCCGCTTTTGCTGGCGCGCGATCAGGACTGCCCGATTGAGTATCAGGGTGCCTGGATGCAGCCCGCCCCGCCCGGGCTTTGGGGCTGTTAAAGCTTGGTAAACCATTCCCCGGGATAATGTCCCGAAGTGGAACAAGTCCAACGTTCTCTTGATCGATTGTTACGGGGTCCGACAATGAGCAATAAAGCCTTGCTGGCGCGTGTGGATGCACAGGCCGAACGCGATACAACAGAATACGGCATAATCCTGTCCGCCGTGCGAGAAACCGCCCGTGGACGCTGGTTCCTGCACGAATACGCCCGTAAAAACCGCCATTCGGATACGCAACTGGTTTTAGAGGCTATCGAAAAGCTCAGCCGGCAGACCCGCAATATCGGCACCGGCATTGATACCGATCACATTCGCCTCGAGTTGAAGGAAATGGCCGAGGCGATCGCCAGCACGAGACATGAAATCGTAACTATTCGCTCCGATATGGAGCAGGACGGGCAAAAGCTCAAAGCCTCATGCGAGCTTGATTCCATCGTTGCCGCCACGGAAAAAGCAACTTCTGAAATCCTTGAAGCCGCCGAGCAGGTGCAGGAAACCGCCTGGACGATGCGCGAGCAGGAAATCGATGAAAAATCATGTGAAAAACTCGACGCGCTGGCGACTGATATCTACACCGCCTGTTCTTTCCAGGATATCACCGGCCAGCGCACGGACAAGGTAATCAGGGTTCTGCAATATCTGGAAAACCGCATCAACGGCATGTCCCGCCTCTGGGGGGCGCAAAGCTGGTCTACCGAACTGTTCAAATATGACCCGCCGGAGGATCGGGTCAAAGCCGCGCCCCGTTTGCCCGGAACATCCGGTCCTGGCAAGGATGTCAACTGCCAGACGAAAATAGATACCGTTATGGAAGACACCGCATCAGCGCAGGAAATGCTCGGATCCCTGCCCGGGGACGTACCGGACATTTTTGAGGAGCCCCTTGAAGAGAATCCCGGCGAGCTTCCCCCGAGCGCCCCTTCCGAACCTGCTCTACAAGCTGCGCAACCTGTCCCTTCCAGGCCGCAAGACGAACAGGGCGAAGAAATAGAAGATGAAGATGAGGAGGATGAATTGATCTGGCGTGAGCGTTCGGAAACTCCGGCCGCCATGAATATGAGCAGCCTCAACTCCGACGAGATGCATGTGCTTTTCAGTTGCTGATCCAAAAAACTGGGTTCAAAAAAACAAAACCTGGCCGATACCGCCAAGCGCCAGAGCAATCAGTATCGCCAGAATAATCCGCCGGAAGGTCGCCGGGTTGGTACGTGAGAAGAAATGAGAGCCGATATAAATCCCCGCCGCCAGAGGCGCGGCGAACAATCCTGCCCGTTGAAGCAGCACCATATCCACCAGATCCTTTGTCCCCGAGATCGCCAGCGCATAGGTGTCGGACAGGAAAAGATAGCCCACGATCGTGGCGCGCAGTGCCGCCGCCTCGGCCGCCCCTGCAACTAGCAACAGCACAACCGGCAGGCCGCCAACAGCGCCAACTCCGTTAACCAGCCCGGATAAAAGCCCTGTCGCCCCGTTGCCGAGCGGTCCCGCCGGAGCCTTGAAACGATAGCCCCGTATGAGCAAAAAACAGGCGATCAGAACAACGCCTGCAATCATCAGCTTCATATGATCCGGGTCGATTGTGGCTAAAAAATGCAGCCCGATAGGGCTTCCGATCGCGGCGCCCGCAAACAGCCAGCCCGCCACGCCCCATTTCACCTCGCGCCAGACCTGCGGCAGCATGGCCAGCGAGGCGCCGATTTCGAGAATAAAGGCAATGGGGACAACTTCCGATGGCGGCAATATCAGAACCAGAGACATGACAACCAGAGCCGAAAAACCAAAACCGCTATAGCCGCGCACAATGCCGGCCAAAGCGATCACGATGAGGCAAATCACAAGTTCCAGTGGAGTCAGCCCCGCGATCATGCCCATGAGGGCAGTGCCGGGTTTATAATATCACCCGGCAACGCATAAGCCGCACTCCGTCGGGCCGCCTCGCGGATATGATCAATCGTGAGCGCCGGTTTCATCTACTCATCCAGCGGTGCCGTGATGAGTCGGTCCGGGGCGCAGGCCACGGCCTCGTCTTTTCCCTCATAGGGAAGCCTTGAGAGAAAGGCGCGCATGGCGTTTACCCGCCCGCGCCTTTTGTCGTTGGTGCGAATAACCGTCCACGGGCTGTTTGGCAAATCGGTACGGGCAAACATCAATTTGCGCGCCGCGGTATAATCATCCCATTTGTGAATGGCTTTTAAATCAATCGGGCTGAGTTTCCAGCGCTTGAGCGGGTCATGCCGGCGCGCATGCAGGCGCCTGAGCTGTTCCTCGCGCCCGATAGTAAGCCAGAATTTGAACACCCTGATACCGGAACGCACCAGCGCATTTTCAAAGGCCGGCGCTTCTTCAAAAAATTCATCACGCTGCGCATCGGTGCAAAAGCCCATCACCGGCTCGACCCCGGCGCGGTTATACCATGAGCGGTCATAGATCACGATCTCTCCGGAAGTGGGCAGATGCTTCACATAACGCTGGAAATACCACTCGCCACGCTCCCGGTCATTGGGTTTGGGCAGCGCCACCACCCTGGCGTGACGCGGGTTCATATGTTCCATGAAACGCTTGATGGTGCCGCCCTTGCCGGCTGAATCGCGCCCTTCAAACACAACAACAATGCGCGCGCCGCTTTGCTGGGCCCAGCTTTGCACTTTTATGAGTTCAATCTGGAGTTGGCGCAACTGTTTGAGGTATTTTTTGGTCTTGAGCTTTGACGGGTAAGGATAACCGCCGCTGGCAAAGGCCGCAGCAGCGATTTCAGGAGGCAGCTCGCGCGCTTCAATATCAAATTTGTCAGCAATATTCATCTGTTGCGCCCCTCAGCATTACAAAAGAAACAAATATACTACAGAACCGGCCAGCAGCAAGGCCATGGTGATGTTGAAAATGCGCAGATGCATATCGGAGCGCAAAACCTGCCTGATGCCGATACCGAATATGCACCAGGTATTGATCGAGGCAAAAGCCGTGAACCAGGTGATGAGCGCCATTGCCATTATACGCTGCTGGAAATTCGCCGCATCGGCAGTAAACGTCGCAATCACGGAAATGGCGAACAAAACCCCCTTGGGATTAATCCACTGAAATGCCGATGCCTGCAAAAACGTCAATGGCTCACTGCGCTGTTTGACTTGCGCCCGCCCGGAAACGGCAATCCGCCATGCCATATAGAGCAAAAATGCACCGCCAAGATAGCGCAGCACATCATGAATGACCGGCCAGTTGTGAAACACTTCACCCAGCCCGAAAGCCAGGGCAACCAGCATGACCGGAAAGCCAAAGGTTACCCCGAGCATATGCGGCACCGAGCGCAGATAGCCGAAATTGGCCCCTGAGGCCGCGATCATGATATTGTTCGGCCCCGGCGTGAACGAGGCGGCAATGGCCAGGCTGGTGAAGGGCCAGAAAAAATCGGACATGCGGCAAACCTTGAAGGAGAGATAAGGTAAATAACACTGACATATTAAAAGTGTCCTTGCAAGGTTACATGAGTCATATGGTATAAATGAAATCGATTCGCTCAGGCTGGCAGGTGCAAACAGACAAATCAGGTTGAACCAGATTTATATTGGCTATACAGGCTTTAAAGCATCTAAGGTATATTGCCCGCTACTTGTAGTTGCGTAAAATAACAGGCGTTGGAATAATGGCGAAAACTTACAACCTCTCGAACTTGACTATTCTTATCATTGAAGACAGCCAACATATGCGGCAGATCATCAGAACTGTGCTCCGGGGATTTGGCATCCACCGTATCCATGATGTTGCCGACCCGGCCGAGGCTTTTGAAATTTTCCGTACAACGCAGATTGACGTGATTATCGTTGATTACAAACTACCCACCCTTGACGGCATCGAGTTTGTCCAGCTTGTGCGCGGTGCCAAGGACAGTACAAACCCTTATGTTCCGATCATTATGCTCTCGGCCTATACGAGCAAGAAAATCATTATCGAGGCCCGCGATTCGGGAATAACGGAATTTCTCGGCAAACCGATATCGGCCAAGAACCTCTATCTCTGCCTCATTTCCTGCGTTGAAAAACCAAGGGATTTTGTCCGTGCCCCCAATTATTTCGGCCCTGAAAGGCGGCGCCAGAATTCGGCGAATTATCGCGGCCCCGAACGGCGCAAACAAATCGCGGGAAAAAAGCTGGTCGAATAAAGAGCGCTGCAAGACCGCCCGGAGCGGCAAAAGGCAAGGGGCATTCCCATTATTGCACAAAGCACGATCTTCACCCGCCTCGAACAGGCTTTGGGCGCAAGCATCACGCGGCACTCGCCGCTGCCTGTGGGCTACGGTTTAAAAGGCTATCATCTGATCTTGAGCGATGGCCGTCAACTGGCGGTAAAGGCAGGAGCAGCCCCCATCCCGGAGCAGCTTGATACGGAAAGCTATATGCTGCGCCGGCTCAAAGCCCTAAGCCGCCTGCCTGTACCCGAGGTTGTATATTCGGATACCGATATGCTGGCCATGGAGTGGATTGAACACACCGGCTCCATGATCACCCCCTCACACCAGCGCCATATGGCGCAATTGCTGAGCGGGTTGCACGCCGTCCCGCGGCCCTGTTTTGGTTTTGAGCGCGATACCGTGATCGGCATCCTGCCGCAACCCAACGGCAAAACCGGTAAATGGATCCCGTTCTTCCGCGATAACCGGCTATTGTTTCTGGCCCGTTTCGCCCATGAGCGCGGCCGGCTCCCTGCCCCCCTTCTGGCCCGGCTGGAGGAGCTGGGCACACGCCTGGAGGACATGTTGACCGAACCTGCGCACCCGGCCCTGATTCACGGCGATATCTGGTCGGGCAATGTGCTTCTTGGTAAAAAAATATTCAGGCCCTGATCGATCCGGCAATCTACTTTGCCCATCCGGAGATCGAATTGGCCTATCTGACCATGTTTGGCAGTTTCGGACCCGATTTTTTCAGGGAATACAGCGCATTGACCGATTTTGATTCTGAAGGCTTCTTTGCCCTTCGCCGTGATATTTATCTGCTGTACCCCCTGCTGGTCCATGTCCTGCTCTGCGGCGTATCATATCTTGCCGATATCGAAAACAGGTTGAAAAAACTCAAGGTATGATAAGCTCGGATTAAAGCAACAGGAGGAATCATCGCATGGATTTAGGGATCAAGGGCAAATCCGCCATCATCTGCGCCTCAAGCCGCGGTCTGGGCCGCGCCTGCGCCATGTCTCTGGCGCAGGCCGGGGTCAATGTCACCATTAACGGGCGCGATGAAAACACTCTTGCCCGCACCGCGCAGGAAATTGCCGGTCAGACCGGCGTTAAAGTAACCCCGGTTGCCGCCGATGTGAGCACATATGAGGGACAAAAGGCGCTGCTCGCCGCCTGTACGGAGCCTGATATTCTGGTCAACAATAATGGCGGCCCGCCTTTTCGTGATTTTCGCGAGCTGAGCCGTGAAGATATGCTGCAAGGGGTGGTCATGAACATGATTTCCCCCATTGAGCTGATCCAGCAGGTCATTGACGGCATGATCGAACGCAAATTCGGCCGCATCGTCGATATTACCTCCATATCGGTAAGAATGCCGGTGCTTGGTCTTGACCTTTCCAGCGGCGCACGCGCCGGGCTTACGGCCTTTCTTGCCGGGATCGCCCGTTCGGTGGCGCATCATAATGTCACCATCAACCACATCCAGCCCGGATTTTTCGACACCGACCGTATCCGCGCCAGCACCGAGGCCACGGCGAAACTGGGAAATATCCCGATTGAAGACGTGGCCGAAAAAAGAAATGCGACCATTCCGTCAAGACGCCTTGGCGATCCGCGTGAATTTGGCGAGGCCTGCGCCTTTTTATGCTCCGCCCAGGCCGGTTACATCGTCGGTCAAAGCCTGTTGATAGATGGCGGCCGGTTTAACGCCGCCATGTAGGGCAATCAGGAGAACCTCTCAAACGTGCCATTCCAGACGCAGCATCGTAAAACATCAACCTTGCCCGTCGAGGTTGCCATCGTGGACAAGGCTCCGCTGATCTTGCGGGCGCTTAAATCGATGCTGGTGGCGGATGAACGCTTTAATCTGGCGGTTTCGGCCACCGATGGCGAGCGTTTTCTGGAAGCGCTGGGCCGGGTACGGTTTGACGTCGCCGTCATCGGCTGGGCCATGCCTTACTGCGATGGGCGCACCGTGCTCAAACGTCTGGCGGAAAAGGAAAACGCGCCGCGTATCATTGTTTATACCGGCGATCTTTCCCCCGCCGTGCCGCGCGAGGTGATCAAACTGGGCGGGGCGGGGTTTTGTTCAAAGACCGATTCGCCTGAATATCTTCTCGATGTTATAGAAAACGTCGCCCGCGGCCAGATGATCTTCCCCTTCATGGGACAGTTGCAAAACGACATTTCCGCCGGCGGCGAAATGGAAAATCTCACCCCGCGCGAAAGCGAGCTTTTGGGCTTGCTCAGCAATGGCAGCACCAACAACGAGATCGCCCGCAATATGGGGGTCTCGCTCAACACGGTAAAATTTCACCTGCGCAATCTCTATTCGAAACTCAGCGTGCGCAACCGCGCCGAAGCCATCGCCCGCCACCTCGCGCCGCCGGGCGGATATTGAAGCCTCCCGCGTCTCAAAGCTTGAAATCTGCCAGTTTACGTGCCACGGGCGCATTTTTGAGCGTGACATATTTGGGCATGCCGTTCTCATAAGGCGGGTAGTCCTCGCCCTGAATGAGCGGCACGAGATATTCACGGCAGGCGTCCGAAATGCCAAAGCCGTCTTCGGAAATATACTCGGCCGGCATCATTTTTTCAACATTGGCCACTTCCGAAAGCGGCGCCTTGCCCACCTCCCAGGCATAGGGCGAATTGGATGTGCGGATGATCGCCGGCATAATGGAGTTTTCGCCCGCCAGCGCCATCTCGACCCCGGCCTTGCCCATGGCGTAAGCCTGATCAACATCGGTCTTTGACGCTATATGACGCGCTGCGCGCTGCATGTAATCAGCCACCGCCCAGTGAAATTTATAGCCCAGAGCATCCTTGATCATATTGGCGACAACCGGAGCCGCGCCGCCAAGCTGGGCATGGCCGAAAGCATCGCGCGTGCCCTGTTCGGCAAGAAATTTGCCATCAGGCCAATGCGCTCCTTCAGACACCACTACGGAGCAATAATCGTATTTTTCCACATTGGCTTTTACCCGCGCCATGAACCTGTCCTGATCAAACTCGATCTCGGGGAAAAGGATCACCACCGGAATATCGTTTTGCGCATCCGCCGCCAGCCCGCCGGCCGCCGCGATCCAGCCGGCATGGCGGCCCATAACCTCGATAACAAAAATCTTGGTGGAGGTTTTGGCCATCGAGCGCACATCGTAGCTCGCCTCGCGGGTGGAAATAGCGATGTATTTGGCCACCGAGCCGAAACCGGGGCAGTTATCGGTGATCGGCAGATCGTTATCGACGGTCTTGGGGACGTGAATGGCCTGAACCGGATAGCCCATGGTTTCGGAGAGCTGCGATACTTTGTAGCAGGTATCGGCCGAATCGCCGCCGCCGTTATAGAAGAAATAGCCGATGTCATGCGCCTTGAAAACTTCAATCAGCCGCTCATATTCACGCCGGTTGTCCTCAAGGCTTTTCAGCTTGAAACGGCACGATCCAAAAGCGCCCGATGGCGTATAGCGCAGCGCCGCGATCGCTTCTGGCGATTCCTGGCTGGTATCAATCAAATCTTCAGTCAGCGCACCGATGATGCCGTTACGGCCCGCATAAACCTTGCCGATTTTATCGAGGTGGCGGCGCGCGGTTTCAATAACCCCGCAAGCCGAGGCGTTAATCACTGCGGTCACCCCGCCCGATTGGGCATAAAAAGCATTTTTTGTCATGATCTGATTTCCCCTGATCCGATATCCGTTGCACTGGCCCTGATAACCTGCTGGTTCAGGCTAACCGTTTGCCCTGTTTTTGCCTTGCCTATAGCACTTCCCCGACCCGGATGTGAAGCCCGCAGGTGCATTTGCCGCAGTTTATTTGTAAAACTTTCGGCGCAACAACCTTGCATCACACTCGACTTTCGTTCTATGAGAGCCCAAACATAAAAATACCAGGAACACGCGCGGGGGGCGCGGGCACCAATGATATCAGGGAAGGGAAACCACCATGTCCATTAAGCATCCGGTCATTGCCGTCACGGGCTCCTCAGGCGCGGGAACTACTACGGTCAAGGAAGCATTCACACATATTTTCCAGCGTGAAAAGGTCCTCGCCGCTGTTGTCGAGGGCGACAGCTACCACCGCTACGATCGCGCCGGCATGAAGGCGGCGGTCGAAAAAGCCCGCAAGGAAGGAAAGAATATCAGCCATTTCGGCCCTGAAGGCAATGTGTTTGAAGAGATTGAAAGGCTCTTTCAGACCTATGGCGAAACCGGCTCGGGCATGCGGCGGTTTTATCTTCATTCAGAAGAAGAGGCCGAACCCTATGGCCAGAAACCCGGTGAGTTCACCCCCTGGGAGGAATTGCCGCGTGGCACCGATCTGCTGTTTTACGAGGGTCTACACGGTGGCGCCAAACACGATAATTGCAACGTTGCGCAATATGTTGATCTGCTGATCGGCGTCGTGCCTATCGTCAATCTGGAATGGATTCAAAAAATTCACCGCGACAACGCCCAGCGCGGCTATGAAGCCGATGTCATCGTCGATACGATCCTGCGCCGGATGTATGATTATATCCACTATATCACGCCGCAATTCTCCCGCACCGACATCAACTTCCAGCGCGTTCCCACCGTGGACACCTCGAACCCGTTCATCGCCCGCGACATTCCGACCGCGGATGAGAGCAACATTATCATCCGTTTTTCCGATCCGGCAAAATTTAACATCAACTTCCCCTATCTGCTCGCCATGATCCATGACAGCTTCATGTCGCGACGCAATACGCTGGTTATTCCCGGTGGCAAGATGGGGCTGGCGATGGAGCTGATCCTGACGCCGATTATCCATAACCTGATGGAAAAACGTAAATTTGCCTGAAGCCGGCAGAGCCGCAACCGGGCAATGATTTCAGGCCGACTCAATCAAACCTGCACTTATGGGCGGGGGCGCCCCGCCCATAAGACTTAGCCACCCTACCCGCTTGCATGTTTGCAAAATATTAGCATTTGCTTAATTTCCGGTCGTATTCAGGGAAAACAATTTTCGATCACTATTTCAGGGTAAGCCGCAACCGTGCAGAAAAAGAAAGTCAACCGCCCGATCATCCTTGGTATCGTGGGAGATTCCGCCACCGGAAAAACCACGATCTCGGAGGGAATCGCCGATATTCTAGGGCCGGACCGCTGCACCGTGATTTGCGTTGATGATTATCACAAATATGACCGCAACCAGCGCGCCGCCAGACAGGTCTCGGCGCTGGACCCGAAAAGCAACTATATCGATATTTTCGAGCAGCATCTGGCGTTGCTGCGCCAGGGCAAGCCGATTTTAAAGCCGGTGTATTCACATGAAAAAGGCGCGCTGGAGCGGCCTGAATATATCCGCCCCAAGGATTTTGTCATCTGCGAAGGGCTGCTGGGCTACGCCACCCGCAAGGCGCGCGAGAATTTTGATGTCAAAATTTTCCTCGATCCGCAGGAGGAATTACGCATCAAGTGGAAGATTTACCGCGATACCCATATGCGCGGCTATTCGGCTGAAGATGTGCGCTCGTCTCTGGAAAAGCGAAAAGACGACAGCCCGGAATTCATCATTCCGCAACGCGCCTTTGCCGATATGGTTATTCGCTTTCAGACGGCAAGCGGCGCGAATGCAAGCCAGGACAACGACCGGCATCTGAATGTGCGTCTCGTTCTGCGCCCCACCCTGCCCCACCCGGATCTCTCGCCCATCCTCGACGGGGCCTCAAATGGCGATCTTGATCTGGAACTGGCGCGCGACCGGGACGGCAAGCCGGTGGATATTCTGGAAATCAACGGCGCGCTATCCGATGAACGCGCGACAAAAATGGAAAATCTTTTATGGTCGCTGGTGCCTGAAGCCTCGCATTTGCGCCCCAGGGTCGGGGCCTATGACGGCGATACGGGCCGCGACCTCTCGCATCCGCTGGCGCTTACCCAGCTTCTCGTTGCCTATCATATGGTGAAGGCCGAACACGGCGTTCACGCTCTTTAAGTTTTGTTGATCCATAAGGGGGATTTTTAAAATGTCAGCTACACATAACGAAATGGCCAATGCCATTCGCGCCTTGTCAATGGATGCGGTTCAGGCCGCCAATTCCGGCCATCCCGGCGCGCCCATGGGCCAGGCCGATATCGCCACCGTCCTGTTTACCAAATTCCTCAAATACGACCCGCAGGACCATAAATGGGCCGACCGTGACCGCTTTGTGCTTTCCTCGGGCCATGGCTCCATGCTGCTTTACTCCGTTCTCTACCTTTCCGGCTACCCGGATCTGACCATGAATGATCTGCGCAACTTCCGCCAGATGGGCTCCAAGACTGCCGGTCACCCGGAATATGGTAATGTCAACGGGGTCGAAGTCACTACCGGCCCGCTGGGCCAGGGTGTGGCAACGGCGGTCGGCATGGCGCTGGCCGAGCGCATGCTCAATGCCAGATTCGGTGATGATCTTGTCGATCACTACACTTATGTCATCGCCGGTGACGGCTGCCTTATGGAAGGCATCTCGCATGAAGCCGCCGGTATTGCCGCCCAAATGAAGCTCGGCAAGCTGATCGTGCTGTGGGATGACAACTCCATCACCATTGATGGCGGCGTCGATGTCTCCAGCACCGAAGACACTCTTGCCCGCTTCAAGGCCTATGGCTGGGACACCTCAAGCTGTGACGGGAATAACGCGGATGAGATCGAGGCCGCCATTGCCGCCGCGAAGAAAACCGACAAGCCTTCCATCATCTCGTGCAAAACCATCATCGGTTACGGTGCACCGCACAAACAGGGCACTTCGGCCACCCATGGCGCCCCTCTGGGCGCCGATGAGATCGCCGCTACCCGCAAGGCGCTGGGCTGGAGCGCCGGCCCCTTTGAAATCCCGGAAAATATCCTCAGCGCCTGGCGTGAAGCGGGCGGGCGCGGCGCTTCGGAGCGCAAGGCCTGGCAGGAGCGCCTGGCCGCCTCGGCCGAAAAAGAAGCCTTTGAAGCCCGGCAGACCGGTATTGATCAAGCCGCGCTTGAGGCCGCCATCGCCGCCGCCAAAGCGGATTTTGCCGCCGATATGCCGGTTTTGGCCACCCGCCAGTCCTCCGCCAAGGTTCTGGAGAAACTCTACCCCGCCATCCCCGGCCTCATTGGCGGCTCCGCCGACCTTTCCGGTTCCAACGGCACCAAAACCTCGGCCTATGATCCGGTGACAGCCGAAAATTACGGTGGCAATTACATCCATTACGGTGTGCGCGAATTTGGCATGGCCACCACCATGAACGGCATGACATTGCATGGCGGCATCACGCCGCTTTCGGGCACCTTCCTGGTATTCGCCGATTATTCGCGTCCCGCCATCCGCCTCGCGGCGCTGATGGGGGTTCAGGTCATTCATGTCCTGACCCATGATAGCATCGGTCTTGGCGAGGACGGACCGACCCATCAACCGGTCGAGCATCTGGCGTCCCTGCGCGCCATGCCCAATACCCTCGTATTCCGCCCCGGCGATCTGATGGAAATGGCCGAAACCTGGGAATGCGCCCTTAAAGCCACCACTTCGCCCTCCTGTCTGGCGCTTTCGCGTCAGTCCATGCCGGCATACCGCTCTGATGCGGGCGGCGAAAACCTCACCGCCAAGGGTGCCTATGTGCTCAGGGAAGCGCAAGGCAAGCGCGATGTCACGCTCATAGGCACCGGCACCGAGCTTTCGCTGGCCATGGAAGCTGCTGAAACACTTAAAGGCAAAGGTATAAACGCCGCCGTGGTCTCCATGCCCTGCTTTGAGCTTTTCGAACAACAAGGTCACGCCTATCGCCATGAAGTTCTGGGCGATGCGCCGCGTGTTGCGGTTGAGGCGGCGGTCAAACAAGGCTGGGACCGCTGGCTTGCGCCCCATGACGTCTTCATCGGCATGACCGGCTTTGGCGCCTCCGCCCCTGCTCCGGAACTCTACAAACATTTTGGCATCACGGCGGAAGCCGTCGTCAATGCCGCCACCAAACTTGTTAAATAACTGATCTGAAAAAGGAGACTACTCATGGCTAAAACTCGTGTTGCGATTAATGGTTTTGGACGCATCGGCCGTCTGGTTCTGCGCGCCTATATGGAAGCGGGCCGCAATGATCTCGATTTCGTTCTCATCAATGACCTTGGCCCCACCGACGCCAATGCGCGTCTGCTCAAATATGACAGTGTGCACGGCATTTTCCCCGGCGAGATTTCCACTACCGAGGATTCCATGACCGTGAACGGTGACACCATCAAGGTGATGGCCGAACGCGACCCCTCAAAGCTTCCCCTTGGCGATCTGGGCATCGATATCATGCTCGAATGCACCGGTATTTTCCGCAACAAGGACAAGGCGATGGCCTATATCGAAGGCGGCGCCAAAAAAGTTCTGGTCTCGGCCCCCTCGGGCGGCGCCGACAAGACCATCGTTTACGGCGTCAATCACGAAACCCTGAGCGCCGATGACCAGGTCGTCTCTAACGCGTCATGCACCACCAACTGCCTCGCGCCGGTGGCAGATATTCTCAAC
Source organism: Alphaproteobacteria bacterium (assembly GCA_024275895.1). Classification (GTDB taxonomy): domain Bacteria; phylum Pseudomonadota; class Alphaproteobacteria; order Rhizobiales; family BM303; genus BM303. The sequence continues at coordinate 36,839 of JAJRYE010000035.1, read as the reverse complement.
AAGACGGTCGGCATCAAGCAAGGTTTCATGACCACCATTCACTCCTATACCGGCGATCAGCGCATTGTGGACACGCTGCATTCGGACCCCTATCGCTCGCGCGCCGGAGCGGTCAACATGATCCCGACCTCCACCGGCGCCGCCGCCGCGGTTGGCCTTGTGCTGCCTGAACTTCTCGGCAAGCTCGACGGTGTCGCCATCCGCGTGCCGACCCCGAATGTCTCGCTGGTTGACCTGAAATTCAACGCCGGCCGCGACACCACGGTGGAAGAAATCAACGAAGCCATCAAGGAAGCCGCCGAAGGCCCGCTGAAGGGCATTCTGGGCTACAATACCGAGCCGCTGGTATCTTCTGATTACAACCACAACCCGAACTCCTCGACCTTCGATGCGCCGGGCACAAGAGTCATTGACGGCTCTCTGGTGCGCATCATGTCCTGGTACGACAATGAATGGGGTTTTTCCAACCGCATGAGCGACACCGCCGTCTATTGGGGAGCGCTGTAAAATGTCAGACCTCCTCTCCCGCATGCGGGGCATAGAGGACGCCGATGTGGCGGGAAAGCGCGTTTTGATGCGCGCCGATCTCAATGTCCCCATGAAGGACGGCAATGTAACGGATACGACGCGGCTTGACCGCGTCGTACCCGCCATCCGTTCCCTGAGCGAGCGCGGCGCCAAGGTGATCATCCTCACGCATTTCGGCCGTCCCGGCGGCAAGAAAGTGCCGGAGATGACCCTTGAGCCGGTCGCCGCCAAACTGGCGCAGCAGCTCGGCAAACCGGTTCGCTTTATCGCCGATTGCATCGGTCCGGTGGCTGAGGCGGGCATTGCAGCATTAAAGGACGGCGATATCGCCATGCTGGAAAATCTGCGCTTTTATGCCGGAGAAACCGGAAACGATCCCGAGTTCACCGCCCAATTGGCCAAAAACGGCGATATTTATGTCTCCGACGCCTTTTCCACCTCGCACCGCGCCCATGCCTCGACCGAGGGTCTGGCGCATCTGCTGCCCGCTTATGCCGGTCCATTGATGATGGCAGAAATCACCGCCCTTGCCACCGCGCTTGACAATCCCAAACGTCCCGTTGCCGCCATTGTCGGCGGCGCGAAAGTCTCGTCCAAGATTACGGTTCTTGTCAATCTGACCAAAAAGGTCGATGTTCTGATTATCGGCGGCGGCATGGCCAATACCTTCATGTACGCCAAGGGACAAGCGGTGGGCAAATCGCTCTGCGAGCCCGATTATGCCGATACGGCGAAGGAAATCATGGCCACGGCAAAAGCGGAAGGCTGCAGGATTATGATCCCGGAAGACGTGGTCGTGGCCGATGAATTCAAACCCAATGCAAAGAACGCGGTTTATGCCGCCGATAACGTGCCCGAAGACGGCATGATCCTTGATGCGGGCCCCGTATCGGTAGAAACGGTCGAAGCTGAACTTGAAAACTGCAAAACCCTGATCTGGAACGGCCCGCTCGGCGCTTTTGAGATGGAGCCTTTCGGCGCGGCCACTTTTGCCGTGGCCAAAAAGGCGGCCGAACTCACCAGAGCGGGCAAGCTGATCACGGTTGGCGGCGGCGGCGATACGGTGGCGGCGCTCAACATCGCCGGTGTCAGCGAGGATTTCACCTATATCTCAACCGCCGGCGGCGCTTTCCTGGAATGGATGGAAGGCAAGGAACTGCCCGGCGTCATGGCGCTGGCGCAAGGCTAAACACGACACGTCATTCCGGCAAAAACAACGGACAAACAAACAAAGAGGAAACCAAAATGGCACGAATTTCACTCAGGCAATTGCTTGATCATGCAGCGGAAAACGACTACGGCATGCCCGCCTTCAATGTCAATAACATGGAGCAGGTAATTGTGATCATGGAGGCGGCCAAAAAGGTCGGTGCCCCGGCCATCCTTCAAGCCAGCCGCGGCGCGCGTAATTACGCCAACGACATCATGTTGGAGGCCATGGTTTCGGCGGCCGAGAAAATCTATCCCGATATTCCCATCTGCTTGCATCAGGACCACGGCAACAATGCCGCCACCTGCCTCTCCGCCATTCAGGCCTCTTTTGCCTCGGTGATGATGGACGGCTCGCTGGAAGCCGACGCCAAGACGCCGGCTTCTTATGAATATAATGTCGAGGTCACGAAAACCGTGACTGAGATGGCACATTGGGTCGGCGTTTCGGTTGAGGGCGAACTGGGGGTTCTGGGCTCGCTGGAAACCGGCGAAGGCGAGGCCGAGGACGGCCACGGTTTTGAAGGCAAGCTCGACAAGGACAAACTGCTTACCGACCCGGATCAGGCGGTTGACTTTGTGCAAAAAACCAAATGCGACGCACTGGCCATCGCCATGGGCACCAGCCACGGCGCCTATAAATTCACCCGCAAGCCCACCGGCGATATTCTCGCCATGAATGTGGTTGAGGCGATCAACAAGAAGCTGCCCAATGTGCATCTGGTGATGCACGGTTCATCCTCCGTACCGCAGGAATTGCAGGATATCATCAACGAGTATGGTGGCGGCCTGCCCCAGACCTACGGCGTTCCGGTCGAAGAGATCGCCAAGGGCATCAAGATGGGGGTGCGCAAGGTCAATATTGACACCGATCTGCGCCTTGCCGCCACTGGTCAGGTGCGCAAATACCTCACCGAAAACCCGGCAGGTTTTGACCCGCGCGGCTTCCTCAAACCGGCGACCGAAGCCATGACCAAGGTATGCGTCGAGCGCTATGAGCTATTCGGCGCCGCCGGACAGGCCAGCAAGATCAAGCCGATATCCCTGAAGGAAATGGCCGCCCGTTATGCCTCGGGCGAGCTTGATCCTAAAATTGGCTAGTAAGAAAGACACATCACGCCATCCCGGCGAAAACCGGAATGGCGGAATCATTTTATGAAAAACCAAATGCAGGAGCCGGATATGGCTAAAGAAATTTTGATTTCGCCCTCCATCCTTTCGGCCGATTTCGCCCGTCTTGGCGAGGAAGTCCGCGCTATTGACGAGGCGGGGTGCGACTGGGTGCATATTGATGTCATGGACGGCCATTATGTGCCCAATATCACCATCGGCCCCGATGTGGTCGCAGCCTTGCGCCCGCACACGAAAAAAATCTTTGATGTCCATCTGATGATCGCGCCTTGCGATCCTTATATCGAGGCTTTCGCCAATGCCGGTTCCGACATGATCACGGTTCATGCCGAAGCCGGGCCGCATCTTGACCGCTCCTTGCAGTATATCCGCTCTCTGGGCAAAAAGGCCGGGGTATCATTAAATCCCTCAACGCCCGAGGGCGTATTGCAATATGTCATCGACAAGATTGATCTTGTTCTGGTGATGTCAGTCAATCCGGGCTTTGGCGGCCAGTCCTTTATTCGTGAGCAGCTTGCCAAAATCCGCAATATCCGCGCGATGATCGGCGAGCGTCCGATTGATCTGGAAGTCGATGGCGGCGTAAGCCCCGCCACCGCCGGAGATGTCGCCGCCGCCGGCGCCAATGCGCTGGTCGCCGGTTCTGCCACCTTCAAGGGCGGCAAATATGCCGAGAACATGGCCGCCATCCGGACTGCTGCCCATGAAGGCATCAAAAACGCCTGAAAATCCGCCACTCCCACACTCCATTCGTGGATTCCCGCCCCTTATTCGTCATTCCCGCGAAGGCGGTAATCCAGCAAGACAGGGCAAACCCGTGTTGCTCCGAACCTTCCGCTTTCGCGGGGATGATGGCAGGTGAGAAGCGCAAACGACAAGAAAAGAACATTGTATATGCCCGAAAATACCAACTGGCCCAAAGCCGTAATCTTTGATCTTGACGGTACGCTGATCGACAGCGTGCCCGATCTTGCCGGTGCGCTCAACACTGTGCTGGAAGTGGAGCTTGGCCGCCCCGCCCTGCCCCAGGACGATATCCGGGTGATGATCGGCAACGGCGTTCCCAAGCTGATCGAGCGCGGCCTGCGCGCCCACGGCGAGCCCCATGACAAAGTCGCCGTCAGCGCCCTTGTCCCCAAATTCATGGCGATTTATCTTGCCCGCGCCACTCGGGAAACCCGCCCCTATCAAGGCGCGCAGCAATTGCTTGAGGATTTGAGCGCCAGCAAGATCAAAATCGGTCTGTGCACCAACAAGCCCACCGATGTCAGCCGCCAGATTCTGGACGATCTTGGTTTAACCCGGTATTTCGGCTCAATTATCGGCGGTACGTCAGGCTATGCCGCCAAGCCCGACCCGGAGCCCATGCTGGCCTGCCTGAAGGAGCTGGGGGTTGGGGCGCAAGAGGCCGTTTTTGTCGGCGACAGCACCGCTGATGTCAAAACCGCCCGCAACGCCAGTCTGCCGGTTATCGTTATGTCCTATGGCTACACAGCCATTCCGGCCGCAGAGCTTGGCGGCGATATGGTGATCGATACTCTGGCGCAGGTGATCGGGGCATTGGAAGAGCTGAAAAAATAAAAGCGGGTCCGGCGAAAAAGCTCCTCTTGCGATCAACCGCATTCAGGTTCATACCGGCAATGCCGTTATTTTATTTGCAAATATGAGTCCGAGATGAGCAAAACGACACCGGCCGGAAAACTGCCTTTGACCTTCTCTGATATCAAGGCCGCCCATGAAGCCATCAGCCCGGCGGTTATTCGCACCCCGACACGGCTGAGCCGGACCCTCTCTAACATTCTGGGGGCGCAAATCTGGCTGAAATTTGAAAATCTGCAATTTACCGGCGCCTATAAGGAACGCGGCGCTCTGAACCGCCTGCTGCACCTCGATGCGGCGCAAAGAGCCAAGGGCGTGATTGCCTGTTCCGCCGGCAACCATGCCCAGGGCATCCCCTATCACGCCAAACGACTCGGCATTCCCGCCACCATCATCATGCCCATGGCCACCCCGTCGATAAAGGTGGAAGGCACTCGGGTGCACGGTGCAAACGTCATTTTATATGGAGATAATTTTGAAGAATCCGCCGCCTATGCCCATAAGCTTACCGACAGGTTCGGCCTGACTTTCATTCACCCTTTTGATGATCCGCTGGTGATCGCGGGTCAGGGCACCATCGCAATTGAAATGCTTGAGGATGCCCCCGAGCTTGATTATCTCATCCTGCCCATTGGCGGCGGCGGCATGATATCGGGCATGTCGGTCGCCGCCAGAACATTGAGCCCCAAAACCAGAATCATCGGCGTTCAGGCCGAGCTTTTCCCCTCAATGCATGCCAGGTTGCGCGGTGAAGCGGCCCATTGCGGCGGCTCGACCCTTGCCGAGGGCATTGCGGTCAAAACGCCCGGAGAGCTTACCTCAAAGCTGGTTGATGAGTTGGTTGACGATATTATTCTGGTCAATGAATCAAAACTCGAAAGCGGTGTCAGCCTGCTTCTAAATATCGAAAAAACCGTGGTTGAGGGCGCAGGCGCGGCCGGGATCGCCGCGCTCATGGCCTATCCTGAGCGTTTCAGGGGCAAGAAACTCGGTCTGGTTCTGACCGGCGGCAATATCGATACCCGGCTTCTGGCCGATATCTTGTACCGCGAACTTGCCCGCGAACACCGCCTTGCCCGTATCAGGGTCGAGCTTACCGACCAGCCGGGCCAGCTTGCCAAGCTCTCCAACATCATCGCCGAGGAAGGCGCCAATATTATCGAGGTCGTTCACCAGCGCCGTTTTTCCGCCCTGCCGGCCAAAACCGCCTATGTCATCATCGAGCTGGAAACCCGCGGCTTCGAGCATTTTGAACATCTGCTCGATGTCCTGCGCAAGGAAGATATCATTGTCGAGGATCTCGATGCGGATTTAAGCTGAACAGGTTTTTTAGAATATTCTGCTATCCGAATGATTTTATTTTCTTTTTGAGCTCTGTCGCCGCAAGCGTAAAACCGCCGCCGCCGCCGTCGATGAAGTGAATGTGGCGCGACCGGGCCAGATTAAAAACAAGGCAGGTCATCAGCGCGTCTTGCGAGATATGCAGGCCGTAAATGATTTCGCCTTTTTCTTCCAGCTCGTTCAGCGCCCGGCGCAAATCCTTGTCAGCCCTGCTGTCGCAGTCCAGAACCAGCCGGATCATATCGCCAAAGCGGCGGTAATCGGTATTGGTTTTGAGCTCTTCCTTGTAAACCGGCGCGTTGTAATCGCCGAATTTAAGACCGAATTGATGACCGATTTTTTGAAACGCCGCCTCGGTCCAGATAATCATCATCTGTTTGAAGCTGACATGCCCGCCGCCAAGTCCGACAGCTTCAAGCCGCCAATAGCGCGGCGGCCATCTGAATTTCAGGCTTGCATCATTGGCCGGCGCCAGCCCGGCCAGATTACCGGTCACGCCTTCAATCGTTTCCAGCGCCCTGGCATATTGCCGGTCGCGCTCTTTTTGCCGCGCCCCGCGCGCCAGAACCAGCAGGGTGACCATTGTGCCGTTTTTAGATTGCAGCGGTTCCCAGCGGCAGGAAAGCCCGGTCAAATCCGGCGGGCCGGAGATTGGCGCATGCAGGGCATAGCGATCATCCGCCTTGATCAGATCATCGGCCAGCGCCACGCCGCCGCCGCTGAACATGGCCTGGGTATTGCCCTTTGAAAGCTGATATCTGGCAAGCAGGACATCCGCGCCCCGTGCCCTGATCTCCGCCACAGACACCGCGCCAACGCGCAGTTTCATGCCGTAAATAGCAACCGAATATTGTTGCAATGCGCATAAAGCGCCGCTGAGTTTGCCGATGAGCCGCTCCGGCGCCACCAGCGTGGCCCCGTCACCGCCGAACTCATAGGCAATGGCGATATCGCCGCACACATTCAGCGCCGCCGTGATACAGGCGGAGCCCAGCATATTCACATCCTTGTAGCGCCCGGCCGCAACAGCTTTGGTGGAGCCTTCGATATCGCAAACAACAACCCGCCAGTCCTCAGGCACCCGGCGGTAGGCTTTCGCATCGCTTAACCGCCGGTATTGACGGACAGGAACAAGATCTGCGTAAAAACCGGCAGAACCGCCGGCCTTTACACCTCCCATGTAAAGCCCTGATTGAGAACATCGGTCACGGATTTGCGGTCTGACGAGGCTTTTGCCTCTTCAACCTGCCGCATGGCTTCACGCTCATAGGACGCCTCCGGCGCATTATAAATCACGCCTGTCGCTACGGGGTATTCCGGCATCTGCATCTGCGCCAGCATGAAAGCCAGTGAGCGGTTGGCCGGATCGTGGACAATCGCGCCATGGCCATCATCATCCTCGCCGCCAATATCATAACTCTTCAGGCTGAGGCTGCCGGGATCGCATTTAAACCCCTTGTCACGCGCCTTGCCATAAATGAGAGGTTGTCCCGCAACCAGTTCGATCTGATGCTCGAATTTGGTGCTTTTGGTCGCAAAGCTGTCGCACATCCCGTCATTGAACACGGTGCAGTTCTGGAAAATTTCAATCATGGCCGCGCCCTTATGCTCATAGGCGGCTTTCAGAACATCAATCATCTGCTGCTGCTGGATATCCACCACGCGGGCGACAAAATGCGCCCCGGCACCAATGGCGAACTGGATCGGCTCCAGCGGCGGGTCGATCACACCCATGGGCGAGGACGGCGTGATCTGCCCCCTCTCCGAGGTAGGCGAATATTGCCCCTTGGTGAGGCCGTAAACCCCGTTATTGAACAGCAGGATCACGCAGTTGTAGTTATGACGCAGGACATGCAGCATATGATTGCCGCCGATGGAGAGCCCGTCACCATCTCCGGTAATGATCCAGACATCAAGATCAGGATTGGCCAGCAACAGCCCCGAGGCAATTGCCGGGGCGCGGCCGTGAATACCATGAAAACCATAGGTATCCATGTAATAGGGAAAGCGCGACGAACAGCCGATACCGGAAACAAAGACCGTGTTTTCGCGTTTCGCGCCCACTTCCACCAGCGTTTTCTGCACCGCTTTTATAACCGAATAATCACCGCAGCCGGGACACCAGCGAACTTCCTGATCCGAGGCAAAATCCTTGATCGTGAGCGGCGGGGACACCGTATCTGTTTTCGTATCCATGGTTTTCAACCTCCAAGCCGGGCCGCGATGGCCTCTTCAAGTTCCGTGACCGTAAAGGGGCGTCCCGTAACCTTGGAAAAACCCTCCGCCGGGGGGCAGTTATTGTCGCGCATAACGGTAACGAGTTGTCCCATATTCATCTCCGGCACCAGAATGCGCCCAAACCCGCTGGTGATCTCGCACTGGTTGCGGGCAAACGGATAGAGATAGCGCAAATGCACATGGGCGACACTGGCCCCCTTCTCGCGCATATTACTGACCGCGCGCGATATCGGACCATAGGTCGAGCCCCAGCCGATAACGCCAAGTTCGGCATCGCGCTCGCCCTGGTCAATCTCCAGTTCCGGCAAGTCAGAGGCGATCCCCTTCACCTTGTCGATGCGGATCTGCGACATTTTTTGATGATTGCCGGGATCGTAGGAAACATCCCCCGTAACATAATCGCGCTCCAAACCGCCGATCCGGTGCTCAAGCCCCGGTGTCCCCGGTATGGCCCAGAGCCGCGCCAGAGTGTCCGCATCGCGTTTGAAAGGTGAAAATCCTTCCGGGTCAGTGCAGTTTTTTACGCTGATATCAGGCAGTTTGTTCATATCGGGAATAAGCCAGGGCTCGGAGGCATTGCCCAGATAGCCATCCATCAGCATCATCACCGGTGTCATGTATTTCAGGGCAATGCGCACCGCCTCGATCGTGACGTCAAAACAATCAGCCGGCGAGCGCGCCGCCAATACCGGGAGCGGGGTGTCGCCATTACGCCCGTAAACCGCCTGATACAAATCCGACTGTTCGGTTTTCGTCGGCAGACCGGTGGAGGGCCCCGCCCGCTGGCTGTTGATGATAACCACTGGAAGCTCGGCGGCAACCGCCAGCCCGATCGCCTCGGTTTTCAGCGCGATACCGGGCCCTGAACTTGCCGTTGCCCCGAGAGAACCCGCAAACGCCGTTCCGATAGCGGCGCACATGGCGGCGATTTCATCTTCCGCCTGAAAAGTAATCACGCCAAGATCCTTCAGCCGCGCCAGATGATGTAAAATCGTTGTGGCCGGTGTGATCGGATAGGACGAAAACACCAGCGGACGCCCGCTCAGTTCACTCGCCGCCGCAAGCCCCCAGGCCGCCGCCTGCGAGCCGGTGACCGCGCGGTATTTGCCCGGTGGCATCTCCGCCGCCGGAATATGGCACGAATACAGTTCATGGGAAGCCTCGATATTCTCGCCATAAGCATGCCCGGCATTGAGCGCGGCGATATTGGCCCTGGCGATTTCGGGTTTTTTGGCAAATTTCCGGTCCAGCCAAGCGGTAGTTGTGGCGCGCTTTTGGTGAAACAGCCAGAAAATGAGTCCCAGGCCCCAGAAATTTTTACACCTTTGCTTGTCTTTCTTGGAAAGATCAAATGGCGCAGTGGCGGCCAGGGTTTGTTTGGTTATATCTATCGCTAAAAGCCGGTAGCCCTCCAACGAGCCGTCAGTGAGGGGCGAGGTTTCATAACCCGCCTTTTTCAAACCCCGCTTTGAAAAGGTTCCCTGATCGGCAATAATCAGCCCGCCGGGTTTTAGTATTTCCAGATTAGTTTTCAACGCCGCCGGATTGAACGCGATCAGGACATCGGCGCTGTCGCCAATTGTCTTGATATTGCGCCCGCCAAACTGGATTTGAAAAGCCGATACGCCATAGGTTGAGCCCTGCGGTGCGCGCACCTCGGAAGGATAGTCGGGAAATGTCGAGATCGCATTGCCGGCAATGGCGCTTGTGAGGCTGAACTGATCACCCAGAAGCTGAATGCCGTCACCGGAATCACCGGCAAAGCGCACCACGGCCGAATCAGGAACGCCGCCCTGTCCGTGCTGGGCAAAACATTGTGTGGCTGGCATGGAAAATGCCTTTCAGAATAAATGTTGGAGGTTAGCTAAAAAGACCTGAGTCGAAGCTTAGTATTTTTTCATTTTCATACCAGTGTCAATCCGTCACAGGGTTAAATTTCTTGTGTTTTACGGGCTTTTTGCGTTTTCATCACCGCCGGACTTGACCGGCAATGATGCATATGTGATAGCCGGACAATCCGAGGACCTAAAAAGCATGAACAAAAAAACAGCAAAACCGGCCCAGAATGACTGTTTCGCCCATAATGGCGGGTTGATGCGCCATGACGACGCGATCAAAATGCTGCTTGCGCGCACTCGCACCGTCAGCAAAACCGCGTACGTCGCCTTGGGCGGGGCCGCGGGCCGGGTTCTGGCGGCGCCGGTAATCGCGCCGCGCCCCATTCCGGCCTTCGACAACGCCGCCATGGACGGCTATGCCGTGGCCCATGACAGCCTGAACGGGGAGACACAGCTGCCCGTCACCGGGGTTGTTGCCGCCGGCCATCCGCTGGAGCGCCCGCTAAAGGCGGGCGAGGCCGTGCGCATCTTCACCGGAGCAAAAATGCCCGAAGGCGCGGACAGCGTCGTGATGCAGGAAGAAGCGCAGGCTTTTGAACGCAGCGGGCAACAATTTGTCACCCTCCCGGCCGGGGTGAAAAAAGGCGCCAATCGCCGCCTTGCCGGTGAAGATGTCGCCAGAGGCGCCGAGCTTGTCGCCAAAGGCACCCGGCTGCGCCCGCAGGATATCGCCGCCATTGCTTCTACCGGCGCCGGCGAGATTGAATGCTACGCTCCTCTGAAAGTGGCGCTGGTCTCCAGCGGCGACGAAATCATCCGTCCCGGCGAGGTTTTCCGCCCCGGCGCGGTTTATGATTCAAATACATTTTTGCTCAACGCCCTGCTCGGCTCCCTGCCCGTCACCGTTACCGATCTTGGCATATTGCCGGACCGCTTTGATGTGGTGCGCGATGCGCTTGAAGAAGCTGCCGCCAACCATGATCTGATTCTGACCTCGGGCGGCTCAAGCCAGGGCGACGAGGATCATATGAGCGCCGCCGTCAGCGCTCTTGGCAGCCTCAATATGTGGCGGCTCGCCATCAAACCGGGCAAGCCTTTGGGCTTTGGCCAGATCGGCGAGGCGGTGTTCCTGGGCCTTCCGGGCAATCCGGTCGCCGCCGCCGTGACCTTCTGGCTCTATGCCCGCCCGCTGCTGGCCCGCATGGGCGGTGCGAACTGGACCCCTCCGCGGCGGCTCTTCCTGCCTTCCGCCTTTGACATGCCCGGACGCAAAACCGGAAGGCGCGAGTTCATGCGCGGCTCTCTTATCGAAAAAGACGGCGTGCTTCATGCCGACAGATACAGCCGCGACGGCTCCGGCCTGATCAGCTCCTTGCGCGAATCCGACGGGCTTATCGAGTTGCCCGAAGAATTGGCAAGCATGGAGAAGGGCGATCTTCTGGCCTTTATCCCTTATGAAATGCTGGCCTATTAACAGCGCCGCGCCCTGCCACCGGGCAGAACAGAGCTGGTTTTTAACTGACGCTCAGGATTTTTTTATCAAGCTCCGATAATTTGCCGCCATGTTTTTCTCACTGGCGCGCAACAGGGTCAGATTGTTTCTGATATGGGTATTTTCCGGTGCTTTTCTGGCCGCCATGAGAAAATGCCGCCGCGCTTTTTTCAATTTGCCTTGCAGAAGATAGGAATAACCCAGATTATTGAGGATAATCGGGGTTTTGCCACCCAGTTCAATCGCCTGGGCATAGGCGCGTTTTGACAGTTTAAAGCGGGCAAGATGATCATAGGAGGCAGCAAGGCCAACCCAGGCGTTGACGTCATTGGCGGATTTTTCAACCGCGATACGAAAATATCTTTCCGCATTGCCGTAATCGCCATTGAGAAAATATTTCTTGCCCTGATCAATTGCTGCTTTTGACGTTCCGGAGCCGGAGGTTGCCCTGGCGGCGTTCAACGGGTTGCCAAAAGGGTTTTGCGTCATGCAGGCAGAAAGCGAAGCGGCCAGCGCCACGACAAAAACTACGCGGACAGTTCTATGAATTGTGAGGCCCGGCATGAAATTACTCCTCGCTCTTTGCATCGCCCTGGGTGGGGTTTTTTTCCGGCTCTTCGGTTTTGTTTTCGCGGTATTTCTTCAGACCGACCAGCATCCGTTCGCCATTGGCGGAGACATTTGTCCGGGCGCCGTAGAGCGGCCACGGATCGATCATCTGCACCGCCTTGTTATGGGCAACGGCATTGCCGGCGCTCAGGCTAACGCCCTCATTGTGATCAAGATACTGGGCGCAGGCGGATAATGAGCCCAGGAGAAAAGCGCCGGTGATGATTTTCAGTAATGCGGAATGTGACATAGATTTCACCTGATTAAAATCCAAGCAGATGGCCATAACTGCCTCTGGCATAACCGACCTGACCGGCCAGTTTCGACAAACCGGCCGAAGCGGCGGTCTTGCGGATCTGCTGTTTGCCGCCAAGGAAGAACTGGGCGTCATTGGCGGGGAGTGTGTTGTCAAGCGGAGTGGCCAGATGCTGGCCCGGCGCGGCAGGGCGCACAAGGCGCGGCGTGACGATGATCACCAGATCGGTCTGCTGTTTCAGGTAGGAGCGGCTGCTGAACAGGCTCCCCAGCACCGGCATGCGGGTAATCCATGGCAGGCCGCGGCCGGATTTGGTATTGGTGGTTTGTAGCAAACCGGCGATGGCGAAACTCTGCCCGTCGCGTAGCTCGATTGTGGTCTTGGTGCGCCGGACAATCAGCGCCGGGATGTCAATGCCGTTAATCCGCAACGAGTTGGACGGGTCAAGCTGGCTGACTTCGGGCTCGATTTTAAGATTGATCAGCCCGCCGGCCAAAACCGTGGGGGTAAAGGAAAGCCCAACACCGAATTTCTTGAATTTGATCGTGATATCGCCGTTCCCGGCCGGAACCGGAAAGGGAAATTCGCCGCCAGCGAGAAAGCTAGCCGTATCGCCCGACAGCGCCACCAGATTGGGTTCCGCCAGACGCCGCGCCAGACCTTTGGTTTCAAGCGCCTGAATGATGCTGTCGGCTGTGGTCCCGCCGCTCAGCAATCTGCCAACAACAGAGCCAAAAGGAGCCGAGCCTGAAGGCAGCGAGCTTGCAAGCCCCGCCGCCGCCACCGGGCCGCCGGCGGTGGTTGCGCCCGCGCCGCCGATTATACCGGCAAAACGCTTGCCCAGCACATCCCATCGCAGCCCAAGCTCGCGGCTGGCGCTGGAGAAAGCCTCGACAAAGCGAACCTCCAGCATGACCTGCTGGGTGGAGCCGATGGAAACCGAGTTCAGCACCGCATCGGGCGCGAACTGGTTGGCGATGGCGATGGCTCTTTGCAAGGTAGGAGCATCAGGAACCGAACCGCTCAGCATCACGCGGCCATTGACCGAAGTCACCTTCAGATTGCCCGTGCGCACATTCTGGCGCAATTTGCGCCGCAGGGCCCTGATGTCGTAGGTAATCTCAATATCGATGATGCCAATGAGATATTTGTTCTGGTCATAGACCGACAGATTGGTGGTGCCGATGGATTTGCCGAGGATGTAGATGGTCGTGTTGGTCAGGGGGCGGGCATCGGCAATCTCGGCGTTTCCCACCACCACTTCGCCAAAAGCGCGCCCGATACGCAACCTTCTGGATTTGTTCAGGGCCAGAGAGATGTGTTTGACCGACAAACCCGGCACATCGCCCTTGTTGCCCGGTGCGGCATTAAGAGCCGGTGCGCCAAGGCCAGGGAAAAAAACCAGACAGGCAAGCGAAACCAAAGCAAAAATGACCCGTTTTCCCGCAGAAGGAATTTTACGGCGTAATGGGTAGCCAATTCGCCCTGTTGTCGTCACCTTGGTCATTTTAAATCTTCCCCTGCCTCGATGCCTGCCGAGTTTTTATTATTGTTGTCAATTCAAATTCAGACGCGCCCGAACCGGGTATTCATTTCTCTGCACGCCGCGAGTGATGCCGACCATCACCATCGCGCCATCGTCCCGCCCTGAATGGGAACCGGATAATCCGTTGCCCAGATCGTTCAGGGTTATGCGCTGCACCTTTTCGCTGTCAGGGGCGCCGAAGGGGCGGAGCATCAGCGATAACTTGCCGATGGAGGCGGCCAGAGCCAGTTTCTGGGCCTGCCTTGTGGTCACCTCAACGGTGACCGTGTTGGCGATTACCGGCTTGTCGGTTTCACTGCGCGAGCGCTGATCCACCGCCAGCACCTTTACCCCCTGTATCAGCACATCGGTATAGGTGCTGACCGCATCAGGATCGGATACGACATCGGATTGCCTGTTGCGCGTATTCAATATGTCAACAATATCTCCGGGCAGGACAAATCCGGCAACGCCCGCCACCGCGTTCACCCGCAGGGTTACCGCCTTCATGCCTTTGCCGAGAAGCGCCGAGAGGGCGGCTTTTTGACCCGGCCGCGAAAGTTTGCCGGCCAAAACAGGCTCATTAGTCTCGATTGCGCCCAATACGATACGGGGGGGCTTGCCACTGACGATAATATCCGCCTTGCTGGAGATATAACCTGCAGGCATTGCATCGGCGGGCCATTTAACCTCTTTAAGATCATCCGGCATTATCTTTTTGCCAAATTCCAGCGGCCGGGCCGCTACGATAACGGTTTGCGTGAGTGGAACCGGCTTTGCAGGTTCAGCCGCAACAATCTTGTCTATGATGGCGACAGGAGTTTCGGATTCCATCGCCCTGTAGGCGGCGGTACCGCCGGAGAGGATGGCGACTGCGAAAATGATATACTGGTGCGCTCGCATATCCGGAATGTTGCCTTTCAGATCCTGATTTTGAAGTTGCGGACCGTTCATCTGAAAGGCAGCATAACAAGGCGGTGTATAAATATAATTGCTTTGCCGATGCAAATTTTAACTAATTTAATCTCACTGCGAAATTGCCCGGTCTGTTGCGGAGACCGGTTTATACCACCCTCCCGGCATGTTACGGCGCAAAATGGACGCGGTTATGCGGGCGGTATCGTTTCCCTGATTTTGTCCTCAAATTGCATTTTCCAGTAACTCAACTGCACGGCGGCGCGCCCGATCATGCCGCCGGCCCAGCGCGCTTTATAGGGGGCGAAGAGCTTATAACGGTCATTGCCGTGAGCAATGGCCCCGGCGATCACCTTGCCGCCGGCGGTCGCGGTGTTGAGGCCGTGGCCGCCAAAGGCGCTGGCCACCCAGATGTTTTCCCTGATTTGCGCAACAAGCGGCATTTTATGCACCGC
Source organism: Alphaproteobacteria bacterium (assembly GCA_024275895.1). Classification (GTDB taxonomy): domain Bacteria; phylum Pseudomonadota; class Alphaproteobacteria; order Rhizobiales; family BM303; genus BM303. The sequence continues at coordinate 21,703 of JAJRYE010000035.1, read as the reverse complement.
GTAACCCATCAGGCCGCCCCAAGCAAAATCGATGTTGAAATCGCCGAGCCGGGGATAAACGCCAAGAATATCGCGTTTCATCATTGCCGCCAGTGCTGCTGGCTCACTTTGCCTTGTGGTGATACGCCCGCCCCATAACAGGCGGTTTTGCCCGCTGATGCGGTAATAATTACTGGCTCGGCGCGACTCCACTATGGCGGCGCCGGTTTTTATCGCCGCAACCAGCCGGTCTCCCAAAGGTTCGGTCGCCACGACATAGGTCGCAACCGGCAATATGGCCGAAGATACGGGCGCAAACACGCCTTTCATATAGGCGCTGGCGCAAAAAACCACATGTTTGCAGCGGATTTGCCCCTGCCCCGTATGAACGGCTTTGATATTGCCGCCCCGTTCCAGCCGGGTGACCCTTGAATGCTCGAATATGCGCGCCCCTTCGGTTCCGGCCGCCCTGGCCAGCCCCAGAGCATAATTCAGCGGATGGATGTGAAAGGCTTCATCGCTCTCATACCAGGCCTGATGATAGCGCCGGGTCGAGAGCAGGCAGCCAAGCTCTTCCCGGTCCAGGGTTTTAACTTCATAGCCAAAATCCACTGCGAGCCGGTTTTGAAGTTTAGCGATATTTTGCATATCATCATAGCGCTGCACATGCAGATATCCCGGCACGAGGTCAACGCCGCGCATATCATAGCGGGTTATCATGGCGCGAATAGCGGCAACGCCCTCGCGGGAGAGTTCAAACAGCTCGCGGGCCTGCCGGAGCCCGGCGGTCTTGATGATCGCGTCCAAATCCTGCGCATAGCGGGGCGAGACAAAGCCACCATTTCGCCCCGAAGCCCCCCAGCCGACCCGCTCGGCTTCAAGGACAACAACATCAACACCGGCCTTTGCCAGTTCCAGTGCACATGTCAGCCCGGCATAGCCCGCGCCGATGACGCAGACATCGGCGTCAAGGCGCCCCTTCAGCGGAGACCGCACCGGCGCCTCAATCATGGTATGGGCGTAATAACTGGCCGGGTAATCATTGATCATGCGCTATATCCGGTAGGGCCTAGGCTTGCCTTTGCAGGTAATGGCGTTAAAGTTGATAATTATGCTTCATCTTTACCTCCTGCGTCACGCCAAATCGAGCTGGAATGAACCGGCTTTAAGAGATTTTGACCGCCCGCTGGCCCCGCGCGGCTGGAATGCCGCGCCGCGGATGGGCGAATATATGAAAAATGCCGGCTATCAACCCGATACCATCTTGTGTTCACCGGCCAAACGCACCCGCGAAACCCTCGAAATGGTGCAGCGCCATCTGGCTGCACCGCGTCATGTTTACATGAACAAAGCTATTTATCATGCAGATTCTTCAAATCTTTTAGAGCTTGTACAAATGGCGCCCGAGGTGACTGAAAATTTACTGCTCATCGGCCATAATCCGGGCATTCAGGAACTGGCCCTCACCCTGGCCGGAGAAGGTGACCGCGGCACCTGGCAGAATATGTGGTCAAAATTTCCCACCGCCGCTCTTGCCGTACTGCGCTTTGATGTGGACAACTGGCGCAAGATCAGGGCCAGAAGCGCAAATCTCATTGATTTCATGACCCCGAAATTATTGAACGTAAAAGCCGGGGAATCATAATCCGTCACTTCCCTTGCCAGAGCCGCTTCCTCATCCTATCTCTTGGGTTGTATTAACAAAAGGCGGATATCCTTGAAATATTCTGATCTTCCCGGCGATACCCTGCATGCTCTTGGCGGCATAGCGGATTATGCAAGAGGCATGTTCGATCCCACAATCCGGCTTGGCGTGACGGGGCTCTCGCGCTCGGGCAAGACGGTGTTTATCACCGCGCTGGTGAATAATCTGCTGCATGGTGGGCGTCTGCCGGCTTTCCGCGCTCTGGCGGAAGGACGTCTGCAACGGGCCTGGCTGCAACCGCAGCCCGATGACAATATTCCGCGCTTTGCCTATGAGGATCATCTCGAAGCCCTTACCGGATCCTCGCGCCACTGGCCGCAAAGCACAAGGCGCATCAGCCAGTTACGCATTACCCTCGAATATGAACCGCTGGGCTGGTTTGGCCGCAATCTTGGCCGTGGCAGGCTCAATATTGATATAATCGACTATCCCGGCGAATGGCTGCTGGACTTGCCGCTTTTGAATATGAGCTATGCGCAGTGGTCGAAAAACGCCATCGCCCAGAGCAGCGAGAAGCTGCGCCAGCCGCTGGCGGCCGAATGGCGCAACTATATTTCCGGCCTCAAGACGGATATACCGGCCGATGAGCAAACCGCCCGCGAGGCGGCCAAAACTTTTACCGCCTATCTGCGCGCCTGCCGTGATGAAAAAATTTCACTTTCCACCTTGCCGCCGGGGCGGTTTTTAATGCCCGGCGATCTTGAAGGCTCACCGGCGCTGACATTTGCGCCGCTGGAACTTGAAGACGGCGCGCAGGCCGCGCCCGGGAGTCTGCACGCCATGATGCAGCGGCGCTATGAGGCCTATAAATCCCATATCGTCAAGCCGTTTTACCGCGATCATTTTTCGCGTCTTGACCGGCAGATTGTTCTGGTAGATGCGCTCTTTGCCCTCAATGCCGGGCCCGCCGCCGTGAGCGATCTGGAACACGCGCTGGGCGATATTCTTCTCAGTTTCCGGCCGGGAAAGAACAGCTGGCTTTCCGCCATATTGTCGCGCCGTATTGATAAAATCCTGTTTGCCGCCAGCAAGGCGGACCATCTGCACCACACCAGCCATGACCGTTTGCAAAATATATTGAGCCTGCTGACGAAAAGCGCCATGGAGCAGGCCAAAATTGCCGGGGCCGATGTGGGGACGCTGGCGCTGGCCTCGGTGCGGGCGACACGCGAAGCTCTGGTGCGCCGCGGCGGGGTTGATCTTAAATGCATCACCGGCATTCCGCTCAGGGGCGAGCGCCTCGGGGACGAGGTCTTTGACGGCGAGGAGGAACTGGCAATTTTCCCCGGCGATCTGCCGCAAAACCCGGCCGATGCCCTAAGCGATACGCGAACGGGAGTGGAGGATTTGCGCTTTATCCGTTTCCGTCCCCCCGTTATTACCACGGACCCGGTTCCGGTTCTGCCCCATATCCGCCTCGACAGGGCGATTGAGTTCTTATTTGGAGACAGGCTGACATGAGCCCGCGCAAACCCGCCGCCTTCCGGCTGACACCGCAGAAAAAGGCCAAAGCTGCGCCGAAAAAGAAGCAACAGACGCCTGATTTTCCAAAAACGGCGGCTGAAGCCGAACCGCAAACCATTAAATTTACCCCGCTGCCCTTCGAGGACGAAAAAACAGCCAATATCTCGCCCGTGCCGGTAAAGGGACGCCGTAGCAGGAAGATGCGCTGGGGGGCAGTTCTGGTTTCGGCGCTTGCCTCGTTGCTCTTTCTTGGCCTCGGGTTTTATGTCACGCAAATCGTGACCGCTTTGTTCAGCGCCCATCCCTGGCTGGGCTGGACGGCAAGCGCTTTGCTGCTTGTTGCCGCCATGGCGGCAATTATGCTCGCCGGGCGCGAGATTATCGCCCTTTTGCGCCAGCGCCGTATCAGCCACCTGAGGGCAAAGGCAGATGCCGCCTGTCAGGAACAAAGCGCCGGTAAAGCTTCAGGCGTTCAGAGCGCCCTCACCCGGCTTTATGAGCCACGCGAGGATCTTGCCTGGGGGCTGGCCCGCATCGGCGAACATGACGATGATATTCTGGACGCCGAGGCGCGCCTGCATCTTCTGGAGCGCGAATTGATGCTGCCCCTTGACCGGCAGGCCCGCGCCCTTGTGGCCTCGACCGCAAGGCGCGTATCCATATTAACCGCGATCAGCCCCTCCGCCCTGGTTGACATTGCCTTTGTCGCGGCGCTTAATCTGCGCCTCATGCGCGGGATTTCTACCCTTTACGGTGGCCGTCCCGGCGCTTTTGGCCTGCTGCGTTTGGCGCGAATGGTTTTGACCCATCTTGTCCTCACCGGCGGGATTGCTCTTGGCGAGGATGTGCTGAACCAGATTCTTGGCCATTCGCTGATGAGCAAAATCTCCTCACGCCTCGGCGAAGGGGCGCTGAATGGCGCCCTGAGCGCGCGCATCGGTCTTGCCGCCATCGAAATCTGCCGCCCCTTGCCCTTCATGGCGCTCAAATCGCCCAGGCTTAAGGATATGCTGGGCGAATTGCTCAAAAGCGGCAAAATATCGCCTTCGTCATAATTTGGCCGTTTAGATCAACCTGCATTCAAACGGAACCGTTTAAATGCAGACAAGTTGATCGCCACAAATGAAACAGGGGCGGCGTGGGTAAATACAAATGAACGCACGCCGCTCCAGAACGCCGATAAGATAGACGTCTTCAAGGAGTATTAACCGATGAAAACCCTTTTTACCCTTCCTTTTGCCGCGGCTTTAGTTGTTGTTTCAAACATGGCCGCCAGCCCTTCACTTGCCCGCGATGTCGCCGCTTTATCGGTATTGCAACAAATCCGTTCGCCCGATATCAGGAATGCCCAGTTGAGCATTCTGGTGGGCAACTGGAAGGGAACCGGCAAGGTGCGCCCGTCGCGTAAATTCTCGGAAATGAATGTCAAGTGCAGCCTGAATAATTCATGGATTTTGAACGGAAAACTACTTAAACAAACAATGAGTTGCAAAAGCTTCTTAATGACGGTCAGACGGACGACTTATCTGGGGTTCGACAAGGCCAGCGGCAAAATCATCGGCCGCTCCTTTGGTAATTTCGGGCCGAATAACGCCGCCATAAGCGGAAGCGCCAGCAACGGCAATTTTAATCTGGTTATGGTGCACCGCAAGAAAAACGGCGGCTCGGTGCAAAACCGCCTGCGGACTTCCATGGGCGATTCCAACTCGATGTACTCCGTCATGAGCAAAATCAGTCGGCGGCCCTATGATGTCATGCGTATCGAATACCGCCGCTCCGGCAATGCCGGCAACAAGAGCTATTTGTAATCAGTCTTTGAAATCATTCTCCCAACGCGCTAGGGTGCGGCTTGATTTTGATTTGAACCATTGGATTCTGGCTGACCGGCCTTGTTGGGGGAGCATTATGGCGGAAAAGAAAACCGGAAAAATCGACAATAAATTCTATCTGAAAGAGCTTGAACGGTTGCAGATTGAACTGGTCAAGCTGCAAGAATGGATCAAGGCCAAGGATTTAAAGGTCGTCGTGTTGTTTGAAGGCCGTGATGCAGCCGGAAAAGGCGGCGTTATCAAACGCATAACGCAAGTGCTTAATCCGCGCATCTGCCGCGTTGTAGCGCTGGGCACACCGACGGAGCGTGAAAAAACCCAGTGGTATTTCCAGCGCTATGTGCCGCATCTTCCCGCCGCCGGTGAAATGGTGCTGTTTGACCGGTCCTGGTATAACCGCGCCGGGGTTGAGCATGTGATGGGCTTTTGTACTCCTGAAGAATATCAGGAATTCCTGCGCTCATGCCCGCAATTCGAACGCATGCTGGTGCGCTCGGGGATTATGGTGATCAAATACTGGTTTTCCATCAGCGACGAGGTGCAGGAGCAGCGCTTTCAGGCGCGTCTGGAGACCCCGACCAAGCGCTGGAAACTCAGCCCGATGGATCTGGAATCACGCCAGCGCTGGGTGGAGTATTCGCGCGCCAAGGACGAAATGTTTGATCATACCGACATCAAGCAGGCGCCGTGGTATGTGGTGGAAGCCGACGTGAAAAAGCGCGCCCGGCTCAATTGCATCTCGCATCTGCTCAGCCTGATCCCCTATGAAGATCTGACCCCCGACACGATAGAACTGGAGCCGCGACAGGAAAGCAAGGGCTATGTGCGCCCGCCTTTCTCCGACCAGACCTTCGTGCCGGATTATTATGACTGATACCGATTAACGGGCTTTGGCGCCGCCGCGAAACAAGAAGCCGCCAATTCCCGGCGCGCCATCCATGAAACCGGTTTCCATATCGGTGATCCTGAAGCCCGATTCGCGGGTCAGGGCCGGAATGTCGCGATTGAGGTGACACCCGCCGGAAAACGGCATCCAGAACGGATTGATCCGGTGCTGCCATTTGGCGATGCGCGCATCATCGGCCAGCCCGTGCTCGCAAAACAGCAATTGCCCGCCCGGTTTGAGCACCCGCCGCGCCTCGGCAAAAGCACCGGCAAGATCGGGAATTGTGCACAGCGAAAAGGTGGTGAGCACCGTATCGGCGCTGTTGTCCTCCAATGGCAGATCTTCGGCCGAACGGGCTATCAATTCAACCGTAAAGGGCGCGGCGCGCACCCTTGAAGCCGCTCTTTCGGCCAGTTTGGAAGACGGGTCAACGCCAATTACCGCCCTGACCTCTTGCGCGTTATAAAAGGGCAGATTGAGCCCCGAACCAATACCGAACTCAACCACCACGCCTTTGGCGCGCGGTACAATCTTGCCACGCACAGCGGAAAATTTTTCATGAGCACAAACATGATGCACAAGGGCGGGGAGGATATGATTTTCATAGAATTTTTTCACACATATCCCTCCGTCATTCCGGCACAATCTGGAAACCATATCTACCCATTCATAAAACGACATGCATTGTAACGGATTCCGGCTTGCGCCGGAATGACGAAAGTGCCGGATCAAAAAATGATGCAATGAGCACGGATTCTTCGCCTGCCGCCTTGACCTGTGCCCGCACTTCAACTAGCCATCATTCCAACACTTTAACCCAAGCCCTTTGACATAGGAGTTTGCCGCCGTGATACCGCGTTATTCCCGTCCTGATATGGTGGCAATCTGGTCGCCGGAAACAAAATTCCGCATCTGGTTCGAGATCGAGGCCCATGCCGCCGATGCGCTGGCGGAATTGGGCGTGGTGCCGCAAGAGGCCGCCAAAACGATCTGGGAGAAAGGCAATGCTGCCCGTTTTGACGTGGCGCGGATTGACGAGATCGAGCGCGAGGTCAAGCATGACGTGATCGCCTTCTTAACCCACTTGGCCGAGATTGTCGGAGATGACGCGCGCTTTATCCATCAGGGCATGACTTCATCCGACGTGCTCGATACCTGCTTCAATATCCAGCTGAAGCGGGCCGCCGATATGATTATCGCCGATCTTGAGGCCCTGCTGGCGGCGCTTAAACGCCGCGCTTATGAGCACAAGGATACGCTGACCATCGGGCGCAGCCACGCCATCCATGCCGAAGCCACCACATTCGGCATCAAGCTGGCCGGGTTTTATGCCGAGTTTGACCGCAATCTGGCGCGCATGAAGCTGGCGCGCGATGAAATTTCAACCGCGGCGATTTCCGGTGCGGTGGGCACCTTCGCCAATATTGACCCGGCGGTTGAAGAGCATGTCGCCAGGGCTTTGGGCCTCAAACCGGAACCGGTTTCAACCCAGGTGATCCCGCGCGACCGCCATGCGCAGTTTTTCGCCACCCTTGGCGTTATCGCCAGCTCGGTTGAGCGCCTTGCGGTGGAAATCCGTCATTTGCAGCGCACAGAAGTTCTGGAGGCGGAAGAATTTTTCTCCAGGGGCCAGAAGGGCTCATCCGCCATGCCGCACAAGCGCAATCCGATCCTGACCGAAAACCTCACCGGGCTGGCGCGAATTGTGCGCGGCTTTGTCATTCCGGCGCTGGAAAATGTGGCGCTATGGCACGAGCGCGATATCTCGCATTCTTCCGTTGAGCGCCTGATCGGGCCGGATGCTACCATCACCCTCGACTTTGCCCTGGCGCGGCTGACCAATGTCGTGGACAAGCTGGTGGTTTATCCTGAAAACATGCAGGCCAATCTCGACAAACTGGGCGGGCTTATCCATTCCCAGCGGGTTTTGCTGGCTCTGACACAGGCCGGGGTTGCCCGCGAGGAAGCCTACCGGCTGGTGCAGCGCAACGCCATGCCGGTATGGCGCGGAGAGGGGCAGTTTCTCGATCTTCTGAAAAACGACAAGGACGTCAGCACGGCCCTGAGCGACACCATACTGGAATCCCTGTTTGATCTTGGCTATCACACCAAACACACAGACACGATCTTCAAGCGCGTGTTTGGCGCCTAATATCAGGCAGTTTTATTGTTGTTAAATGTGCGGTTAAGCGTTTTTCCCAGCCAGATTGACGGTGCGATTGCAATCACAAAACCGGTTATGGCGACAATCCACAGCTTGCCGAGCCCGTCCAGTCCGAGATTGGGCGCGGCCAGCGCAATCGTAACCAGAATGCCGGCGGTGGTCGGCGCCACAATAACATAAATCAATAGTGCCAGTTTGGCCATTTTCACCTCCTGAAATTTAGCGTGTCCGGGGCGATACTAAAGATTAAAGCCCAGGGGTCAACGCGCCGAAGCGTCGCATGCATTTCATACATGTTTTTTATGTACTATAATATGTATTTAAAAATAATTCCAATGGCCTTATAATGGTCACGTGCGCACATACCCCCAGCTATGGGGAAATAATATATAATCAAGCGTCATCAGTTATTCGTAGATTAAAAATGGGAGAGAGTTACATGAGGAAATTTATACTTGCCGCTGTGGGCGCTGTTGCTGTAGCCGGTTTTACCCTGGCGCATATCGCACCGGCTGAGGCCGCCAGCGCTTATGGCACCTGGAAGCGCCCGAACGGAACACAGGCCAAGGTCTGGAAATGCGGCGGCAAGATGTGCGCCAAGGTGATTACCGGCAAGAACAAGGGCTTTGTCATGTTTACCGGTATCAAAAAGGTTTCGCCGAACACCTGGAAAGGCGATATGAAACACCCGAAAATGGGTAAAAACATGAATTTCAACGGCACCGTTGTCCTCAAGGGGTCAAAGTTGTCCGTCAAGGGCTGCATGATTGGCGGCCTGTTCTGCGATGCTGAAAAGTGGAGCAAGTAACACAAACCGGATAAGGGCGTTTATCACCGGCCCGGCTGGTGACGGGTCCTTCTTCAATCCGGCGTAACCTGATTTTTTACCTGCTCCAATCTGAAAACAGCCAGGCTTTTTTAGTGCGAAGCATGCGGGAGGCGGAAAAATGAAAAAAGCCGTTGTGGTCAGTCTGAGCGCTGTGAGTTTTGTTTTCATGATTTCTGCCGCGCCGATCCTTCAGGCCGCCACGGCAGAGCAGGCGCTCGGCGTCTGGCTGACAAAGTCGGGCTCGCATGTCAGGTTTTACAAGTGCGGCGGCAAACTTTGCGGCAAGGTCATAAAACGTAAAAATCCAGCGGAGCTTGATAGCAAAAACAAGAATCCCAAGCTGCGCAAACGCAAAATCCTTGGCATTAATCTGATGTATGGTCTGAAAAAGGACAAGGCCAATCGCTGGGCCGGCAAGCTATACAACCCGGAAGACGGCAAGATTTATGCCGGATTTGTAACCGTGATCTCGGGCAGCAAGGTTCGCATGGAAGGCTGCGTTGCCCGTGTTTTTTGCAAAAGCCAGATGTGGTCACGGGTAAAATAACGGTCATTTTGACTTGGGGAATCGCGAGGATCCGGCATATCCTTACGAAGATAAAAACGACAGAGGCAGTATTATGAAGGTATTCGGGTTTGCTCTATTGGCCCTGGTGGGCAGCTTCGCGGTTTCTTCTGATGTTATGGCACAAACCAACAAGGTTTATGCTTTCAGTTCGGGTAACTGGACCGGCACGGCGTATTACAAGGCGGGGCGATTTTCGCATTGCCAGATGTCGGCAAAATACCGCAATGGCTCAAAGCTCATTTTTGGCCTGGAGCCCAACAAAAGCATGTCGGTGGGGGTTTTGCACCCCAGCTGGAACCTGAAAAAAGGCAATACGCTGCAGGTGCGCATCAGCATCGACAACAGAACCGCCCTGTGGTCAACCGCCAAGGTTATCCGCCCGCAGCATATTGCCGCCTTTTTCAAGGCCAACAGCCGGATTTACAACATGATGCGGCGCGGGCGCAGGCTGGCGATCGAGGCGGGCGGGACCGTCTTGAAATACTCATTGAGGGGAACATCGCGCGCCCTGATCCGCCTGCTGGACTGCACCGTGAGCGGTATCCGCTATAACAACAGACGCATCGCGGCCCCGGCGCCGCCCGTACCCCAGCCCCAGCCGCCCCAGCCCGGCAACAGAGTGTTCGGCGCCGGCACCCCCTCCGTGCCCCCGCCGCCGCCCCGGCCGGCGCTGCCAAATCGCAAGAATCTCTTTAAATCCGGCAACTGGAAAGGAGCCGCCTATTACAAAAAGGGCAAATTCACCCATTGTGCCATGTCGGCCAGATACAAGAGCGGCAGCAAGCTTATTATCGGGCTGGAGCGCAGCAAGGCCATGTCCATCGGCGTCACCCATCCACAATGGCGCATGACCAAGGGGCGGAGAATGGGGGTTAATTTCTCCGTCGATGGCCGACCCGGACTTTCAGCGCTGGCCAAGGTTATCTCGCCTACTCATTATGCCGCCTTTTTCAAATCGAACCGGGAATTTTTCGAAATGATTCGCAACGGCAAAACCCTGGCGATCTCTTTTGGCGGCGCCTCGCAGAAATTCAAGCTTGACGGTATGTATGGCGCGCTTCGCGAATTGCTGCGCTGCACGGTAGCTGCGCTGGATGCGGAAAAAGCGCTTGCGCCGCCAAATCCATTTTCCACCCCGGCTCCGGCCGCGCCGCCCAACCCGTTCAGCGGCAAACCAGTCGCGCCGCCAAACCCGTTCGGCAACAAGCCCGCAGCACCGCCGGCAAATCCGTTTGGCGCCCCGCCCGCAGCGCCGCCTGCGACCGTCCCGCTGCCGCTCATACCAAAAGCAGATGAAAATGCGGCCTAAGCCGATACTGGCAGTATATGGCGCCGGGCTTTGCCTGTTTGTTTTTCTGTCTGCGGTTTCGGGCAAACTTCAGGCGCAGGGTTTTCCGATGATGTCACCGGGCGTTCCCGGGATGGGCTCGGGGTTTCCGGGCATGGGCCCGGGGTTTGGTCCCGGAACGGGCATGCCCGGCTTTAATCGCTCTTTGCCGCGTACCGGGATGGTTCTGCCGGATTTTGGCCGGAACTTCCCTGATATGAATATGACAATTCCCCGTTTCGGCAATCCCGGATTTGGCCGGGGATATGCGCCAGATGGAGGTTTTTCAAATCCGTTTAACGGCTTTGCGTTTGGCGGTGCGAATACCGGCACCGCGCTTTATGATATCGGGTTTTACCGGCGCGGTACGGGGGACTATGCAAGGATCATCATGCAGGCGCATATGGTCGGCGGCAATCTTTTTGTCCGGCAATGCAGCCAGCAAATGCGGCAAATCGCCATGGAATGCCGCACCTATATCAACGGACGGATCATCCGAGTCAACTATGTCCGGGCGCCCGGCAGACAGGCGAGATTTTTGCCGCCGCGTAACGGCGACGGATTTCAGGTGCAGGGCTCGGGCAGATGGCGCGGCATGGAAGTGACCGGCACTTTCCAGTTGCGCTACAACGGGCGACCTTATTATTGAAGAAACCGGGTGCGCAGTTTCAGCGCAGCACGAGAACCGAGCTTTTTGCATGGCGCACGACGCGCGCGGCAACAGAGCCCAGAAGATAGTCGCTCAGGCCGGGCCGGTGCGAGAACATGATGATGACATCAGCTTCAATATCCTCGGCGCATTGAATAATTTCGGGATAAACAGCGCCGTGGATCACCTCGATTTGCGTATCTGCGGCAAGAGCATATTTAACGGCCAGCGCCTCCAGTTCCGCTTTCAATTGCGCCGCAACCTTTTTCTCATGGCCTTCAGGCAGATTCTGGGCAACAATGGCCGGAATGATCGGGATGATGTGAATCAGGGTAATCTGTGACCCGTGCTTGTCCGCCAGTTCCAGCGCCGCCGGAAGCGCCCGGCTCCCCGGATCGGTATGTTCCAGATCGATCGGTACGAGGATTTTGTTGAACATTGGGCAAGCCTCCCTTATTTTGGGCCGGATTGGGCACGAGTCTGGTAGGTGTCGTGTTTAATCTGATTCGGCACCGGCCCGGTGCCGGTTTAAACACGTCAGACTCTAGCCCTGCCCGCATTGCCTTGGCAATCTGTTTCCCCAAACCGAGCAAAATAACCCCTGATGAATGATTTCCTGAAACACGACCACCGGCGCGCGCACGGATCAACCAATGAACGACGGGTTCTGATGGCCCTGATCATGGTCGCCTCATTCATGCTTGTCGAGGTCGCAGGCGGCATTATTTCGGGCTCTTTGGCACTGCTGGCCGATGCTTCGCATATGCTCACCGATGCCGCCTCGTTGGTTCTCACCTGGGTGGCGTATTTTTTCGCCCGGCGTCCGGCGGACCCGAAGCGGACCTATGGCTATAGCCGTTTTCAAATTCTGGCCGCCTTCACCAACGGGATCACGCTGTTTGGCCTAGCCGGGCTGATCATCTGGGAATCCTTTGACCGGATCATGCATCCCAACCCGATCATGGGGGAAATGATGCTGATCATCGCCACTCTCGGGCTGATTGTGAATATCGTCACCTTCTACCTCATCCAGAGCGCCGAAGATCAGGATTTGAATATGCGCGGCGCGCTGGCTCATATCATGGGAGATTTACTGGCCTCGGTCGCGGCCCTTCTCGCCGGCGCCATGATCTGGGCGTTTGACTGGGTGATCGCCGATCCGCTGCTCTCCATAGTGGTCGCCTTGCTTCTCATCCGGAGCGGCTGGATACTTTCCACCCAGTCGGCGCATATTCTGCTTGAAGGTGCGCCGGTCAAGCTGGATTTGCAGGCGGTTGTGAAGGACCTGCTCGGGCATGTAAAGGGGATCGACAATGTGCATCATGTTCATGTCTGGATGCTGACCGAGGATGATACCCTCGCCACCTTGCATGCCAGGGTTCATGCCAATACCGACCATAACCAGGTTCTGTTCGCCATCAAAAACAGATTGCGCGAAAAATTCAGCATCAATCACGCCACCGTCCAGATTGAAACCTCAAAGCCGGGGCAAATCGAAGATGAACAGAAAATAACAAGCCATTCAGCCTTGCCTCAAGAGTGATATGTCATGGTGCTCCTTATCAAAACAAGGAGCGAGAAAATGACACCGCTGGCAAGACACACTCTGGGCGCATGTATCCTTGGCGGTTTGATGATGACGGCGACTCTGGCATTTTCCGCCTGTCAGCCAGAAAATGAGGTCTACGGCGTTGCAAAATCGGATATGCTGCTTCCGGTTGATGTCCAAAAAGCTTCATATACGCCAAGTTTCAGCTCCGCCGCCGGGACAAAGCAAGCGCGCGCAAATTTCAACATCAGAGCCTCGGACCGCAAACGGATTGCCGAAGCGGTCATTGAACAACTCAAGGCCTTTGAGAACAACGACGCGGAAACAGCCTATAATCTGGCCGCACCGCTCGCCAGATCGGAATACGGCTCGGCCGATAATTTCCTGAACAATCTCGGTGACATCTACAGTCTGATCACAACGTCCACAATCGAACGGCTGGACGGGCTCGACACGGGTAGCGGCGACCCCAGACAGCGGATGTTGCTGACCAGCCCTTCGGGCCGGTTGTGGATGGCCTATTTCACCATGCAGAAACAATCTGACGGCGCATGGAAAATCCTTGGATTCATGATCGAGGACGCCCCCGGTCAGGTGATCTGATCAGGCGCCGGAAACATGGCGGCTCAAAGAGGGGTGAATATCGGGGCATTCCTCGCGAATAAATGACAGCAGCGCCTTTTCGTTCCGGTGCATTTTTCCATCGCGCTCAAGGTTTTCGATCAGCCAGCCCGCCTCATGCGCATCGATAATTTGCGCCTTGCCTACCCCCTGTTCATAGGCGACATTACGCGCTCTTGCGGTTTCATTTTCGGGGCGGCCATACATATCAAAGATATCACGCAGGCCGGAAATCAGGACGCTGGAGAAATCTGCGCGCTTGACATTTTTCATTTCCGCCAGAAATCCGCCGGTGCCGCGGCGGCCCTCAAGCCAGCCCTCGCGCTTGAGCGCCTGATGCCGCGGCGGGACCTCATAGCCCGAATGCGCCATCAGATAATTGGCAATGCCCTTGACGAAAAGATCCGACCACAGAGGTGAATTTTTCTCCTCGATGGTGGCGTCGTTCAATGCAAACAGCATCTCCGCTTCCGGCCTCGTTATGGCAATATGGCCATCGCCGCCAAAGCCATAAAGAATGCGGCGGATAAGTTCGACTTCCGGCTCACCGATTACGCCGGGGGTAAGCGCCTTGCCGCGGCGCAACAAGCTGTTGCCCTCCAGAACCGCGCCCCCGACCTGGTCAAGCGCAAAAGTAACCAGAGCAGCCGGGCAGGATCTGGCTTTTTCAATAACATTGACCAGCAATTCAAGCTCGGTTGCGCTTTCCAGCTTGCCATCATGGCTGATGCGCCTGATCAGCCAGCCGGCATTTTCCTCGCTGATATAGCCACGCGGCGAGACCTGATGCACCAGAAAATCCGTCAGCGATTCGATGAAAAAAACCGACCATTCCGGGCATGGCTCATTACAGTAATCATTCAACTCAAACAGAATATCCGCTTCATCAGCCAAAACAACACCATCGGCAAAAACCTCACTGCGAAGCTTGCGGACATCCGCGGCCCGAATGATCCGGCTGGATTTTATCGCTTCGATATCCGGTTTGTGCATGATTTTGCTCATTATCTGCCGTCCCTTTGTTCAATGACAACGCCAATATGGCTGAAAAACCTTGCCATTGCCTGAATCAGCTTCTTGTATGCATTCAAATCCTGTTCTCAAATCAGCTAAAATATGCCAGAACAACGGCTCGCAACAACAAACTGCAGGGGGAGAGACCTATGGATGATCAGGCCGGGATGTGGGGCGCGATTATGGAAAGCGATGTGTGGCTGCGGGTTTCCATCGCCGGGGTTATTATCGGGGCGCTGCTGGGCGCTGTTATGCACCGGACTAATTTTTGCACCATGGGAGCCTTGTCCGATATCAACGCCTTTGGCAACTGGCACCGTTTCCGCGCCTGGATGCTGGCCATCGCCATCGCCATCGCCGGGGTGCAGGGGATGCATTATTTCCAGTATCTCGACATCAACCAGTCGATCTATCTGGGCTCGTCCTTCAACTGGCTCGCCTTTATCATCGGCGGGGTGATGTTCGGCATCGGCATGGTATTCGCCAGCGGTTGCGGCGCGCGCAATCTGATCCGGGTCGGCGGCGGCGACCTTAAAGCTCTGGTCGTGGTTCTCATTGTCGGATTTTCCGCCTATATGACTCTGCGCGGGATTATCGCGCCGGCGCGTGTCTGGCTCAATGGCCTGGCCTCTGTCGATATGGGCGCCTTCTCGCTTGCCAATACCGGCCTGAGCGGCATTGTCGCCAAAATCTCGGGGCTTTCCGCCTCCGCCTCGGTTGTGACGGCAAGCAGCATCGTTGTTCTGGCCATGCTCGTCTTTTGTTTCTCCGATAAGGGCTTTCGCAAATCAGGTACTCATCTGTTTGCCGGTATCGCCATCGGTGTTCTGATTGGAGCCGGGTGGTGGGCCACGGGCGTATTGGGGGCGGATGAATTTGAGCCGGTGCAACTCATGTCCCTCACCTTCATCGCGCCAACCGGCCAGACCATACAATATCTCATGACCTGGACCGGCTCGGTGATTAATTTCGGCATTGCAACGGTTTTTGGCATGATTCTCGGCGCCTTTGTTTCCTCGCTCCTTGTCGGGGAGTTCAGAATCAACAGCTTTGTCGATAAAAACGATCTGGTACGCCATTTCATGGGCGCGGTGCTGATGGGGGTCGGCGGCGTAACGGCACTGGGCTGCACGGTGGGCCAGGGCATGAGCGGCGTCTCCACCCTCGCGCTCGGCTCCGTCCTCGCCCTGCTCTCCATCATCGCCGGTGCCTTCGCAGGCTTCAAAGCCATGGAGCGCGGCTTTTTGCTTTAACGCCGCCAGGCGTACTACGCTTCGCTATTGCGCCTGTAACCCGCCCTGATCCGCAGGGCGCAATAACATTGCGCCGCTTCTACTTCAGCGCCTTTTGAAATTGCAACAGGTCAAGGGCGCGGCGCGCGGTGAGGTTGCGGTTGCAGCTCAGGCCGGCAAGAAGCGCCGCCCGGCCCTGCATGACCTGATATGGCAGACGGCAGGATTTGGTGCGGTAGAGCTCCCAGGCCTTTTGCGCCGCCTTGAAGGTGCCGAGCGCATCGCCTTTCAGGCGGTTTTTCAGGCTTCGCCCCGCCTTGATGACAATCTGGTTCCACTGGACATATTCGTTCTGGTAGCATTCATGCACGATGTCATCGACCGGATTTTTCTCGGTCGCGAGACAGGATCTCGTTACCTCGCCAAGGCAGGACAGACCGTTTTCGCTTTGCGGTATACATTCGTTTACGCTGGCGGCCTGAAGTGGCGCCGCGCCGGCAAAACCCAACAGGAACAAGAAACCGGTTAGGAGATATTTTTTCATGAGCCTGATTCCCTGAATAATTCACGCCCGATCAGCCAGCGGCGGATTTCCGATGTCCCGGCGCCGATTTCATAAAGTTTGGCATCGCGCAGCAACCGCCCGGTGGCAAATTCATTGATATAGCCATTGCCACCCAGGCATTGAATGGCCTCAAGCGCCATCCATGTCGCCTTTTCCGCCGCCAGCAAAATAGCCCCGGCGGCGTCCTTGCGCGAGGTCTTGCCCGCATCACAGGCTCTGGCCACCGTGTACACATAGGCGCGCGCCGCGTTCATGGCGGTGTACATATCGGCGATCTTGCCCTGCATGAGCTGGAATGTGCCAATCGGCGCGCCAAACTGCTTGCGGTCATGAATATAGGGGATCACGATATCCATGCAGGCCTGCATAATGCCCAAAGGCCCGGCGGCCAGCACGGCGCGCTCATAATCAAGCCCCGACATCAGCACATTGACGCCGCCGCCAGGCTGCCCGAGAATATTTTCCTCCGGCACTTCGCAATCGCTAAAAACCAGCTCGCAGGTATCAGAGCCGCGCATACCCAGCTTGTCGAGCTTTTGCGCCGTGGAAAAGCCCTTGAAGCCTTTTTCAACGATAAAGGTAGTGATGCCCCTGGGGCCCGCTTTCAGATCGGTTTTGGCGTACACCACCAATGTATCGGCTTCGGGGCCGTTGGTGATCCACATCTTGTTGCCGTTGAGGACATAACGCTCGCCCTTTTTCTCGGCCCGCAGGCGCATGGCGACAACATCGGAGCCTGCGCCCGGCTCCGACATGGCCAATGCGCCGACATGCTCGCCCGATATCAGTTTCGGTAGATAGCGTTTTTTCTGCTCATCCGTCGCATTGCGGCGCAACTGGTTGATGCATAAATTGGAATGGGCGCCGTAAGACAGCCCCACGGAAGCCGAGCCGCGGCTGACCTCTTCCATGGCGATGACGTGTTCCAGATAGCCCATCCCCGCGCCGCCGTCTTCTTCCGGAACCGTGATCCCGTGCAGACCCAGTGCGCCAAGTTCGGGCCACAGATCACGCGGAAACTGATTTGTGGCGTCAATCTCGGCCGCACGCGGCGCGATCTTGTCATCGCTGAAGCAACGCACCGTATCACGCAGCATATCGGCGGTTTCGCCAAGGGAAAAATCAAGCGAGGGATAGGCATTGGAAATCGACATTAACATCTCCTTGATAAGAGCATTTTTGAACAGCAGGCAGCGTTTTTGGCAGTAATTTACGCGGAGTTTACCCCGTGCACGGGGGATGCCGCCAGTCCTTCCTTGGCATCAAAATCCGTGATTACAACAGCCAGGTGGCGGCCAGACCGAGAAAGGCGAAAAAGCCCACCACATCGGTAACGGTGGTGACAAACACGCTTGAAGCGATGGCCGGATCAACGCCGAGCCGTTCCAGCATGAGCGGGATAAGAATGCCCGAAAGCGCCGCCACCAGCATGTTGACGATCATCGCCACCACCAGAACCAGCCCGAGCCCGGTATTGTCAAACCACAAGGCGGCCAGCGCGCCCATGAGAATGGCCAGCACGGAACCGTTCAAAAGCCCGACCATGGCTTCGCGGCCAATCACCCGCGCGGCATTGACGGGGAGCAGTTCATGGGTCGCCAGCGCGCGCACCG
Organism: Alphaproteobacteria bacterium; assembly: GCA_024275895.1. Classification (GTDB taxonomy): domain Bacteria; phylum Pseudomonadota; class Alphaproteobacteria; order Rhizobiales; family BM303; genus BM303. The sequence continues at coordinate 3,709 of JAJRYE010000035.1, read as the reverse complement.
CCACGGTCATGGTCTGGGTGCCGGCATTGCCGCCCATGGAGGCGACAATGGGCATAAGGACGGCCAGAGCCACCATCTGCTCGATGGAGGCATCAAACAGGGAAATGACATAAGAGGCGAAAACCGCCGTCAGCAGATTGACAGCAAGCCATGTAAAGCGCCCGCGCGCGGTCTGCCAGACCGTATCGGTCAGCTCTTCATCGCCAACACCGCCAAGACGGTGAATGTCTTCTTCCACCTCTTCCTGGATAACGTCAACAATATCGTCAATGGTGACAACACCCGAAACCCGGCCGTCTTCATCAACCACCGGGGCCGATAAAAGGTTATATTGTTCAAAGACATAGGCAACCTGTTCCTGATCCTCGACCGCCTTGACCGAGATAATGTCCTTTTCCATGATATCTTCAATGCGCACCGGACGTTTAGTGCGCAACAGGCGATTAAGCGCCACCGCACCCAGCAGATGGAAAGCCGGGTCAACCACAAGCACTTCATGAAAATCCGCCGGAAGGGTTTCATCCTGACGCAAATAGTCAATCACCTGGCCGACATTCCAGAACGGCGGCACGGCGACAAACTCGCTGCGCATGAGCCGTCCAGCGCTGTCTTCCGGGTAATCCAGCGAGCGTTTGAGGGCAACACGTTCGCTTTCGGGCAATTGCTTGAGAATTTTTTGCTGCTCATCGGAGTGCATATCCTCAAGCAGATAAACCGCATCATCGGATTCAAGCTCGCGCACCGCCTCGACAACAGCCTTGGTCGGCAACTCCTCCAGAACCTCATCGCGCAATGTCTCGTCGAGTTCGGGCAGAACATGAAAATCGATATCATCACCCAGAAGGCGGATAAAGCCCTGGCGGTCATCCGGGCCGAGCAGTTCCATAAGATCGGCCAGATCGGCATTATGCAGCCCCTTGACGAGGGCGCGCAATTCGTGGCCATCGGCGTTTTCAACCGCGAGCGCCACGGCGTGCACATAGGCCGGGGTCAGCATGCCGTCTTCATCCCTTGCGATGATGTTCGCGTCTGGCACGTTCACAAAACTTCCCCCTGGCTAATTCGTGATGGCTCCGGCCGCAAAAGAACAGATCAGTGCAACGGAATATAAACCATACCCTCGCTAGATTGAGCATGAAAGGGCAGGTTCAGCCTTTTTGGCGTATTTTGAGTATCGAACACAAGGTTTAGTATGCGTATTCGAACAGCGCCGCGTATTCTGGCGGCTTTGGCATGGCTTTTGGGCGGGACATCGCTTTCCTATGGCGGGAAATGTCCCAATCCGGGCGCTATCGGAACATCACGGGTGATAAAACTGGCCTTGCCCGCCGGCGCATCCCCGGTCTCCCCGCAAAAGGGACGCCATATCAAGCTCAAGCGCAAGGAACTGATTTTGACCATTGATGATGGTCCGCACCCCAAATACACCCCGCTCATTTTAAAAGCCTTGGATGAACAATGCGTCAAGGCCACTTTTTTCATGGTTGGTGAAATGGCGTCCGGCTCGCCTGAACTCGTGCGCGAGGTTTACCGGCGCGGCCACACGGTTGCAACCCATACCTGGGGGCATCCGCGCTCCTTGCCCAAACTGAACCGCGCGGTTGCGATTGCCGAGATCGAAAGAGGCATTGAGGCGGTCGGTCATGCGCTTGGCAAAGCGAAGGGGGTTCCTGCGCCGGCACCTTTTTTCCGTTTTCCGGGACTGAACGAATCATCGGCCCTGATCAAGTATCTCAATAAAAAGGGCATAATCGCCTTTAGCGTGGATATCGACCCGCGCGACTGGGGGCAAAAGAACGCGGACAAGCTGTACCGCAAAACCCTGAAAAAAATCCGCCGCGGCGGGCGCGGGATTTTACTTCTGCACGATATCAAGCCCGCCACGGCGAAAATGCTGCCGCGTTTGCTCAAGACGCTGAAAAAACAGGGCTACACATTCGTGCATATGGTTCCGGGCGCGCCCGTCAAGCCGCCGCTCTTGCTTGCAAAGGCCAAAACCGCGCCGAAGCCGCCAATCCGAATCTCATTCGCCGAAATCGGCCTGCGGCCCTCGATTCTGGCTGAGGACGTACGGACGGATGAGGCGGCGGGAGCAAAGCCCCCTGCCCTTTATTTGCCGCGCCCCGGCAATATCCGCCACCCGATATAGCCACTCACGTTCGCAGGGCAATGTCGCGGCTGACTGCTTTCGCCTTGCGCTGCGCCAGATAGGCAAGAACCGCGGCAACGGCGAGGATGGCCGCGCCAACAAGCGGGCGGTAAAATATCCAGGCAATGGATATGGTGACCAGTGACAGGCAAAAGGCGAGCAAAAAGGCCACAATCCCTGTGCCTGCACCGATAATGCTGCCGAATATCGGCACTACATCAGCCAGAACCCGGATCACGCGCAAGATCAGTTTCAGGCCGATAAACATGAGAATCAGGCCAAGAAAACGCAGGCCCCAAGTGAGGATGGTATTTTGCTTTATCGCCTCCTGGAACATATCCTGTGCCGGAACAAGCCCGGTTTTCAGCATATCGATAATTCCACCGGCCTCGGCCTTGTAGGGAATAAAGCTCGTGCCTGATTGTCTGGCGATAATGCTGATATCCTGCGGATAGACGATTTTGACCATGATGCGCGCATCGCCGATTTTCCTGTGTTTGCGCGAACCGATATAGATGATGCCGTTTTCAAGCGAGGCGCGGGCAGCCAGATCATCATTGGGGAAATTGTCATAGGTGAGCGGGAATGGTGTTGTTGAGCGGACATTCGATATCTGCTGCGGGTTCAGTGCAAAAGCGCCAAGATTGACGTTTTCCGCCTGCCATTGGCCCGAATCCACCGGCATGATGGTTGGATTTTCATGCCCTTCGGGATGTTTAAAACTGGACGAATTGATCAACATGGACGACCATGTCTTGTCATAAGTGTAGGTGGTCACGGTTTCGGTGCCGCCGCCCAGCTTGTTGCGGGTTTTCGATTTCTTGTTTTCGCGCCATTGCAGCATTTCAACCCGCCGGATGAGGCGAATCGCCTTCACCTTGACATCCAGCAGCGGATCGGCCAGTTCATCATCGGTAAAGACCTTGCCGCTGACATGAACCAGCGCACCTTCATTGCCGGGCTGCACCTGATCAGCGGACACCGAAACCACACTGCCCGCGCCTTCTTGCAGGGTTTTATGGGTTTGAACCGCACGGCCTTCATTCCAGAACAGGAGAACAAATGCGCCCAGGAACAACAGTATCCCGAAAATAATACCGCCAAAAGCGCCCTTGATGCGGCTGCCCCACGAGCGCGAAGTGATATGAGTAAAACTGTCAGGCATTTTCGCCCCCATTCATTCCTGTTTATCCATGTCGCGCCCCGCCCCACCGGACAAGCGCCTTTTCACCCCATAGCTGAATTTAAACCACACCTCCAGATATGGCGCAACCTGCACACACCATCTCAAGACCCGAGCGTGAGCGAGGAATAGCCGCGAGATATGTAAAATGGTGCAGCGGGGCAGAGAAACCTCGAATACTCTCCCCAGAGCCCGACCGGGCGACGGCCGGTCAGGCCGCCCCATCGGTGGCCCGAGCGTAGCGAGGAGTAGCCGCGAGATATGTCAAATGGTGCAGCGGGGCAGAGAAACCTCGAACACTCTTTTCAATGAATTAGAACAATGGGAGCACTATCTCAAGAGCGAAAACCTAGATGTCCACATTCTTGCCTTTTGTG
>JAJRYE010000034.1 GCA_024275895.1 Alphaproteobacteria bacterium | reverse complement strand
TACTGGCACGAGGTGGATGCGCAACTGAAAATCCGCGATTGCGTGGCGGGGCGGATCGCGGCCCTGAAGCCTTCGGCCACCGATAATCTTTCCATTGTCTGGTTCGATATGAAAACCGGCGCGTTTTATGACTATCTTTCCGGCGTCAAGGACCGGGGGTTCTGCACAAGGATAGAGAAGGGGCCAGAAAAACAGCCCCTGTTTCAACTTAAACGTCACCCTTGCGAAGGGCTCTATGCAAAATAGGGCAATGGCGGCTCAGCCCTCGCTCTCCAGCCATTCCCAAGCCTCGTTTATCTTGTCGCGCGGGAAGAATTTAAACTCGCCCCTGGTGAAAAAGCCGAAGATCATCACGCCCCAATCCATCCATTTCGGGCTGCCGACCAAGGCAATCTTGCGATAATCATTCGGGTGTTCAAGCCCGAGTCTGGCGTCGTCCCACGCCGCGTGCAAATTGGCCCAGCCGGAAAAATCCTCATCAAAAACAATCATGCAGCGAATGGTTTTGTATTTTTCAAACAGCTCGTTGAGTTTGGGGATCATCACCTTTTCATAATCATCCACCGTCAGGGAAGATTTGGCTTTCACCGCAATCAGATCATCATGGCTTTGGGGTAAAATCTCAAACATGGCCTTGCTCCTTGTCAGGAAAGTAAATGCTTGTCTGATTGATAAATAAGAATGTCCGCGAGCAAGTTAAAGCGCCCCGGAGTCTGACGGAACCAAAATCAGCCCTGAATGCGCTGATTGCCGCCCATTTGCAATTGAACCAGCGGAAAGAGGGCAAAAGCGATCTGGCCGGCCAGCCCCAGTATGGCCGGTATTGACCGGTAGCTCTGCAGGTACCCGGAAACATCTTGCCCGAAAACAAAAATTGCCAGAGCGCCTTCTGCTGCCATGAGAAGGACAAAGGCCATCACGCCCATAACTGTTCTGGCTGACAGGGTGGCCGGAACCGGGGCCCCTGCGATCAGCCACCGGCAGACCAGCCACGAGATCACAAGTATGAACGGCAACTCGGTCAGGACCGCGCCCGCCTCTCCCAATATTGGTACCAGCAGCAAAACCCGCACGGTCCCGAGCACGAACCCGGCGGCGAACACGATAACAAAATAAACACAACCGGCTTTTAGCCCTGGACGCATAAAGTCCTCTTCTTGCCATTTATCAAATCTTTGTCAGGCGGGGTATGTTACCGCGTCCGGAACTGTTCATCAAACTGGCAAAATTTCCGGTCGGGGGCGCAACCCCGAACCGGCTTTTTGTTTGCAGGTCACAAAAAAACCGGGGGCCATGGGGCCCCCGGTCAGATGGTTCAGCTAAACACTTGCGCCTATTTGTGGACGCCGAGTTTTTCCTGCCAGCCGGGATAAAGATTGTCGGCATCAGCCTGGAAAGTCTCGAAAGCACGGGCCAGTTCCTTGTGCTCCTTGGCGTATTCGATCAGATCCACGCCGCTTTTCCAGGCATCATGGGCCTGGCCGAGGGATTTGGCGCCGGCGGTGCCGCCGTCGACATGGCCAAAAGCGCCGCCGCCGGAGGTCTGGATAACGTTGGAGTGGCCCAGATTGTCAAAGAAGCCGGGCAGGCGCAGGGCGTTCATGCCGCCCGAGATGATCGGGGTGGTGGCCTTCATGCTTTGCCATTCCTGATGGAAATAGGGACCATCGGCGCTGTCGCGTTCGATCATATAGGCGATGTTGGTGTCGTCCTTGTCGCCTTCCATCTTGCCGTAGCCCATGGTGCCGGTGTGAATGCCCGAGGCGCCGAGCAGACGCGACATTTTGCAATGCACAAAGGCGGTGTAGCCGCGATCGGACTGAGGCGAGGTGAGGGCGCCGTGACCGGCGCGGTGATAATGCAGGAACTGGGCCGGGAAATTGCGCCTTGCGGTGGTGACCGCAGTGCCGCCGGCGACAAAGCCGTCCACCAGGAAGGCGACATGCGAAGCGTTCTCGGCGAAGGTTTCGAGGATAAACTCGCCGCGGGCAATCATCTCGGCCGGATCATCGGCGGTGATGTTGGCGGAGAAAATCTTGGCCTGACCGGTTTCGTCCTGGGCGCGGCGCATCGCATCGGCCACCAGGGTGATGGTGTCTTTCAGGGGCGCGAAGACCTGATTGCCCTGGGGCTCGTCGTTCTTGATGAAATCACCGCCAAGCCAGAACATGTGGCAGGCATCGGCGAAAGGCTGCGGGCGCAGGCCAAGCTTGGGCTTGATGATGGTGCCGACCACCATGCCGCCGTTTTCCAGATCGCGGCCGAGCACGCGCCACATGTCCTGAATGTTCATTGACGGGCCGTCAAACAGTTGCAGATAGGCCGGCGGGATGTAGAAATCGAGCATTTTGGCGTATTCAACATCGCCCATGCCCTGGTTGTTGCCAAGGGTCAGGGTCATGAAGGAAGCGACCATGGCGCGACCATCAATGATGTTGCGGTCGAACAGATCATTCGGATAGGCGATCTTCATGATCTCGTTTTCTTCGTCGATTTCATAAACCAGCGCATCAACGCCCTTGGTAAAATCATCGGTAGTGCAAACTTCAACATTGGTGCCGGTGGAGCTTTCCGCCGCGAAATGCGCCGCAATTTCCAGATAAGCACCAAAACCCGGCTTGGGCTTCATTTTATATACGGTCAGCACATGCTTGCCGCCTGCGAGCAAATCCTCTTCCTTCAGATCAAGCGCCGTATAACGATTTGACTGGTCCAATATCATAAATTCTCTCCTTGGGTTATCCTCAACCGGCATGGCCACTGCCACCCCGGTAACTAAAATACGGTTCAGGGGCTTTTTCCTCACCCTGTTGCCAGATATATTAGCGCAATCTGATGCATAAGAAAAATAAAACATTTTTATATGTACGATAATTTTAACTTATGATAGATTGTGCGGCATGAATATCACCCTGCGTCAGCTCAAAACCTTTGAGGCGGTGGCCCGCCACCAGAATTACACTCATGCGGCCAAGGAGCTGAATTTAAGCCAGCCTGCGGTTTCGATGCAGATCCGGCAGCTTGAGGATATGCTCGGCATTACGGCGGCGGAGCAGATCGGCAAGCGTATCTTCATCACCGGGGACGGCGGCAAGGTTCTGGAGGCGGCGCGCGATATCCTGCTACGGCTGGAGCTTATGCAGGGCGAGTTGGAAGCGGGCCATGGCAAGGTGGTGGGCAATCTTGATATTGCGGTGGTGACGTCGGCCAAGCATTTTTTGCCGCGTTATCTGGGGGCATTTGTAAATGCGCATCCGGAGGTGAGACCACGGCTGAAGGTGACCAACCGGGCCAGTATTCTCGAAGCCATCGCGCAGAACCGGCATGATCTTTATATTCTGGGGCAGATCCCCGGCAGTGTGAAGATGAAGGCGATCCCGTTTCTGGATAATATTCTGGAGGTGATCGCGCCGCCGGGGCATGCGCTATGCGGGCAAAAGGACATTGCGCTGGAGCGGCTGGTGCAGGAGCGTTTTCTGGTGCGTGAGCCGGGTTCGGGGACACGGATTGCGGTGGATAAATTATTTGTGAAGCACGGGCTGGAGATCACGCCTTTCATGGAGCTTGGTTCCAGCGGCGCGATCAAGAACGGCGTGATGGCCAATCTGGGGCTGGCGGTGCTCTCGCGCCATTCGCTCGAATTTGAGCTTAAAACCAACAGCATCGCCGTACTTGATGTGCAGAATTTCCCACTGCGGCGGCGCTGGTTTGCCGCTTATCCGGCCGGCAAATCGCTTTCTGTCGCCGCCAGTTCGTTCTTGCAGTTTCTCACCGGCAATGAGAGCGTTCAGGGGGGCTGATTGCAATTCCCCCCTGGCGTTATTAGATAGTTTTGCAAGCATCAACACTTATAAGTAACGGAGAAAACATGAGCTATCATTTCAGTAAAACAATCGATATGCCCTTTGATGAGGCCATTGAAAAAGTCACCGGGGCGCTGGCGGATAAGGGCTTTGGTGTTCTTACCACGATTGATGTCAGGGCGACGCTCAAGAAGAAACTCGATGTTGATTTTCGCCCTTATGTGATTTTGGGTTCGTGCAATCCCGGTTTTGCCCATAAGGCGCTGCTGGCGGAAGACAAGATCGGCACCATGCTGCCGTGCAATGTCATCTTGCAGCAGCATGAATCCGGTGAGGTCGAGGTTTCCGCCGTTGATCCGGCCGCCTCGATGATGGCGATCAAAAACCCGGCGCTGGAAGAGATCGCCAGCGAGGTGCGCGGTATGCTCAAGGGCGTTATTGACGGCTTATAGTCAAAAAAAGGCCGGTGATTATGCTCACTGGCCTTTTGTTCGGGTTTGCTGTTTTTACCTTGCGATAAACCGGTTGACCACTTTGCCGTTTGCGTCGGTCAAGGTCACCAGATGGGTGCCGTCGGTCAGGCCTTCGCTTGTGGTGGTGATGCCGGTATCCGGGTTGTAGGATTTGGCCCAGCTTCCGGTTTTCTTCACCGCGCCTGCACCTTTTGCAGCGGCCCCGCCGCCCTTGGCGCGGTTTCGGAAGTCCTTGATGCGCCGTAAGCGGGCTTCTTCCGAGAAGTAACGCTTTGTTGCGTCGATCATTTTCTGCGTGCGCTCATTCGATGCCTTGTCGGCAGCGTCAAAACGTTTGTTCCAGTCGTTCAGGCGCTTTTTTGTGGCTTCGTCGGAAAAGTAGCGATTTGCGTCTTCAACCATCTTTTTGGTGCGCTCTTTTGAAGCTTTTTCAGCAGCATCGAATTTCTCTTTCCATTTATCGAGGCGTGCTTTTGTTGCTTCAGGCGAGAAATAATCCCTGGCATCCTTGATCATCTTGTCGGTGCGCTCTTTTGAAGCTTTTTCAGCAGCATCGAATTTCTCTTTCCATTTATCGAGGCGTGCTTTTGTTGCTTCAGGCGAGAAATAATCCCTGGCATCCTTGATCATCTTGTCGGTGCGCTC
>JAJRYE010000033.1 GCA_024275895.1 Alphaproteobacteria bacterium | reverse complement strand
TGAAGGCATGGGCTGAGACGCACTACATCTCTATGTGATCAGCAATCGATCAGATAGCTGACTGCAGATGTGAACAGGATCCATGCCGGAACTTTCCAAACTCAGATCAAATGCCCGCGACGTCTATTCGGGAGCGCGCGAATTTGCCGGCGGCCTTGTTCATCCGACATTGCGCCTCGGCGTCACCGGGTTGGCGCGTTCCGGCAAGACCGTTTTCATCACCTCTCTTGTCCGCAATCTGACCCAGGGCGGGCGGCTACCCTTTTTCTCACCCCTCACGGAAGGGCGCATTCTCGGCGCCTATCTCGAGCCGCAGCCGGACGACCGGATCCCGCGGTTCGACTATGAAGGGCATTTAGCTGCGCTCAATTCCGACCCGCCATTCTGGCCCAAAAGCACCAAGCAGATCAGTCAGCTACGCCTCACGGTCGATTATCGCCCGGGTGATGCCTGGCGTTATGTCTCAAAGCGGCGGAGCCTGCATATTGATATTGTCGATTACCCCGGGGAATGGCTTCTCGATCTCGCACTCATGGGCAAGAGTTTTTCCAAATGGTCAGAGGAAAGCCTCAAGCTGGCACGGCAGCAAAATCGTGGTGGCATAGCGTCCAACTGGTTGTCTTTTCTGAGCGAGATCAATCCCGATACTGAAATGGAGGAGGAGCGTGTGATAGAGGGCGCGGGGCTCTTTCGCGATTATCTTCGCGCCGCCCGGTCCGAACCACATGCCTGCTCCTCCCTGCCTCCGGGGCGGTTCCTGATGCCCGGCGACCTTGAGGGCTCGCCGATGTTGACCTTCTTCCCGCTGCCACCCGCCGCCGGCGTAGGCTCGGAGCCCCCCTCACCGCTGCATAAAATAATGAAACGGCGTTACAATTCCTATCTCAACCATGTGGTGACGCCTTTTTACCGCGATCATTTCTCCCGCCTTGATCGCCAGATCGTGCTTGTCGACGCGCTTGGCGCGCTTAATGCGGGGCCGGCTGCATTGCAGGATCTGGAGCGCGCGCTGACCTCTATTCTCGGCTCGTTCCGAACCGGCAAAAACAATCTTCTATCCTCGATTTTCCGGCCGCGCATCGACCGCATTCTTTTTGCCGCCACCAAAGCCGATCATGTTCATCATTCCGATCATGAAAAGCTCGCGGGCCTGTTGCGCTTTATGACCGAACGCGCCATTGCGCGGGCTGAATATAAAGGCGCAGACGTCAAGGTGATGGCAATGGCTGCGATCCGCGCCACGGTCGAGGGCATGCGGGGCGACGGTGCGGCGGCCTTGCCTATTCTTTCGGGTATCCCGCTTGAGGGCGAGGTGCTCGGTGACAAGGTTTTCAATGGATCCGAAAAGGCGGCAATTTTTCCCGGAGACCTGCCGGGTGATCCCTCCCTCGCCCTGGCGCAGGGCCGCAAGGACGTTTCGGACAAGGCGACGATGGATATGCGTTACATTCGTTTCAGGCCACCTGCCGGGGAGGAGAGTGCGGACAAATCATCGGCGGTATTTCCTCATATCCGGCTCGATCATGCGCTCGACTTTTTAATCGGAGACAGAATTTAATGGCCGGTGACAGCGATCAACGACGCCCGCAGGCGTTTGATATTGACGATCCCAAGCTCAAGAGCACCATGCCCGAGCCGGATGACCTGCCGCCTGTCGTTGAGAACGCCGATGCCGCTGGTGATGCTGATTTGCGCATGCCGACCACGGCAGATGTCAAACGCGGATTTCGCTGGGGTGCGCTTTTCATTGGTGCAGCGTTTACGCTTTCCGGGCTGGCTATCGGTCTCTGGTTCGAGCGCTTCATTTCGGTGACCCTGGCGCGGGACGACTGGATCGGCTGGGTCGGCTTCGCTCTCGTCGGGCTGATGATATTTGCCGCATTGATGATCATCATGCGCGAACTGATTGGCCTTTTTCGTCTGTCCCGCCTGAAGGACCTGCGCCTTGATGCTGAGAAGGCGCTCAAGGACAATGACGCGAAGCAGGCGCGGAAACTGACCAAACGGCTCGGGAAAATTTACCAGGACCGGCATGATCTAAGCTGGGCCATGGCGCGGTTCCGCGAGCATGACGGCGATATTCTTAACGGCAGCGAAATTCTGAAACTGGCCGACCGGGAGATAATGGCCGTGCTGGATGGTCATGCGAAGGCGCTGGTGGCGAAGGCCGCCAAACGGGTTTCTCTGGTGACGGCGCTTAGCCCGGCTGCACTGCTTGACGTGTTTTACGTTCTTTTTGAAAATATCCGTCTTCTGCGCGGTCTCGCGGGACTCTATGGCGGGCGTCCCGGTCTGCTGGGCGCGCTCAGGCTTGGCCGGATGGTGATTGTTCATATCGCCGCCACTGGCGGCATGGCTCTCACGGACGATCTTTTCGGGCAGTTTCTCGGGCAGGATTTCATCCGGCGTCTGTCGCGGCGGGCCGGCGAGGGGATTTTCAACGGGGCGCTGACGGCGCGAATCGGCATTGCGGCGATTGACGTGTGCCGACCGCTTCCCTTTATCGAGGTTAAGCCGCCGCGGTTCCGCGATTTTGCCGTTGAGGTTTTCAAAAAGCGCGGCAGCTGAACCGAAAACGCACAGTATTACTTTTTCTTGCGCCGGGCGGATTTGAGCGTCGGGCAAAGGTAGATCGGTGCCTCATACATGATCGGGCGATAGGTGTAGGACTCGGACGGGGCGCTTGTTATGGCTGAATTATCGACCGATATATTTGATCCGGTGGTAACGCCGACATGGCGAAACAGCACCCGGTTCCTGGCCATTGTCTTGGCGTGTACACCGCGGCCTATGCGTGTACGCTTGCCTTCCCAGCGCGAATTCCAGGCGACAATACAACCGCCGTCCTGGTAGATTGTCGGCCGCCAGCCGTTGCGATAAGCCGCATCATAGACGGCCTTAGCGTTGGCGGTTATTTTCGACCAGCGGCATCCGGCCTTGCGCAAAATGGCGGTGGCCACGAGCGCGCATGAATTGAAACCGGCAAAACGGCCAATGGGGGTGTCAATGGCGGTGGCATTGGTGTGGGTGCGCACGCCGAACAAAAGACCCTTTTTGTCCTCTTTAAAATTTTTGGGTGCCTGTCTGGCATAATAAATAATGGCTTCACGGGAGCAATTTGCCTTGGGTGGTGCTTTGGTTTCCTGACGCTGGACAAAACCAAGGATTTTTGCACCGGTGGACGGCACATGCATTTTTCCGTCGCCGCCAAGGGATACATAGCCGCCGCCAAAGCCCGGTAATGGCGAGGTATCGGCACGCGACCGGTCCTGATCCGGTGTGTCATCGCCGTTTAGTGCCGATTGCGCATAGGGCCAGAGTAGGGTGGCAATGGCGCCGCCCGCTACCAAGAGGCTGGCCAGAAAGACAATTTTATACCGCTGCATAGTTCAGCATTCCCGTAATTGATGCTCAGTAATCAATCAGACAATGGACAGAATATTCCGCCACTATGTCAACATAGCGATCTCGTTCGGAATTGTCAGGTGCGGCAAAGCGCTCACCTGTGCAAAATTACGCGAGTTTTTCCCTAAAAACGCGAAACTACCGGGTGCAGATAATGCCTTATTGGGCCTGCACGGCCTCGATGGCATCGGCAATAGCAATCGTCCGCCGGGCCATATCCGCATGCAGCAATTCCACCATACGACCGTCAACGGTAATGGCTCCCTTGCCGGAATTCTCAGGCAGTTCAAAGGCTTCGATTATTTTCCGCGCGGTTGCGATTTCGTCCTCATCCGGTGAAAACGCCTCGTTGCACGGGCCGATCTGACCCGGATGGATCAGGGTCTTGCCGTCCATGCCAAGCTCAACCCCCTGCTCGCATTCGCTGATAAAGCCAGCCTCATCGCGAAAATCATTGTAAACACCGTCGACTATATCAATGCGGTAGGCGCGGCCGGCGGCGATACAGGTCGAGAGCCACGCCAACATAGGCAGGCGCGATTTGGTCAAATGCGCGCGGGTTTCTTTGGCCAGATCATTGGTCCCCATAATGAAACAGGCTAGGCGTGGTGTCGTCTCACTCCCCGCCCTGGCAATGTCTCCGGCATTGAGCATGGCAAGAGGGGTTTCCATCATCGCCCAGATATCGAGCGTTTCCGGCGCGCCTGCGGAAACCAGATCAGCGGCTGCGCGTTTGATATCGTCCGGTGTCGAGACCTTGGGAAACAGGATGGCATCGGCACCGGCCTGGGCGACCGCCTTGATGTCGTCTGAATAAAACTCGCTGGCAAAGCCGTTGACACGGATGGCAATTTCCCGGCCACCATAGCCGCCCGCCTTCACAGCATCTGCGACCTGGCTCCGCGCCATGTCTTTTTGATCGGGGGCGACGGCATCTTCGAGATCGAAAATCAGGCAATCGGCGGCGAGAGATTTTGCTTTTTCGAGTACACGCGCGTTTGAGCCTGGCATATAAAGAACGCTGCGGCGGGGGCGGATCTGCATGGGGTGGTTCCTTCCTCGGTATTGTTGTGCAAACACTTAGTCGAACGCGGCGCC
>JAJRYE010000002.1 GCA_024275895.1 Alphaproteobacteria bacterium | reverse complement strand
TGCCATTGTTAAACTGCGGGTGGCCGGGTGGGGGAGCGGGCCGGAGCCGTAAACATGAAAGACTCTAGGATGCCCCCTCTGGACTGGCTGACCGCGCATCCCTATGCCCATCGCGGGCTGCATGACGAGCCGCGCGGCATAATTGAAAATTCCCCCAGCGCCTTTGAGGCGGCGATTGCGGCAGGTTATGCGATCGAGACCGATGTGCAATGCGCTGCCGACGGGATGCCGATGATGTTTCATGATCATGTTCTGGACAGGCTCACGCATGAAAAAGGCGCTGTGGCCGCCTTTACTGCCGCTAAACTGAAGAAAATGCGTTTTCGTGGCACAAAGGACAAGATGCTGGACCTTGAGGAGTTCCTGGCGCTGGTTGATGGCCGTACGCCGCTGCTGATTGAAATCAAGACCCGCCGGGAAACCAGCCTTGAGTTTCCGGTCCGCACTGCGCAAATCCTGAGCCGCTATCAGGGCCCCTACGCGCTGATGTCTTTTGATCCGCGTATGATCAGGGTGATTGGCGAACGCTTCGCGAATATCCCGCGCGGTCTCACAACGGGAAGTTTTGATCCGCAATACTGGCCGGAACTGAGCGCGTTTACCCGCTTTAAAATGCGCCATTTTTATTATGTCCTGCTCCTCAGGCCCCATTTTATCGCCCATGATGTCGGGCGCCTCAGATCAATCGAGCCGCGTTTGTTCCGCAAATTGCGCGGCCCGGTGCTGACATGGACCGTGCGCACGGAAAAAAACCTGGCCGAGGCGGCCAAGTACGCCGATAACATTATTTTTGAAAAAGTCCGGCCCTGAAAACCCGTTGCGTCTAATCTGATACGGCGCCGGGCCGGCACCGGTTTAACGCAAGAAGTCCTAACTCTCGTTCAGTTCCGCATCCCGGCGCGCTTCGGCTTCAGCGCGTTTTTTCTCGACATAGCTGACGGAGAGAATCGAAAGCTCATACAGCAGCAAGGTTGGCAGGGCGAGGCCGATCTGGCTGATGGGATCGGGCGGGGTGAGAAAAGCGGCGACGGCGAAAGTCGCAACAATCGCGTATTTGCGCTTGGCTTTGAGCCCCTTGGAGGTTGCCAGTCCGACGCGTCCCAAAAGGGTGAGCAGAACCGGAAGCTGGAAACAAAAGCCAAAAGCAAGGATAAGGGTTGTGATCAGCCCGAAATAATCCGCCACCTTGGCAAGATGCGAGATTTTGGCAACCCCTTCCCCGCCGGCCTGCTCCATGGAGAGGAAGAACATCATTGCCGCCGGCATGATCAGGAAATAAACCAGCGCGCCGCCGAGAAAAAACAACACCGGCGTGGCGATCAGGAACGGCATAAAGGCGCCGCGCTCGTTCTTGTACAGCCCCGGAGCCACAAACATGTAGATTTGCGAGGCGATTACGGGAAAGGCCAGAATAACCGCCCCGAAAAGGCCGATCTTGAGCTGGGTGAAGAAATATTCCTGCGGCGCGGTATAGATAAGCTCCAGCGTGGCCTTGCCCCCCACAGCGCGCTCATACGGGATGAGCAGGAGGTTGAATATGTCCCGGGCAAAATAAAAACTGATAACAAAGCCCACCGCCATGGCGGCAATGGACTTCATCAGCCGGGTGCGCAATTCAACCAGATGCTCAAGCAAGGGCGCCCGTGAATCGTCTAGATTTTCCTTGTCCACGTAAGATTACTTTCCTGAATCCGCCGGTTTCGCGGCCTGTTCCGTTTCCGTTGCAGCCCCGGCTTCGCTTCCCTGCCCGCCGGTACCGGCATCCGGGCTGTCCGGTTCTGAATTGCCGGCGTCCAGATTGTCCTCGCCGCCATAATCCTCGACCAGGCCCGGATCTTCTTCAATCTCGCTGCTGCCCGATTCGCGTTCGGTGACATTGTCGAGCGAGGAATTGATCCCCTCGCCCTGGGTTGCCATGGAATTCAGGGAGTCTTCAAATTCCTTCAGGGGGTTATCGTCTTTCAGATCATTGACGGATTTGCGGATTTCTTCCAGTTCGGACTGATGGGCGATATCATTGAACTGGGACTGGAGTTCCGAGGCCATGGATTTGGCCTTGCCGACATATTGCCCGAGCGTACGCATCAGGCGCGGCAACTCGCGCGGCCCCACGACAATGACGGCAACGGCGGCAACAACCATCAATTCCGACCAACCGAAATCAAACATCAAACCAAACCCTGTTGATTATGCGAAAGATCAGGCTTTCGCCTCACATTTTTCAGCTTTTTGCCGAAGTTCCGGTCTTATCGGCGGTGTTAAGCGGCTCACCCGAATCGTGATCGATCGTCTTGGACGGCTCACTTTTCGTGGCTGTCTCGTCTTCCGCTATACCCTTTTTGAAGCTTTTGATACCCTTGGCGACGTCACCCATCAAATCCGATATCTTGCCGCGGCCAAACAGCAAGACAACCAATGCGACCACAATTATGATCTGCCAAGCACTAATACCCATATCCTCAATACTCCTGTTACTGTCTCCCGCCCCTTTATCAACCGGCGGGTCTGAAACGAACGCTCGGCTCAGTATCGCACAAAACATCAAGCCGCCGCAACAACCACTATCGGATATCATGAACACAGTTGGTCAGGGCAATCGCATAATATTCTGGAGTCCTTTATAATGGTGCATTTCGGCCATCACTCAAAATATCTCAATGTATTCATATATATACAGCAAATCCAATTCGTCACTCCTGCGAAGGCAGGAATCCGGTAAAAGCTACCCACAAGCTGAAAAACCCGTTTTGGATTCCTGCCTTCGCAGGAATGACGTCCGAAAACTACGGAAATACGCAGTTTCTTTCATGCGATTGTCCTGCACAATTGGTGCCGCCCGGTTGTCCGATCGGATAAATTATTGTATTTGCTTTTTATGTTCCCGCAAAAACTGATTGATACCGCCCGTCATCTCCTGCAAAGCTGCCGCGAGGCGGGCTTGCAAATAGCGGCGGCTGAATCGTGCACCGGCGGGCTTATCGCTGCGGTTTTGACTGAAATCCCCGGCTCGTCGGACGTCTTTGAGCGCGGTTATGTCACCTATTCCAACGCGGCAAAAATCGAGATGCTGGGCGTTCGCGCCCTTTTGATTGAAAGCCATGGCGCAGTATCAAAAGAAGTGGCCGAAGCCATGGCGCGGGGCGCGCTTGCGAACGCGGCGGCGGATTTGAGCATAGCCGTGACCGGCATTGCCGGACCCGGCGGCGGCAGTATTGAAAAACCCGTTGGTCTGGTTCATATCGCCGCGGCCGTAAAAGGCGGCGGGCTTGTCCATAACGAATGCCGCTTTGGCGATCCGGGCCGCACGTCCGTACGCCTGAAAACCGTGCAATCGGCGCTGAAGCTAGGCCTGAAGCTCATCGGCCCCTGATCACGATCTCCCTCGCAGCTTTAAGTACGACAGTCTGCTAAATCGGATTAAAACTCAAAGCCCGCCGCCAAAGCGGTTGCTTTTGGGAAAACCGTTGGGCGGCATGCGGCCGGCCTGGGCGCGATTGCCGAGCCAGTCGGAGAACCCCCTTACCGTGAAGGTGCGGCCCGCATTTTGCCATGTCAGACCATCTGCGGCGTTGAAGGTTTTTATATCCGAGAGGCCGCCGTCCTTATATTTTTGCAATCTCACGCCGCGGCCGCGGCTCATCTGGTTAAGCTGGGCCGCCGGGAAAATGAGAAGTTTGCGGTTCTCGCCGATCACCGCCACATGATCGCCCTCGACCGGAGTGCAAATGAGCGCTTCATCCGGCGCCTTGACATTGAGCACCTGCTTGCCCTTGCGCGTATTGGCGATGACATCCTCCTCGGCGACAATAAAGCCGTTTCCGGCGGTCGAGGCAATGAGCAGTTTGCGCCCCGGCCGATGCACGAACAAGGCGGCTATGTCCTGATCCTGGCCGATATCCACCATCAGGCGCACCGGCTCGCCATGCCCGCGCCCACCCGGCAGGGCAGCGACGGCAATGGTGAAAAACTTGCCATTGGTGGCAAACAGGATTAGCTTGTCGGTAGTCTGGGCGTGCAGGATGAATCTGGCGCTGTCGCCCTTCTTGAAGCTGATTTTCGATGTGTCCTCCAGATGGCCGCGCAATGTGCGTATCCAGCCTTTTTGCGAACAGATAATCGTCACCGGCTCTTTCTCGATCATCGCCTGTTCAAGATCAATCTCGGAGGCTTGCGGCGCCCTGGCAAATTGCGAGCGCCGCTCGCCAAGCGCTGTGCCTTTGCCAAATGTCTTGCGCGCTTCGCGGATTTCACCGGCGATCGTCTTCCATTGCAAATCATCAGACCCGAGCAGCGATTTGAGCTTCTTGCGCTCGGCAGTCAGTTCCTCAAATTCACGCCGGATTTCAAGTTCTTCAAGCTTGCGCAGGGCGCGCAGACGCATATTCAGGATCGCCTCGGCCTGAATATCGGTAAGATCAAAGGCTGTGATCAGCTTTTGCTTTGGCTTGTCCTCAAAACGGATGATGCGGATGACCTCGTCCAGATTGAGATAGGCGACCAGATAGCCGCCCAGGACTTCAAGCCGGTGATCGATCTTCTCCAGGCGGTAATTCGTCCGCCGGATCAGGACAATCTGGCGGTGATCGAGCCATTGGCGCAAAACCTCGCGCAAATTGAGCACGTTAGGGATCTGGCCATAGCTGAGCACATTCATGTTGATGGAGATGCGAACCTCAAGGTCGGTAATCCTGAACAGCGATTCCATCAGCAATACCGGGTCCACACTGCGACTTTTGGGCTCAAGAACCAGACGCACATCCTCGGCCGATTCATCGCGGATATCGCCTAGAAGCGGCAGTTTTTTCGCCAGCATCATCTCGGCGATTTTCTCGATCAGGCGCGATTTGGCGACCTGATACGGCATCTGCGTAATCACAATGACATAACCGCCGCGCCCGGTATCCTCGCGCTCCCATTTCGCCCGCAGACGAAAGCCGCCCTTGCCGGTTTTATAGGCTTCGAGAATCGACTCTTTGGGCTCGGTGATAATACCGCCGGTGGGAAAATCCGGGCCCGGAACAAATTCCACCAGCTTTTCAATCCCGGCATTGGGGAATTTGATCAAATGCAGAGCCGCATCGCAAAGCTCGCCGACATTATGCGGCGGAATGCTGGTCGCCATGCCCACCGCGATGCCGGTCGAGCCATTGGCCAGCAGATTGGGCACGGCGGCGGGCAAAACCACCGGTTCCGATTCCAGCCCGTCATAGGTTTCGCGAAAATCAACCGTGTCCTCGTCAAGATGTTGCAGCAGCGCCTCGGCGTATTTGGTCAGCCGCGCCTCGGTGTAGCGCATGGCGGCGGCGTTATCGCCGTCGATATTGCCAAAATTACCCTGCCCTTCCACCAGCGGATAGCGCACGGCGAAATCCTGCGCCAGCCGTACCATGGCATCATAAATCGACTGGTCGCCATGGGGGTGGTATTTGCCCATCACATCACCCACCACCCGGGCGCATTTCTTGAAGCCCGCCGCCGGGTCGAGTTTGAGCAGCCGCATGGTGAACAAGATGCGGCGCTGCACCGGCTTCATGCCATCGCGCACATCAGGCAGGGCCCGGTGCATGATGGTGGAGAGCGCATAGGCCAGATAGCGCTCTTCAAGCGCATCGCCGAGATTTATGCTTTCGATCCCCTCGGAATCGGGGGGGAATGTTTCTGCCGCCATGATTCGCCCTTATAGCATGACCGGGGCTTTAACTGAATCGAAACAAGGCTATGGCCAGGGGGCGATTTCGGGCAGGCGGACCGGTGTTTTTTCTGGCTGGCCATCGGGGACCTTTACGCCTTGCGCATGGGGCGCCGCGGCCGCGCCCGCCGGCGAGAGTTCCAGCAGCCGGGCGCGTTTATGATCGGGATTATCAATCATGCGCACATAGCCCTCGGCCGGAAGCTCATTGGCGATACGCTGCTCGCCCTGGCGTTTCAGGCCGATAGTGCGCGCAATCCAGGCTACGGTTTGCGACCGACCGCTGGCGCGCACCGCGCCGATAACCTTCCATCTGGCGCTGGAGGGGGCCAAATTGGTGCATCACAGCC
The DNA here is from genome assembly GCA_024275895.1 of Alphaproteobacteria bacterium. GTDB lineage: Bacteria > Pseudomonadota > Alphaproteobacteria > Rhizobiales > BM303 > BM303. The sequence goes on along the minus strand of JAJRYE010000002.1, from coordinate 2,115 downwards.
GGTCACCGGTCCTGACAGGCTGGCCGTTAAGACGCGCCACCTCATGAATAATCGCGGTGAGCCGGACGCTCTGCCTATGGTCTGATTGATCGCTCATATTCTGCGAACATATTATGGAATGGTAATATGTTGCAAGTCAGTAATTGTTTCTCAATCGATTCGCACTGTTTTTTGTATCATCCGGCTGCGGGCCTCGGGCAGTTTCAGGCCGCGCGGAGCGAAGATATGGCGCTCAAGAAAATAACCGGTAAGCACAAAGGCTTCCTGAAGCTCCCGCCCGTCTGGATAGGCGGAAGTTATACCTGACAAAAAGGCAGGGAGTTTCAACAATTTGTCGGCAAAAGCCTCGCCCCCTGCCCGGCTGACCGCCCGCGCCGATTTGGGCGAGACGTAAACCAGATCGTCATATGAGCCATTGGCGGCGCATCTGGAAAGATCAAGCCCAAAGCCCAGAGCGCTGAGCAGGCCGAGTTCCCAGCGCGCCATGAGGGCCGGCCAGTGATCATCCCTGGCCAGCGAATCAAGCAGCAGAACGCTTGCGGCATAAAGATTGTCATGCGATTCGCGCTCGGCCAGCAGATTGCACAGGGCGCAGAAAGAAGCCAGCGCCGCCAGCGCGGCTGCATCATCCATGATAAATGCAGCGCGCGGCGCGGCAAGTTCGACGCTGAAATTGCCCAGGTGATCTTCCAGACGCGCCCGCCAGCTCACTTTAAGCGTATTGCCCGGCTGAAGCGCCGCGCGCAGGCGCTTTGAGCGCCCCCCGCGCACCAGACCGCTATAACGGCCATGTTTTGCGGTCAGCAAATCCAGAATGACAGAGGTCTCACCAAAGCGGCGCGCGCAAAGCACTATGCCCTGATCCTGCCATTCCATTGAACCTCACTTCTCTCTGGGGAAATTGAGCCCCATGCCGGCATAGCGCTCCGGATCATCGCCCCAGCCGCTGCGGACCTTGACGAAGAGAAAAAGATGCACTTTTGTATCCAGCATTTCTGAAAGCTCCTCACGCGCCAGACGCCCAATTTCGCGGATCGAACGGCCGCCCTTGCCCAGAACAATCATCTTTTGCGAGCCGCGCTCGACATAAATCACCTGCTGGATGCGGATGGAACCGTCTTTCTGCCGCTTCCAGCTTTCGGTTTCAACCGTGGAATGATAGGGCAGTTCCTTGTGCAGGCGCAGGAAAATCTTTTCACGCGTAACCTCCGCCGCCAGCAGACGCTGCGGCAGATCGGCAATCTGGTCTGCCGGGTAGAGCCAGGGCCCGCGTGGCATGGCCCCGGCCATAGCGGATTTGAGATCCTCGACCCCGTCCCCGCTCAGGGCCGAGATCATATAGATGTTTGCAAAGTCATAAAGCTCTGCCAACCGTATTGACAGCGCCAGCAGCACGTCTTTCCTTACCGTGTCAATCTTGTTGAGCGCCAGCCATACCGGGCGTTTTATAGCTTTGAGCCCATTCAATATGGCTTTGACCTCATCCGTTATCCCCTTGCGTGCATCGACCAGAACCACAACCACATCGGAGTCCCCTGCCCCGGCCCAGGCCGCCTCCACCATCGCCCTGTCGAGACGCCGCCGCGGTGCGAATATGCCCGGCGTGTCAATAAAGATAATCTGCGCCGCATCTTGCAGCGCAATTGCGGTGATACGGGTGCGAGTGGTTTGCACTTTATGGGTGACAATGGCGATCTTGGCCCCCACCAGCGCGTTCAAAAGCGTCGATTTGCCGGCATTGGGGGCACCAATCAGTGCGGCGTAGCCGCATTTTGTCTCAGTATTCATCAGGCCCCGATACCTTCGCGCTACAGAATGATTTGCGCCGCCGCCTGCTCGGCACGGCGTTTGCTGGGGCCGCTTCCGCTGGCCGCCGTCAGCCCTTCGATTTGCACTTCAATGGTGAAATGGGGCGCATGATCCGGCCCGGTGCGCCCGGTGGCGCGGTAAACCGGATGCGGCAAGCCTCTGGCCTGCGCCCATTCCTGAAGCAGGGTTTTGGGATCGCGCGGCACTTTGGTCATTCCGTTGAGCCGCGCCGCCCATTGCTTGCGGATAAAGGCCGCCGCCGCATCAAAACCGCCATCACGGTAAATGGCCGCCAGCAGGGCTTCG
>JAJRYE010000032.1 GCA_024275895.1 Alphaproteobacteria bacterium | reverse complement strand
GCCATGCGCTGGTCGATTGGCGGCTGCCGCTTTGATCTGGTCAGTGAGGGCGAGCGGCTGCTGGCCCTGCAAACGGCCGGCTTCAGGATCCGGGATATTCCGATCCCGGACTGAGTTTCCGTGTTATATGTTTCACCCGCGATTCCTTGCTGATGCCCGGCTTTTGCGGGATATCAGGAGGAGAGCAAGTCAAGTTCGGCCAAAATGGCGTCCCCCATCTGGCTGGTGGTGACTTCGGTCTTGCCCTTTTGCATCAGATCGGCGGTGCGCAGATCATTGGCGAGCACATTGGCGATGGCGCTGTCGAGCAGATCGGCCTCATCGCCCATATCGAACGAATATCTGAGCGCCATGGTGAAAGAGGCAATCATGGCGATGGGATTGGCTTTTTCCAGACCGGCAATATCGGGGGCCGAGCCATGCACCGGCTCGTAAAGCGCCTTGCGCTTGCCGTCCTTGCCAGCCTCGCCCAGAGAGGCGGATGGCAGCATGCCCAAAGAGCCGGTGAGCATGGCAGCGACATCGGACAGAATATCGCCGAACAGGTTGTCGGTGACGATTACGTCAAATTGCCGCGGGTTGCGCACCAGTTGCATAGCGCAATTATCGGCCAGAATATGCTCAAGCTGAACATCCTTGTACTCCGCCTCGTGAACGGCGGTGACGACCTCGCTCCACAACACGCCGGTTTTCATCACATTGCGTTTTTCCGCCGAGGCGACGCGGCCCGCGCGCAGCCGGGCCAGATCAAAGGCCACCCGGGCGATGCGCTCGATCTCATAGGTCTGATAGACCTGGGTGTCCACGGCACGTTTCTGGCCGTTGCCCAGATCGGTGATTTCCTTGGGTTCGCCAAAATAGACCCCGCCGGTAAGCTCGCGCACGATCATGATATCAAGCCCTTCGACAAGCTCCTTCTTGAGCGATGAGGCCTCGCTGAGCGCCGGGTAGCAGATGGCCGGGCGCAGATTGGCAAACAGCTTCATATCCTTGCGCAGGCGCAAGAGCCCCGCTTCGGGACGTGCATCATAGGGCACATTGTCCCATTTGGGCCCGCCCACCGCGCCGAAGATCACCGCATCGGCTGTCATGGCGCTGAGCATGTCCTCCTCGGAAATGGCGACGCCGTAAGCATCATAGGCGGCACCGCCGACAAGGCCGCTTTCATATTCAAAGCTGGCCGGTCCGTTTTCGCCGAACCAGTCGATGATGCGCACGGCCTCGGCCATGATTTCGGGGCCGATACCGTCACCGGGGAGCAAAAAGAGTTTATAAGCGGGCATGGGGGTCGTCCTTGTTCAAAATGTCAGATATGTCGGATATGTATCTGGCGCTGTTTGTGGCTTATATCCAGGGCCGGGATTTGGCCATGTCTTTTTCAAACGCATCAATGACGGGGGCCTTTTTCAGGGTCAGACCGATATCATCGAGCCCCTCCAGCAGGCATTTCTTGCGAAAAGCGTCGATCTCAAACGTGATCACGCCGCCATCAGGGCCGGTGATGCGCTGGTTTTCCAGATCAACCGTGATCGTGGCGTTGGCGCCGCGTGAGGCATCATCCATCAGCTTGTCCACATCTTCTTGCGGCAGCTTGATGGGCAAAATGCCGTTCTTGAAGCAGTTGCTGTAAAAAATATCGGCAAAATCAGGCGCGATAATGACCTTGAAACCAAAATCCATCAGCGCCCAGGGGGCATGCTCGCGCGAGGAGCCGCAGCCGAAATTATCGCCCGCCACCAGAATGCGCGCCTCGCGGCAGGCGGGCTGGTTGAGGACGAAATCTTTCACTTCATTGCCGTTTTCATCATAACGCATTTCGGCAAACAGGTTTTTTCCCAGCCCGGTGCGCTTGATGGTTTTTAGAAACTGCTTGGGGATAATCATATCCGTGTCGATATTCACCAGCGGCATGGCGGCGGCGGCGGCGGTAAGTTTGGTAAATTTTTCCATTGTTTTCGCGTGGTATCTTGTTTGAGGTTCAACTACAATTGATGTTCTGATAGCGCGGTTTGGTTGATTTTGCGAGTCCGCGATAGAATTTAAGCCATGAATTAGCCGCAAGGCCAATTGATTTGAGGCCCGCAAGCGTTATACCGGCAGGAAAGACAAAAAGGAATCTCTTATGGGACAGAACACGCAAGCCTCACTCGACAGCTTCAAATGCCTCACCACTCTGGAAGCCGGTGGCCGGAAATATCAGTATTTCGATCTTAAAAGGGCCGGGAAAAACGGTCTGGACGGTATCTCGAGGCTGCCCTTTTCGCTTAAAATCCTGCTGGAGAACCTGCTGCGTTTTGAAGACGGCAAAACGGTCACCGCCGATGATATAAGAGCGGTTGTGGCCTGCGGCAGCGGCCAGACGGTGGAGCGCGAGATTGCCTTTCGTCCCGCCCGCGTCCTGATGCAGGATTTCACCGGGGTTCCGGCGGTGGTTGATCTGGCCGCCATGCGCAACGCGATGCAGGATCTGGGCTCTGATCCGGCCAGGATCAATCCGCAGGTGCCGGTGGATCTGGTGATTGATCACTCGGTAATGGTGGATTTTTCCGGCTCAAGCGAAGCGTTCGCGCAAAATGTGGGGCGCGAATATGAGCGTAACGAGGAACGCTATGAGTTTTTGCGCTGGGGCGGGGCGGCGTTTGACAATTTCCGCGTGGTGCCGCCGGGCACCGGTATTTGCCATCAGGTCAATCTGGAGCATCTGGCCAAAGTGGTCTGGACAAGCGGCGATGATGAGCTTCCTCTTGCCTTTCCCGATACGCTTGTGGGAACCGACAGCCATACGGTGATGGTCAACGGGCTTTCGGTGCTGGGCTGGGGCGTGGGCGGCATTGAGGCCGAGGCGGCGATGCTGGGTCAGCCTGTCTCGATGCTGATCCCGGAAGTTGTCGGGGTGCGGCTCACGGGCGAGATGGCGCAGGGGGTGACCGCCACCGATCTGGTCTTGCGAGTGGTTGAAATGCTGCGCCGGAAGGGTGTCGTGGGCAAGTTTGTCGAATTCTTTGGCCCCGGGTTGGATCATCTTTCACTGGAAGATCAGGCGACAGTGGCCAATATGGCGCCTGAATATGGCGCCACCTGCGGCATTTTCCCCATTGATGACGACACGCTGAACTTTTTAAACGCCACCGGTCGCGGTGATTATGTCGCGCTGGTGGAGGCTTACGCCAGGGCGCAGGGGCTTTTCCGCGATAATGATGCGCAAGAGCCGGTTTTCTCCTCGACACTGGAGCTTGATCTTGCCACCATCGAGCCCGCCATTGCCGGGCCGAGCCAGCCCAAGGACCGCATTGCCCTTGGCGAGGCAAAGCCTGCCTTTGCCCATGCGCTGAAAGATCATTTCGGGGTATCGGATGATGGAGGGCGCATCGATGTCGAGGGGTGTGATTTTGCCATCACCCACGGGGATATCGTTATCGCCGCCATTACCTCATGCACCAATACCTCAAATCCTTCGGTGATGATCGGCGCCGGTCTGGTGGCGCGCAATGCCCGCAAGCTGGGCCTGAAGCCCAAACCCTGGGTCAAAACCTCGCTGGCGCCGGGCTCGCAGGTGGTGACCGATTATCTGGAGCGGGCCGGATTGCAGGATGATCTTGATGCGCTTGGATTCCAGAATGTCGGCTATGGCTGCACCACCTGTATCGGCAATTCAGGGCCGCTGCTGAAGGGGATTTCGGGAGCCATTGCCAAAGGCAATCTGGTTTCATGTTCGGTGCTCTCCAGCAACCGCAATTTTGAAGGCCGGGTCAACCCGGATGTGCGGGCCAATTATCTCGCCTCGCCGCCTCTGGTTGTCGCCTATGCACTGGCCGGATCATTAACGCGTGATATTACCACCGAGCCCCTGGGCAAGGGCCGCGACGGGCAGCCTGTCTATCTGAAAGATATCTGGCCCGATTCAAAAGAGATCGCCGAACTTATCCGCTCTTCGCTCACGCCGGAGATGTTTGAAAAACGCTATGCGGATGTCTTCAAGGGCGATGCGCGCTGGCAGGCGGTCCCCTCTGGCGGCGGGCTGACCTATAACTGGAATGTGTCCTCGACCTATGTGCAAAACCCGCCCTATTTTGAGGGTATTACCATGGAACCGGACAAGATCAGCGATATCGGGAATGCGCGGATCCTCGGGCTATTTGGCGACAGTATTACAACGGATCACATCTCTCCCGCCGGCTCCATCAAGGAAGACAGTCCCGCCGGGCGTTATCTGAAGGACCATCAGGTGCCGCCGCGCGGCTTCAATTCCTATGGTTCGCGCCGCGGCAATCATGAAGTGATGATGCGCGGCACCCTGGCCAATATCCGCATCCGCAACCAGATGGCGCCGGGCACCGAAGGCGGGGTGACGCGCCATTACCCGTCCGGCGAGCTGATGCCGATCTATGACGCCGCCATGCGCTATCAGAAGGAGAATGTACCGCTCGTGGTCATTGCCGGGCGTGAATACGGCACCGGCTCGTCGCGGGACTGGGCTGCCAAGGGCACCAGATTGCTGGGGGTTCGCGCCGTGATCACCCGCTCGTTCGAGCGCATTCACCGCTCCAATCTGATCGGCATGGGAGTGCTGCCGCTTACCTTTGAGGAAGGGACAAGCTGGCAGAGTCTGGGGCTGAGAGGTGATGAAACTATCACGGTTGCGGGGCTGAACGCTATTGAGCCGCGCATGACCATGAAGGCCGGCATTAAATTTGCCGATGGCCGCGAGGAGGAGATTTCGCTGCTGTACCGCATTGATACCGAGGACGAGCTGGAATATTTCCGTCACGGCGGCATTTTGCAATATGTTCTGCGCAATCTGGCCAAATAAACTCACCCCATCGTGACTGGCAAGTGAGCGGCGCTCCGGACTATGCTGGCAAGTCAAGAGGTCATCAGCCGATATGTCAGGGATTACATGATGTGGATTTTTCGCACGGGCGTTGCGGGTCTGGTTTTTGCCGCCATGATGGGGGCGGGCGCTCATGCGGGCGGCAAGGCGGCGCAGTTTTCGGTGGTGGAGCTTTTCACCTCGCAAGGGTGCTCGTCATGTCCGCCGGCGGATGCGCTTTTGGGCCGGCTTTCGGCCCGCGAGGACCTTGTCGCCCTCACTTTTCCGGTGGATTACTGGGATTATCTGGGCTGGGAGGATACCCTCTCGCACCCCGCCAACGCCAAGCGCCAGCGGGCCTATGCCGCCTATCGCGGTGACCGTGAGGTTTATACGCCGCAAGTGGTGATCAACGGCGTGCGCCATGTGGTGGGAAGCCGTCAGGAGCAGATCGAGAATGTAATTGCCGCCACGGTGAAAAGTCGCGCCGGGCAGTATGTTCCCCTCACGATAGATGTCAGTCATGACGCCATATCGGTCGGCATTGGCGATGCGCCGCCCGGGCTCAAGGAGAAAAAGGCAACCTTGTGGCTGGTTTTGTATCAAAACCAGGTAAAGGTGCCGATCCGCCGCGGCGAAAATCACGGCAAGGACATCACCTATTTCAATGTCGTTCGCGAGATGACGCCGGTCGCCATGTGGAGCGGCAAGGCCATCCGGGTTGATCTGCCAAAAACCGATTTGATGGGGCAGGGCTATGATGGCTGCGCCCTTATTCTGCAACTTGGCAGGGGCGGGCCCATTCTGGGCGCGGCCCGGATCGAAACCTGGCTGATGAGCAGCAACGGGCCGTTGCATTAAAGCGCGTTGTGTTTAATCTGATTTGACCCTGGCCTGGCTTGAAACAAACGAGAGATTTAACCCAGATCGCCTGAACAGGCGCGGCTGTAGATGGCGGCGTAGTCGGTGGCTTCAAACGCAACCGGGTTACCGCCGGCGGAAGGATCGCGCTTTGCCATTTCGCCGATCAGCGCGGCTTTTTCCTTTTTCATGCCGATTTCCGTGAGCGTGTCGGGGATGCCCAGTTTCTTGCGCAAATCCAGCACCCAGTTGAAAACGGTTTTGAAGCCGGGATTGTCGAGTCCGAGGAAACGGCCCAGCCGGATCATCTGCGGCGCAATCGCCTTGCGGTTGGCGCTCATCACATAAGGGAGCAAGACAGCGTTCACGAGGCCATGATGGGCGTCATAGATCGCACCGGCGGGATGGGCCAGGGCATGGACGCCGCCGAGACCTTTCTGGAAGGCGGTGGCGCCCATGATGGCGGCGGCCAGCATTTTGGCACGGGCGTTGATATCGCCGCCGTTTTCATGGGCGCGCGGCAGGGCGCCGGCGATGAGGCGCATGCCTTCAAGGGCGATGCCGTCCGCCATGGGATGAAATCCGGGGGCGCAATAGGCCTCAAAGCAATGCACAAAAGCGTCAAGACCGGTGGCGGCGGTAATTTTGGGCGGCAGCCCGAGGGTCAGTTCCGGGTCGGCGAGGACAATCTGCGGCAACATGCGCGGGTGGAAAATAATCTTTTTTTCATGGGTGTCTTCATTGAGAATGACGCTGGCGCGGCCAACTTCTGAACCGGTTCCCGATGTGGTGGGCACGGCGATAATAGGCGCGATTGCATCCACATTGACCCTTGTCCAGTTGTCGCCGACATCTTCAAAATCCCACAAGGGGCGGTCCTGACCCGCCATCAGGGCGATGGCCTTGCCCGCATCGACGCCGCTGCCGCCGCCAAAGGCAATGACGCCGTCATGATCTCCGGCCCGGTAGGCGGCAACGCCTTCGGTGATATTGCGTCCGACCGGATTGCCCTTGACATCGGAAAAAAGCCCGGTGGGAACCCCGACCGCTTCATTGGCGCTGATGGCGGCCTTGATGAAATCGATTTCCGCCAGCCCCTCATCGGTCACCAGAAGCGGGTGCTTTATGCCTATGGAAAGGCAGGTGGCGGCAAGCTCGGAGATAATACCGGGGCCAAACCTGATCTGGGTCGGATAGTTCCACGCCCCGGAGATGATGTCATTCATAACCAAAACCCTCAAATGCTGACTCAGGAAGATTACCCTGTTGCACCCGGACGGGCTTTTTGTCCAGCTTTTGATGAGGCCTGTGAAAAAAATGGTGCCGCCAGGGTGACTTGAACACCCGACCCCCGCATTACGAATGCGATGCTCTACCAACTGAGCTATGGCGGCCCAGAAGCGTAAAGCCAGCGCCCTCTATTCGCATTAAAGAGGGGCAGGGTTTGGTGAAATAATATGATCCTGCGGCTTCTTGAGCTTGTGAAATCTGATAGCCGGTAATATTCATCAATGCAAGCCTGTTTGCAGCAAGGCAAGAGAAGAAAGAGGATGATGGCATGGAAATAAAGCGGCGGCGCAGTGTGCTTTATGTGCCCGGCTCCAATGTAAAGGCGCTGGCAAAGGCGCTGCGGCGGGGGGCGGATTGCCTGATCCTTGATCTGGAAGACGCCGTTGCGCCGCAGGCCAAGGCGGCGGCGCGGCAGAATATCCGCGGTTTTTTGCGTGACGGGGCGGGAGGGCAAGGGGAAGTGATTATCCGTATCAATGCTCTGGACAGCGCTTTGGCGGAGGCTGATCTTGCAATGATTGCCGATGCGGGCGCGGATGCGGTTCTGGTGCCAAAAATCAACGGCGCGCCCGATATCCGCAGTGCCGCCGCGGCGATGGCGGCGGCGGGGGTGGCCGGAAAAACGCGGCTGTGGGTAATGATGGAGACGCCGCTGGCGCTGCTCGAGGTGGCAAGGATTGCCGCTTGCGCCGGGGCGCGATCCCATGCGCTGGCGGCTCTGGTCATCGGCAGCAACGATCTTTACGCCGAATTGCGGGCGCGGCCGACGCCGGACCGGGCCGCTATTGCCGGGCTGCTCGGGGTTTGCGTCGCGGCGGCTCGGGCGCACGGCCTTGATGTGATCGACGGGGTTTACAATGATTTTACCGATGCGCGGGGCTTTGCGGCCGAGTGCCGCCAGGGGGCGGATATGGGGATGGACGGCAAAAGCCTCATTCATCCGGCGCAGATCGGGATTTGCCATGAAATATTCTCTCCCGATGCGGCGCAAATCCGCTGGGCGCAGGAGGTGATCGCTGCTTTTGCCCGGCCGGAAAATGCGGCAAAAGGTGCAATCTCCATCGGTGGGCGCATGGCCGAGCGTCTTCATCTTGAAAATGCCAAACGCATCCTTTTCCTCGCCGGAATGCAGGGCCCGCAGGGCTGAAAAAATAAATTATAATTCGTCTATAGGAGTATTTGCATCGACGGGAATCAAGGAGTACAAGGTTTAAAGGGGCCGGGCGAAAAGGCCTGTCCTGCGCGACTGAATGCTTCAGGATATCTGAAGAAAACACGGGGGAGCCGCGAGATGGCGGACAATCGTATGAATGTGGAGCGGCCCCTGTCGCCGCATTTGCAGATCTACAGCCCGATGTTCACCATGATCATGTCGGTCATGCACCGGGTTACGGGCGCGGCGCTTTATTTCGGAACCATTCTTTTGGCCTGGTGGCTGATTTCGGCCGCCAGCGGGGCGCATTACTTCTCTTATGTCAATGCGTTCGTCGGATCCTGGCTCGGACGGCTTATCCTGTTCGGTTATACTTGGGCGCTCATTCACCACATGCTGGGCGGCGTGAGGCATTTCATCTGGGATACGGGGGCCATGTTTGACAAAAAAGCACTCGAGGTTTCGGCCTGGGCGATGTTTATCAGCTCGGTCGTTCTGACCTGGGCGGTATGGATTGCCGGCTATTTCATGATGGGAGGCCGCTTATGAGAATGCAGACCCCCATGCGCACGCCTTTAAAACAGGCGCGCGGTCTTGGCTCGGCGCGCGGCGGCGCGGAGCATTTCTGGCGTCAGCGCATCACGGCGCTGGCCAATGTGCCGCTGACGGTTTTCTTCCTCTACACGCTCGTCACGCTTGCCGGGGCGGACCATGCCACGGTGGTGGCCTATTTCAAATTCCCGATCTCGGCCCTTTTGATTATGCTGTTTGTCATCTCCAGCGCCTGGCACATGATGCTGGGCTTGCAGGTGATTATTGAAGATTACATCCATCATGAGGGCTTCAAGATCGCGGCATTGATCGGCAATATCCTGTTCACCGCCTTTTTCGGTCTGATCTGCATTTATGCTATCGTTAAACTGAGCCTGGGAGGCTGACGCCATGGCGGCTTACGAGTTTACGGACCATCATTTCGATGTTCTGGTGGTCGGCGCCGGTGGTGCGGGATTGCGCGCCACCATGGGGGCGGCGGAAGCGGGGCTGAAAACCGCCTGCGTCACCAAGGTGTTCCCCACCCGCAGCCATACGGTGGCGGCCCAGGGCGGGGTGGCCGCCTCACTGGGCAATATGGGACCCGATAACTGGCGCTGGCATATGTATGATACGGTCAAGGGATCGGACTGGCTCGGCGATCAGGATGCGATCGAGTTTTTATGCCGCGAGGCGCCCGATGCGGTCTATGAGCTGGAGCATTTCGGCGTGCCCTTCTCGCGCACCGATGCGGGCAAGATTTACCAGCGCCCCTTTGGCGGCATGACCACTGATTTTGGCGAGGGGCCGCCGGCCCAGCGCACCTGCGCTGCCGCCGACCGTACGGGACACGCCATGTTGCACACGCTTTACGGCCAGGCGCTGCGCCATACGGCGGTGTTTTATGTCGAATATTTCGCGCTTGATCTGATTATGGACGAGAACGGGACATGCCGCGGCATTGTCGCCATGTGCATGGAATACGGCACCTTGCACCGCTTTTTTGCGCAAAAGACCATTTTGGCCACCGGTGGCTACGGGCGCACCTATTTTTCCTGCACCTCGGCGCATATCTGCACCGGAGACGGCAACGCCATGGTGCTGCGCGCCGGATTGCCGTTGCAGGACATGGAGTTTATCCAGTTTCATCCCACCGGCGTTTATGGCGCCGGTGTGCTGATTACCGAAGGGGTGCGCGGCGAGGGCGGTTATCTGACCAATTCCGAAGGCGAGCGGTTCATGGAGCGCTATGCGCCCCATGCCAAGGATCTGGCCTCGCGCGATGTGGTCTCGCGCTCGATGACGATTGAAATTCGCGAAGGGCGCGGATATGGCAAGCTCAAGGATCATATTTTCCTGCATCTTGATCATCTTGATCCGGCGATCATTCGGGAACGGTTGCCGGGGATTGCCGAATCAGCCAGGATTTTTGCCGGTGTCGATGTCACCCGCGAACCCATTCCGGTGCTGCCGACGGCGCATTACAATATGGGCGGGATTCCGACCAATTATCACGGCGAAGTGCTGACTTCAAAAGATGGCAATCCGGATTCGGTTGTGCCGGGATTGATGGCGATCGGCGAGGCGGCGAGCGTTTCGGTGCACGGGGCGAACCGGCTTGGTTCCAACGCGCTGATTGATCTGGTGGTGTTCGGCAAGGCGGCGGCCAAACGCTGCGCCGAGACGGTAAAAGCCGGGGCCAAACTGCCCGAACCGGCAAAGGATTGCGGCGCTCGGGCGGTGGCAAGGTTTGATAAATTCCGCCATGCCGGCGGCGGCACAAGGACGGCCGAGGCGCGGCTGATGATGCAAAAGGCGATGCAGTCGCATTGCGCCGTATTCCGTACCCGGGAAGTTTTGAGCGAAGGGCAGGAGCAAATCGCCGAGATCTGGTCATTGCGCGAGGATTTGCATGTTACTGACCAGACTTTGGTGTGGAATTCGGATCTGATTGAAACGCTTGAGTTTGACAATCTGGTCGCTCAGGCGGCGGTGACCATTGAAGGGGCGCTCAACCGCGAGGAAAGCCGCGGCGCCCATGCGCGTGAGGATTTTCCCGACCGGGATGATGAAAACTGGATGAAGCATACGCTGGCCTGGGCGGACACGGACAAACGCGAAATCAAACTCGATTACCGTCCGGTGCATGATTACACGCTCACCGACAAGATTGATTACATCAAACCCAAAGCACGGGTTTACTGACAAATAAGGGCGGTTAAGGTTATGGTCCAGTTCACGTTGCCGAAGAATTCCAAGATTACCAAAGGCACGGTACATGAAAAACCGGTCGATGCAAAGAATCTGAAGGAGTTCAGAATCTACCGCTGGAATCCCGAAGACGGCAAAAACCCGCATGTGGATACCTATTTCATCGATCTTGATGAATGCGGGCCGATGGTCCTGGATGCGCTGATCAAGATCAAGAATGATCAGGATTCCACCCTGACCTTCCGCCGTTCGTGCCGCGAGGGGGTGTGCGGGTCGTGTTCGATGAATATTGACGGCACCAATTCACTGGCCTGCACCAAGGGCATTGACGAGGTCAAGGGGGCGGTGAAAATCTATCCGCTGCCCCATACCGGGGTGGTGAAGGATCTTATTCCCGATCTGACCAATTTTTACGCCCAGCACGCCTCAATTGCGCCTTTCCTGAAAACCGAGACGCCGGAGCCCGAGAAAGAATGGCCGCAAAGCCGTGATGACCGGGCCAAGCTTGACGGGCTTTACGAGTGCATTTTATGCGCTTCATGCTCAACCTCATGCCCGTCCTACTGGTGGAACGAGGACCGCTATCTGGGCCCGGCCATCCTGCTTCAGGCCTATCGCTGGATTATCGACAGCCGCGATGAGGCCACCGGCGAGCGGCTTGATAATCTGGAAGACCCGTTCCGGCTCTATCGCTGCCACACTATCTTGAACTGCACCAAGACCTGTCCCAAGGGGCTCAATCCGGCCAGGGCGATCGCCAATATCAAGCGGCTTTTGATCGAGCGGCGGTTTTAGGGTTTGTGGTGCAACGCCGGTTTTTACACCTTGTTCGTCATTGCGGTGAAAGCCGGGATCCGTTGCTCGTATGACAATTGCTCTGAAAAATCTTGCCGTGAATCCGCAGTTTTCGCCGGGGTGACATGTTATTCTGGTCGAGAATGAAGAAGAGGGTCTTATGTCCACCGTTAAACTGATCGAATATGAAGAGGCAAGCGCGGAAGTGCGCGCGGTTTATGATGATATCATGCGTGTTCGCAAGATCGACTGGGTCAATAATTTCTGGAAAAGCCTGGCCAATCATCCCGGGACCTTGAAGCGCACCTGGGAGAATCTGAAAGCCACCATGGGCGAGGGCGAGCTTGATCCCATGTTCAAGGAAATGATCTATATCGCGGTCAGCACCGCCAATTCATGCGAATATTGTATTCATTCGCATACGGCGGCGGCGCGGGCCAAGGGGATGAACGCGGCTATGCATGGCGAGCTTATGCAGGTGATCGCCATGGCATCCGCCACCAATGCGCTGGCGATCGGAATGCAGGTTCGGGTGGATGATGTCTTCAAGGCCGGGTAGCGGGCTGGAATATTGCCGGTTTTATTGAACAGACTGATATAAAAACAAAAAGATATGGATCAGCACCTCAAGACCGGCCCGCTTCCGCATTACCGCGCGAAAATCCTGCGCGGGGAGTTGTCGATAGAGCCGGCGCAGATGCTGATGGCGGAAAACCTGCAACTTCTGCATGACCGTCTGGGGCGCTACAGGCCGCCATCGGGGCGCGATGATTTTTTCAATTTTTTCAAGACCAGACGCAAAAATGTCCCCAAGGGGCTGTATCTTTACGGCGGCGTGGGACGCGGCAAGACCATGCTGATGGATATGTTTTTCGAGACAACCGGCTTTGCGCCGCGCAAGCGGGTGCATTTTCACGCCTTCATGCAGCAGGTCCATAGCGCGATCGGGCGCTGGCGCCGGGCGGTCGAAGGCGACCCCATTCCCGTGACGGCATCTGAAATCGCCCGCGATGCGGCGCTGCTCTGCATTGATGAATTTCAGGTGGGTGACATTGCCGATGCGATGATTCTGGGGCGGCTTTTTTCGGCGCTTTTTGACGAGGGGGTGGTGGTGGTGGCAACCTCCAACACTGCGCCGGATGATCTTTATCAAGACGGGCTCAATCGCGGCCTTTTCCTGCCCTTTATTGATCTGATCAAGGCCAGGATGGAGGTGCTGCATTTTGACGGCGAGCGGGATTACCGCCTCGACCGGCTGAGGGCAGATGATTACTATCACGCGCCTTTGGGAGAAAAAAGTGCGGCGGAAATGGAGCAGGTCTGGGCGCGGCTGACTTCGGGGCAAAAGGGGGAGGCGCAGACCCTTCAGGTCAAGGGGCGTCTGGTGCAGGTGCCGCGCGCCGCCTGCGGCGCGGCGTTTTTTGATTTTGCGCAATTATGCGGCCAGCCGCTGGGGGCGGTGGATTATCTGGCCATCGCGCAAAACTATCACGCGCTGTTTCTTGCCAATGTGCCGGTTATGGACGTTGCCAGACGCAATGAGGCCAAACGGTTTATAACCTTGATCGATGCGCTATATGATGCGGGGACAAGGCTGATCATCTCGGCGGCGGCGGAGCCGCATGAGCTTTATGTTGCGAGCAGCGGTGCGGGCGCTTTTGAACGCACCGCTTCACGGCTTGTTGAAATGCGCAGCGGTTGAAATTGACGCAAAACGAATCAGTTTTTGGTTGTATGGTTTTTCAAAGGGGAAAATGAGATGACGCAGGATATTACCGAGGCGGTGAAGAGTGGTTACGGCGCGGTGGCGCGTTCGGGGCTTTCGTCGGAAGATGAGGGGATACGCAAGATTGCCGAATCCTTTGGTTATACGGCCGAGGAGCTGGGCTCGATCCCCGATGAGGCCAATATGGGGCTTTCCTGCGGCAATCCGGTGGCCATGGCCTCGCTCCGCACGGGCGAGACGGTGGTTGATCTTGGCTCGGGCGGTGGTATTGATGTGTTTTTGGCGGCGAAGAAGGTCGGGCCGGAAGGCCGCGTCATCGGCATTGACATGACCGAAGATATGATCGCACTGGCCCGGCGCAATGCGCAAAAGGCCGGGGTGGGCAATGCCGAGTTTCATCTGGCGGAAATCGCTGATATGCCTCTGGCGGATAATTCAGTGGATTGCGTCATCTCCAATTGCGTCATTAATCTGGTGGAGGACAAGGATGCGGCCATAAGGGAAATTTTCCGCATTCTGAAGCCGGGCGGGCGGCTGGCGATCAGCGATATTGCATTGAGGAAGGATTTGCCCGGCACCATCCGCGATTCCATGGCCGCCTGGACCTCATGTGTTTCCGGCGCAATCTCGATTGATGAAAACCGGGAAAAGCTTGTCAGTGCCGGTTTTGATGCGGTCGAGGTGGTGGATGCAGGTTCCGATCTCAATGCCTATAAGCAGGGCGGGGTTTCAGGCTGCTGCACGCCGGTTGCGGGCGAGGGCTCGGGCTGTTGCGGTGCGCCGGAGGAACCGGTCTATCACGACCGGATGAGCGATCTGATTGACGAGATTGATTTTAATGAATACGCCGCCAGCGTGAAGATTTTTGCGCTCAAGAGATGAGCTTTGGAAAACCACTTTTTACAGACTAACGTCGTGCATAGTTTTGCGGATTGCGGGGCTGTGCGCGGCTTGATACTCATTGGGACAATACCAAGATGAAATGGAGGCCTTAACCCATGGCTAGAAATAAAATAGCGCTTATTGGCTCGGGAATGATCGGCGGCACGCTGGCGCATCTGGCGGGCTTGAAGGAGCTTGGCGATATCATCCTGTTTGACATTGTGGACGGCGTGCCCCAGGGCAAGGCGCTTGATCTGTTTGAATCAAGCCCGGTGGAGGGCTTTAACGCCAGACTGGCGGGAACTGACAGCTATTCGGGTATTGCCGGGGCCGATGTGGTGATTGTCACCGCCGGGGTGCCGCGCAAGCCGGGGATGAGCCGCGATGATCTGCTGGGCATCAACCTGAAAGTCATGGGGCAGGTCGGGGCCGGGATTGCCGAATATGCGCCCGATGCCTTTGTTATCTGTGTCACAAATCCGCTCGACGCCATGGTCTGGGCCTTGCAGGCGGCGAGCGGTCTGCCCAAGCACAAGGTTGTCGGTATGGCGGGCATTCTGGATTCGGCCCGTTTCCGCGCCTTTATTGCCGAAGAAGTGAATGTCTCGGTGGAAGATGTCACCGCCTTTGTGCTTGGCGGGCACGGCGACACCATGGTGCCGTTGGCGCGTTATTCCACCGTGGCGGGCATTCCGCTCACCGATCTGGTGAAAATGGGCTGGATGAGCGCCGGGCGCCTTGAAGAGATTATCACCAGGGTCAGGAATGGCGGCGCGGAAATTGTCGGTTTGCTCAAAACCGGCTCGGCGTTTTACGCTCCGGCCTCTTCGGCGATCCAGATGGCGGAGGCTTACCTGAAAGACATGAAGCGGGTCTTGCCCTGTGCAGCGCATCTTTCCGGTGAATACGGGGTGAACGGGTTTTACGCCGGGGTGCCCATTGTGATCGGGGCGGGCGGCGTTGAGCGGGTGATCGAGATCGAGCTGTCAGATTCCGAGCGTGAATTGTTTGATCATTCGGTTGATGCGGTGAAAAAGCTGGTCAGCGAATGCAAGGAGCTGGCTCCTGATCTGGCGAAGTAAACGACAGGCCCGGCAAATATCAAAAGGCGAAACAGATGAATATTCATGAATATCAGGCCAAGGGCGTTTTGCGCGAATTTGGCGCGCCGACGCCGCGCGGCATTGCCGCTTTCAGCGTTGATGAGGCGGTCAAAGCAGCCGAGGAGCTTGGCGGGCCGGTCTGGGTGGTCAAGGCGCAGATCCATGCTGGCGGACGCGGCAAGGCGGGCAGCGTCAAGGTGGTGAAAAGCCTTGAGGATGTGCGTCAGGCGGCGGAGGCCATTTTGGGCGCAACCCTGGTCACCAAGCAGACCGGGCCCGAGGGGCGGCTGGTGCGGCGGCTTTATATCGAAGAGGGCTGTGATATCGCCTCGGAGTTTTATCTCTCGGCGCTGGTGGACCGGGGAACATCGCGCATCGCCTTTATCGTCTCGACAGAAGGCGGCATGGATATCGAGGAGGTGGCGGCCAAAACGCCGGAGAAAATCCTCACCATCGATATTGATCCGGCTTGCGGCTTTTCCGGCTTTCATGGCCGTGAGATTGCCTATGAGCTGGGCCTGAAGGGGGCAAGCATCAAGCAATGCGTCAGGCTGATTGGCAATCTCTACCGCGCCGTGGTGGAAAAGGATGCGTCCTTGCTGGAGATCAACCCGCTGGTGGTCACGCCGCAAGGCGATCTGACCTGTCTTGACGCCAAGATGAATTTTGATTCCAACGCGCTTTACCGCCACGAGGATATTGTAGCCTTGCGCGATCTTGACGAGGAAGACCCGGCCGAGATCGAGGCTTCGAAATTTGATCTGAATTATATCAAGCTTGACGGCGAAATTGGCTGCATGGTGAACGGGGCCGGGCTGGCCATGGCGACCATGGATATCATCAAGCTGAAAGGCGGCTCGCCGGCCAATTTCCTTGATGTCGGCGGCGGCGCCAGCACGGAACAGGTGACGGCGGCGTTTAAAATCATCCTGTCTGATCCCAATGTGAAGGGCATTCTGGTCAATATTTTCGGCGGCATCATGCGCTGCGATTATATCGCGGCAGGTATTGTGGCGGCGGCGCGCGAGGTGCATCTCGACAAACCGCTGGTGGTGCGTCTTGAGGGCACCAATGTTGATCTGGGCAAGCAGATATTGAGCGATTCGGGCCTGCCGATCATCTCCGCCGACGATCTTTCCGATGCGGCGGTCAAGGTTGTGGCGGCGGTTGGGGGGGTAATTTGATTTTAAGCGCAGCTCCACATATGCTGCGTTGCATGAAAAGGAGTTGAGCTATGAATAAAAATATAACCCTCAGTCTAGATGAAGAGGTCATCGAGAAAGTCAGGCTCGTGGCCGCCAAGAAAAAGACAAGCCTAAATGCCATGGTACGTGAATACCTCACTCATATGGCGGAGCGGGAAAACCGCGCGAAAGAGGCGGTGCATCGAATGCGTGAGATTGCCGAACAAGGAGGAATGGAAGTCGGCAAGGTTACATGGGGCCGGGAAGAATTGCATGACCGTTGAGGTTTTTCTCGATACGAATATTCTGGTTTATGCCGCAACCGGAACGCAAAAAGAGAAGGATAAACGGGAAAAGGCTTTTGAGCTTATTGAGGCGGGCGGGTTTGGAGTCTCGGGGCAGGTGTTGCAGGAATTTTACGTCGTTGTGACGAGAAAGGTAAGCCGGCCATTGTCTCCGGTGCTGGCTTTTGGATGGATTGAGCAACTGGATATTTGGCCATGTGTTCCGGTTGATGCTCATTTGGTCAAGGCAGGAATTGAGATGTCTGAGCGGTATAAAATATCGTACTGGGACGGGGCGATAGTGGCGGCAGCGGTGGAGCTTGGAGTGAGGAGGCTGTACTCGGAGGATCTTAACCACGGGCAAAGCTATGGCTCGGTGCAGATCATAAATCCGTTTATGTGTTAAAACACAGTTACAAACCTAAAACAAAACTAAGGATGAAAAATACTCATGGCGGTTCTTGTTGATCGGGATACAAAAGTTATCTGTCAGGGTGTAACGGGGGCCACGGGCACCTTTCACACCGAGCAGGCGATTGCCTATGGCACCAAAATGGTTGGCGGGGTGACGCCGGGCAAGGGCGGCATGGAGCATCTGGGGCTGCCGGTGTTTGACACCGTGGCGCAAGCCGTTGAGGCCACCGGGGCCACGGCCACGGCGATCTATGTGCCGCCGCCCTTTGCCGCCGATGCCATACTGGAGGCAATCGCCGCCGGGCTGGAACTGGCGGTGTGCATCACCGAGGGCATTCCGGTTCTGGATATGGTGAAGGTCAAACGGGCGCTGACCGGCACCCCTACGCGGCTGGTGGGGCCCAACTGCCCCGGGGTGATTACCCCGGACCAGTGCAAGATCGGCATTATGCCGGGCCATATCCACAAAGCCGGTTCCGTCGGCGTGGTGTCGCGTTCGGGCACGCTGACCTATGAGGCGGTGGGACAGACCACGGCGGTCGGGCTGGGGCAGTCCACATGCATCGGCATTGGAGGCGATCCGGTCAACGGCACCAGTTTTATTGATTGTCTGGATATGTTCCTTGGCGATGAGCAGACGCAGTCTATCGTCATGATCGGCGAGATTGGCGGCAGCGCCGAGGAAGAGGCCGCAGAGTTTCTCAAAGCCTCGAAAACAAGCAAGCCGGTGGTGGGCTTTATTGCCGGTCTCACCGCGCCGCCGGGGCGGCGCATGGGCCATGCGGGCGCCATCATTTCGGGCGGCAAGGGCGGTGCGGAAGACAAGATCGAGGCAATGAAAAGCGCCGGAATTAAAGTGGCCGACAGCCCGGCCAGCATCGGTACGACTTTAATGGAATTGTTAAATTCCTAAAAGGCTTGCGCGAAGATCAGGATTGCGTTTTAGTGACAACATCTGAGCCGGAAGCGGGAGGATTTGAGCCCTTCAGCTTCCGGCAAACCCGGACGGGAAGCATGCGGCAAAGGCGGCGCGGGTAGCGCCGGATAAAAATGACAAGGCAGAGCAAGAATGATGTGCTGGCGAGCACGTCTTTCCTCAATGGCGCGAATGCCGCCTATATCGAGGATCTTTATGCCCGCTATATGGATAATCCGGGAGATGTCTCTTCGGAATGGCGGGCTTTTTTCATTAATCTCAAAGACAACAAATCCAATGTGACAAGGGAGGCTTCCGGGCCGTCCTGGGCGCGGGCCGACTGGCCGCCTGTACCGGGCGGCGAGCTTATCCATGCGCTTGACGGCGACTGGCCGAAAAGGGCTGAGGATATTGCCGGCAAGATTGGCAAGGCGGCGCAAGCGGGCGGCGTGGCACTTTCGGACGCGCAGATGCGCGCCGCCACGGTGGATTCGATCCGGGCGCTGATGATGATCCGCACATTTCGGGTGCGCGGCCATCTGGAGGCCGATCTTGATCCGCTGCAACTCGACAACAAACTGCCCCATCCCGAATTGCAGCCCGAAACCTATGGTTTTCTGGCTGATGACTGGGACCGGCCGATCTTTCTGGATCATGTGCTTGGGCTGGAATTTGGCACTATTAACGAGATTTATGACATTTTGCACCGGACCTATTGCGGCAAGGTCGGGGTGGAATTCATGCATATCGCCCATCCGGAGGAAAAAGCGTGGATTCAGCGCCGCATCGAAGGGGCGGACAAGGACATCCGCTTTACCGAAAACGGCAAAAAGGCCATTCTCAACAAGCTGATTGAAACCGAGGGTTTTGAGAAATTCCTCGGCCTGAAATATCGCGGCACCAAGCGTTTTGGTCTTGATGGCGGCGAGGCGCTGGTGCCGGCGCTGGAGCAGATCATCAAGCGCGGCGGGCATATGGGGCTGAAGGAGATTGTTCTGGGCATGCCCCATCGCGGCCGGCTCAATGTGCTCGGCAATGTGATGGACAAGCCTTTTAAGGCCCTGTTTTCCGAATTTCTCGGCGCTGCCGCCAATCCTGATGATATCGAAAGCTCCGGCGATGTGAAATATCATCTGGGAGCCTCGTCGAACCGCATCTTTGATGGCAATACGGTGCATCTCTCGCTTACCGCCAACCCTTCGCATCTGGAGATTGTTGATCCGGTGGTGCTGGGCAAGGTGCGCGCCAAGCAGGACCAGCGCAGCGATGAAAAACGGCGCTCGGTTTTGCCGCTGCTGCTGCACGGCGATGCGGCCTTTGCGGGCCAGGGGGTGGTGCCGGAATGCTTTGGCCTTTCAGGGCTGCGCGGTCACCGTACCGGGGGCTCGATTCATTTTATCGTTAATAACCAGATCGGCTTTACCACCAATCCGCGTTTTTCACGCTCATCGCCCTATCCCAGTGATATCGCCAAGGGCTTTCAGGCGCCCATTTTGCATGTAAATGGCGATGATCCTGAGGCAGTGGTCTATTGCGCCAAGGTGGCGACCGAGTTCCGGCAGAAATTCGGCAAGCCTTTTGTGATCGATATGTTCTGTTATCGCCGCTTTGGCCATAATGAGGGGGATGAACCGGCTTTTACCCAGCCTTTGATGTACAAGAAAATTGCCGATCACCCTACGGTTGTGGAACTTTACGGCCAAAGGCTGGTCCGTGAGGGAGTGATTTCGCAAGGCGACCTGGAGATGGCCAAACAGGCATTCCGCAACCATCTTGACCGCCAGTTTGAAAGCGCGGCGGATTACAAGCCGGAAAAAGCCGACTGGTTGTCGGGAAAATGGCAGGGCTTTTCGCTGCATGACGGCAAGCATGTTCAGGGACAGACCAGCGTTGACGAGCCGGTTTTACAAAAAATCGGCGACCGGATTACCGATATTCCGGAAGGTTTTAACGCCCACCGCACAATCCGGCGCATCTACAAGGCGCGTAAGGAGTCGATCTCATCCGGGCGGGGCATTGACTGGGCGACGGCCGAATCGCTCGCCTTTGGCTCGCTGGTGCATGAGGGCTACACGGTGCGCCTTGTCGGGCAGGATTCAGAGCGCGGCACCTTCTCCCAGCGTCACAGCGTCCTGACCGATCAGGAAAATGAGGACCGCTACACGCCGCTGCATCATGTGCGCGAGGGGCAGGGCGTGTTCGAGGTTGTCAACTCGATGCTGTCGGAAGAGGCGGTTTTGGGGTTTGAATATGGCTATTCGTTGGCCGAGCCCAATGCGCTGGTGCTGTGGGAGGCCCAGTTTGGCGATTTTGCCAACGGGGCACAGGTTGTCGTGGACCAGTTCCTTTCCGCCGGTGAGGAAAAATGGCTGCGTATGAGCGGTCTTGTAATGCTGCTGCCGCATGGCTATGAGGGACAGGGGCCGGAGCATTCCTCGGCGCGGCTTGAGCGCTATTTGCAGCTTTGCGCCGAATACAACATGCAGGTGGCCAATGTCACAACCCCGGCCAATTACTTTCATCTTCTGCGGCGGCAAATCCACCGTTCTTTCCGCAAACCGCTCATCCTGATGGCGCCCAAAAGCCTGCTCAGGCACAAGCAGGTGGTCTCTGATCTGGACGATTTTTCCGGTGAAGCCAGCTTCCACCGGGTTTTATGGGACGGGCTGGAGATTGCCGAAACCCCGCCTTTCAAACTCAAAACCGACAAGAAAATCCGCCGGGTTGTCTTGTGCACCGGCAAGGTCTATTACGATCTGTTTGAAGAACGCAGGCAGCGCGGCATAGATGATATCTATCTGATGCGGGTTGAGCAGCTCTACCCGTTCCCGATCCGCGCCCTGCTGAAGGAACTGGGGCGTTTTCCCAATGCGCAGATCATGTGGTGTCAGGAAGAGCCGCAGAATATGGGCTCATGGTTCTTTATCCGCGAGCGCATCGAGTGGCTGCTGACCCGGCTGGGCGCGAAACAAACTTCTCCGGTCTATGCCGGGCGTCATGCGGCGGCCTCGACAGCAACGGGGCTGCTCTCCAAACATATTAAACAGCAACGCGAGCTTGTCGATCATGCTCTGAGCGTTGGGGACTGATCAAACGAGGAAGCATAATATGGAAATCAAGGTTCCGGCATTAGGCGAATCGGTTACCGAGGCCACGGTGGCACAATGGTTTATAGCGCCCGGCGAGGCAATCGCGGTGGATGAGCCGCTGGTCGAGCTTGAGACCGACAAGGTCACGGTTGAGGTGCCTGCGCCGGCTTCGGGGGTTCTGGAATCCATAGCCGTTGAGGACGGGGCAACAGTTGAGGTCGGCGCATTGCTGGGAATTTTGACCCCCGGTGAGGCGGCCAAAAGCGCCAGGGTGGCGGAACCGGCGGTGGCGGCGCCTGCCGCATCGCCGGCAGAAGCCCATCTTGCCCCTTCGGTGCGCAAGATCGTGGAAGAAAACAAACTTGATCCGTCCTCTATCGAAGGGACGGGCAAGGACGGGCGGCTGGTGAAGGGCGATGTCCTGGCGGCGCTGGCCGATGTGGCTCCGGCTGTTGCTGCAAGCCCGGCTGCGCCAGAGACGGCTGCGGCGCCACAGGGGCGCGAGGAGCGGGTGCGGATGACGCGGCTGCGCAAGACCATCGCGACAAGGCTCAAGGAGGCGCAAAACACCGCCGCCATGCTCACCACCTTCAACGAGGTGGATATGGGGCCGATCATGGATTTGCGTGCCAGATACAAGGAGTTGTTCACGCAAAAACATGGCATCAAGCTGGGGTTCATGAGCTTTTTCGTCAAGGCCTGCGTTGCCGCCCTGAAAGACATTCCGGCGGTCAATGCCGAGATTGACGGTGATGAGCTGGTGTACAAGAACTATTACAATATCGGCGTAGCCGTGGGCACCGAGCGCGGGCTGGTGGTTCCGGTGGTGCGCGACGCCGATGATCTGAGCTTTGCCGGGATTGAAAAAACCATCGCTTCACTGGGCGGCAGGGCGCGCGAGGGCAAGCTCGGGATTGAGGATATGCTGGGCGGTACCTTTACCATCACCAATGGCGGCATTTATGGCTCGCTCATGTCCACGCCGATATTGAATGTGCCGCAATCGGGCATTTTGGGCATGCACAAGATTCAGCAGCGGCCCATGGCGGTGAACGGCGAGGTGGTGATCCGGCCGATGATGTATCTGGCGCTTTCCTATGATCACCGGATTGTTGACGGCAAGGAGGCGGTGACGTTTCTGGTGCGGGTGAAGGAATGTATCGAGGATCCGCAGCGTCTGGCGCTTGATCTTTAGGGGGGCGGAAAGATGGACGAATTTGATCTGGTTGTTATTGGCGCGGGGCCCGGCGGCTATGTCTGCGCTATCCGGGCGGCGCAATTGGGGCTGAGTGTGGCGATTGTCGAAAAACGTGCCGAGCCGGGTGGCACCTGTCTTAATGTGGGCTGTATTCCCTCCAAGGCGCTGCTGCATGCCTCCGAACGCTTTGAAGAGGCGGCGCATGGTTTTGAAGCTCTGGGCTTTTCAACCTCTGCGCCCAAGCTTGACCTGAATGCCATGATGGCGTTCAAGGACAATGTGGTCAAGGGCAATACGTCGGGGGTTGAGTATCTGTTCAAAAAGAACAAGATCACATCCATCACCGGCGCGGCGCGCATATCGGGCCGGGGCAGGCTGGAGGTCAGACTTGGTGATGGCAAGACCCGGAGCCTTGGCGCCAAGCATATCGTGATCGCCACCGGCTCGGCCCCCGCCATGCTGCCGGGGATCAAGATTGATGAAAAACGGATTGTGACCTCAACCGGGGCGCTCATGCTGGACAAGGTGCCTGAGCGACTTGTGGTGGTGGGCGCGGGCGTTATCGGGCTCGAACTGGGCTCGGTGTGGCGGCGGCTGGGAGCGCAGGTTGAAGTGGTCGAGTTTCTTGATCAAATCCTGCCCGGTATGGACGGCGCGGTGGTGAAGCAGTTCACCCGGATTTTGAAGAAACAGGGTTTCAAGCTTAATCTGGGCATGAAGGTTGCCGGGGTCAGGAAGGGCAGGAAATTCTTGCAGGTGAGCATCGAGCCGGCAAAGGGCGGTGAGGCGAAAGAGATCAAGGCCGATGTGGTTCTGGTGGCGATCGGGCGCATTCCCTACACGCAAGGTCTGGGGCTGGAAGAGGCCGGTGTTGATCTTGACGCGCGCGGTCGTATTGTCACGGACGGGAAATTCGCCACCACGGCGGGCGGTATTTACGCTATTGGCGATGTGATTGCGGGGCCCATGCTGGCGCATAAGGCCGAAGATGAAGGCATTGCGCTGGCGGAAATCCTCTGCGGCCAGGCGGGGCATGTCAATTACGAAACCATCCCCGGCGTTGTCTATACCACGCCCGAGATCGCCTCCGTGGGCAAGACTGAAGAGGCGCTCAAAGCCGAAGGCATCACATATAACAGCGGTACCTTCCCCTTTACCGCCAATGGTCGGGCGCGGGCAATGAATGCGGCGCAGGGCTTTGTCAAAATCCTTGCCCATGCCAGTTCGGACCGGGTTTTAGGGGTGCATATTGTCGGCCCTTTCGCTGGCGAACTGATCGGCGAGGCCGGGATTGCGATGGAATTTGGCGCCTCGGCGGAAGATATCGCCCGCACTTGCCACGCCCATCCCAGCTTGTCCGAAGCGGTCAAGGAAGCGGCGCTGGATGTGGATAAACGGGCTATCCATATGTGATGGCAAAAGCCGTATGTAGTGCGTGTCTTGTTGCTGCGGCACTGATGTTTTGCGCCGGTGAGGTGCGCGCGGCGCCGTCTTGCAAGCTTGTTGCTTCGGGCGCGGGGATTGTCGAGCGGGTGATAGATGGCGATACGGTTATCTTGCGCGGCGGCGCGCAAGTGCGGCTGGTGGGGACACAGGCGCCAAAGCTGCCCCTTAAGCGTAAGGGCTTTGCCAGATGGCCGCTGGCGGATGAGGCAAAGGCAAAGCTTGAGGCACTGGTTCTGGGGCGATCCGTTCAGCTGAAATATGGCGGGCGGCGCAAGGACCGGCACGGGCGCGCGCTGGCGCATCTTTTTCTTGCTGGCGAAGCTGGACCGGTCTGGGTGCAGCGCGAGATGATCCAGGCGGGCATGGCGCGGGTTTACTCCTTTGCCGATAACCGGGCCTGTATTGATGCGCTTCTGGCGGATGAGCGGCGGGCCCGCAATGAGCGGCGCGGGATATGGGCAGAGGGCTTTTACGCCGTTTTGCGCGCCGGACGCTCCGGGGCGCTGGTGAAAAAAGCGGGCAGTTTTCAGATCATCAGCGGGCGCGCCGTTGCCGCCGCGCGCAAGGGAAGGCGCATATTCATCAATTTCGGCCGCGACTGGAGACGCGATTTTACCATTGTCATCCCGGCAAAAAGCTGGAAGCTGTTTAAGAAAAAACAGTTTACCCTTGAGGGTTTCACAGGCCGCGGGCTTGAGGTTCGCGGCTGGATTGGTTTACGCAACGGTCCGGTGATCGAGGTTGATCATCCGGAGCAGATCGAATTTGCCGGGTGAGGGATCAGGCGGCCTCGTCGGCGGCGCCGTCTTCCTTGTCGGGCTTTTCAACCCTTCCAGCGCCCTTGTTCAACTCGTCGATAATGATGGCGATGGCTTCGGTCTGGGTGGCTTTCCTGACGGCAGAGACCTCTCGCGCCATGCGATCGAGGGCGGCTTCATAAAGCTGGCGTTCGGAAT
>JAJRYE010000031.1 GCA_024275895.1 Alphaproteobacteria bacterium | reverse complement strand
GCGGCGTTTTTGAGAAAATTTCGTCGATTAACGGATGGGCCGGACTTGACATAAACCATGGCGCTTTCCTATTGCATCAACAAATTCAGATATTGTTTTAGACCGGCCTCTCCTTCTGGCAGGAGGACTGCGGTCGGTCGAAGAACCTCAAGGCCAGCGCCGCCGCAACGCCAAAAAGAACTTTCGAGGTCAAGCTCGTCGTAAAGGGAACGAGGGCAACGAAGGCGGGGTTGATCAAAGGCAGTATGACAAGGAAGTTAACCGCCCAGACAGAAACCAGCAGGGCGATGATAGCGAGAGGTTCAATCGCGGCCGGGGCCTTTGCCGGCAATATCGAGCGGACAAAAATAGAGATCGCGATGCCGAGAATCACGGCCAAGCCCATGTGAATTGCAATGCCGAGCGGCATGGCGGCAGCGGAGGGCACGAACCCTGGAAACAGCGTCTCCGTTACGCCGCGCGCAACCACCGCCGCCTCGCCGCCGGAAAGGCGCATGTAAATGGAAATCCATAAAATCTCGACGCCACCGCCGGCAAGTCCCGCAATGGTGCCAATGGACCATGTCGGGATGGGTTGCGCAGTCTCGGTCAAATTGTGTTTTTGGTAGGTCATAGCATTGTCTCGCTACTCGATCTTGCATCAGCAATGTCGTCGGCGAACTCTCTCGCTGAATTTAGAATATCGGGTCCAAACCGCCATGCATTGATCTACGTCAAACCGGAAATTAATTTGCTGTTGCAGGATATGTGAATTGCCCGGCGGAGCCTGGCAGGGCATTATTGTTCAGATGCACCGTATACGCACTAAAGTAAATCCGCAGTGCAACTGGTGGCAGGTGCCGAGACGCCCGTCGACCAAATCCGCACCAAATCGGAGGAGAAAAAATGAAAGCATTATCTCAGTTACTGTTCTGGTTGGGCCTTCTTTCAGTGCCCTTCGCCTGGGCGGTATGGTATCTCGGGCCGGAAATAGAAATAATCAGACCGGTTCTGACCAACATACAAGACCCCGCTTTGAGAGCCGCCATGCAGGAAGCTCATGCAGAGCGGCTGGGTCTCTGGGTGGCTGTCTGGCCGGTATCATTTCTGGTATTGAGTGATATTCTGAACCGGAAAGCAGGCGGTTAGGACAACGACCCGCCTTCGGTCAAGCTGAGGGCTCAAGCGATCGCTTTCCCCGTGGTGAGCCATGCCGCGCACTCCTCGCCGAGCTCCGCAAGGGCGAGCTGCTCATAGCGCTGAATATCCTCAGCCGTGAGCTGGTCGCGCCACCGGCCATTGGTGCCTTTGTTGATGAATGTTTCTGCACCGCCATCCCATAAGGCACCGCCAGCCGGGGCACTCCTGGCTGCATTTTTCTTCATATAGTCGAAGGTGCAGTGCTCTATAATTCTGTCCCAATGCTCCGGGGCAACGGCAATGTCGAGGAATTCGGCTATCCCCCTGATCTCGCCGGCCATATCCTCTTTCAACGCCGAGAAATGCAGCATCCGCACATTCGGTAAATCCCGAATGTCCCACCAGCCGCGTATGTTCTGCCAAAACGGCCAGAAGGGATGGCCGTCCTTCTCCAGCCAGTCGAGGAAATATCGCCGGGGGTCAT
>JAJRYE010000030.1 GCA_024275895.1 Alphaproteobacteria bacterium | reverse complement strand
TCATGTTGAGATCAAGGGTGCCGATCTGAAGGACGGCATGCTTCATATCGACCTTGTTCGCAACCTGCCCGAGAAGATGAAACCTCGGACAATCGCCATCGGCGACGGCGACACCAAGCTGGTCGAAGACCGATCAGTCGCAGCCTAAACTGCGGTTTGGCTTACAGCTGAATGACGACGGGGCGCTCACCATCCGGTGGGCGTCCCTTTTTATGTTCAGCTGGCCGGTCCCCCCCCATCACCGCTCAAAAACCCGCCGGTAAAAGGCAAGCTCCGCCTCAAGCGCTGTGACAATGGTTTCGGCCCGCCGAAAGCCGTGCCCCTCGCCCTCAAACTCATGATACTCGACCTCAATATTGCGCGCCTTCAACCCGTCGACAATCATCCGTGATTGCGGCGGCGGCACCACCTTGTCGTCAAGCCCCTGAAAGACAATCAAAGGCGACGTCATATTCTCGATATGGCTCAGTGGCGAGCGCTCGGTCAGGACCGTCTGATAGTCATCCGGCGTCGTGCCCGTCAGCCGGTAGGTATAGCCGCTTTCGAATTTATGGGTGAATTTGAGCAACTGAACGAGATCGGATATGCCGTAATAACACCCCCCCGCGGCAAATATATCGGACATCGCCAACGCCATCAAAACGCCGTAACCGCCGGCACTGCCGCCCGAGATCAAAAGCCGCTCCGGGTCTGCCAACCCGGCCTTGACGAGAAAATGCCCGCCGCCTACCACATCGGCGACATCCCGCACGCCCCACTGCCCGTCAAGTCGCTCGCGGTAAGCCCGGCCATATCCGGTGCTGCCCGAATAATCGACATCAAAGACGGCAAAGCCGCGCGAGGTCCAATATTGCACTTTCCATTGAAAGCCGCGCGCGGCCATGCCCGAGGGACCGCCATGCACCATGATAATCACCGGCGGCAGCTCTCCATCCGGCGCCTCGAATTTGCTGTTTGTCGGAGGATAATATTGCCCATAAACCTGATCGCCGCCCTCCCCCTCAAAGGCGATGATTTGCGCCACCGATATGTCCCCCGCACTGAGCGCCACATTCGCCGACTTGCGTATAAATTCGATTTCACCGCCCGCCCCTCCGAACACCGCAATCGCGGCGGGCATGTCAGCCTTTGTCACCTGGGCGGCAAAACAGTCCTTATAAGGATTGACAGTTTCAGCCGAGGTCAACTCCTGGCCGACCGTTACGGGAGCACCTTCATCACCGGCGCTCGCGTCGGCGCCAGCGCCGGCACTAATGCCCATGGTTAGAAATTTGAGCGCACCACCCTCAAATGCCGCCACCCCCAATTGCCCCTTGTCGTTCTCAGAAAAGGACCGCATGCCAAAGACCCAGTGCGGCCGCCCGCATTCAGCCGCCATCGGCGCGATTGGCCGAACAGATTCTCCGTCCCAGCGGTAAAGATTGCCCCAACCGCTCGCGTCCGAAACAAAAAAGAGATCGCCCGAGCGCGACCACTCCGGCTGAAAAACGTAAACCCCGTCACCGCCCGCAATATGCTCCGCCTCACCGAGCGACCCGCCATCCTCAAGCACAGCCACATGCAGCGACGCCTGATCCCACGGCATATCGGGCAGATCCCAGGCCATCCAGCAAAGCTTTGTGCCGTCCGGGTTCACTCGCGGACAGGCATAGAAGTCACGCCCTTCGACCAACGCCTCAACCGCCCCACCCCCCTCACCCCCAAGAGCAATCGAAACCAGAAGATTTTCCGGATAATCATCCTGAGATTGGCGCTCGGTAACCGCTATCAACCGGTCATGCTTGGCGTCATGGGCAAAATCGGCAAAGCGCATGTCGGGTTCATCGGTCAGCCTGCGGGGTTTAACGCCGGGCTCGCCGATCTCCAGAACGTAAATATCCTGATCCTTGTCATTGGTGAAAAAGATACGCCCCCCCGCGACCAGAAACTCGCCGCCGCCATATTCATGAACCCGCGAGCGGGCAGAATATGGCGCGGGCAAAAGCTCCGCCCAATCCTCCCCCGGACGGCCGCGCATGATCACCCCGCGCCCACCCTCCTCAGGCCGGGATTCGGACCAGTAAACCCAATCGCCGGAACTTTGCAGAGAGCCGAAGCGGATCGACTGCCCCGCCACCATTGCGGCATTGATGTCAGACGGCCAGGTGCCGTAGGGCGCGAATTCTTTTGCCATCTTAATACCCCGGATCCGTTCAAGTCTGGTTTAAAACCACCCCGCGCCCCACCCACAGGCGAGCCAACCAATCAAAGTTCAATTCTTCAGGGGAGGGTGGCAAATCGAGTAAACTATTACCGCGTCCCCGGGGCCAATCACCTATTGGTACACTGCCTGGGTGGTGCCACTAGTGGCGGCCGGGGGGAGCGGGAGGCTGGGAAATCCGTCGAAGACGGAAAGATTCTAAACCCGATCTCAGCTCATATATTTCTTGCGCAGCATATGGTCGATCGACAGGATGCCGGGCCCCTTGATCAGGATGTAAAGGAGCGCCACCGACCACAAAGCGTGCACGCCATAGGCATTTGGGTAGTTGAAAATCTGGATCACTGCCGTCATCACCAGCAGCGCCAGGGCAGAGAACCGCGCACCCAGCCCGACCCATAATGAAATCGGCAATACCAGTTCGGCAATGGTCGACATATAGGCGGCCACAACCGGCGGCAGCAGCGGCACGGTATATTCGCTTTCGAACAGAAAAAACGTGCTCGGCTTGAGGCCAAAACCGTCGATTTTGGTCAAGCCGGATTTGAAAAACACCAGCCCGACCGCGAACCGCGCCATAAGAGCAATCACATCATCAGGAATTTTCTCGAATAATTTCACCAGGCTTCTAATCAATTGAATCATATCGGCTCCAGTCCTCTGAAAAATATTTTCTGTAAAATACTATTTCGAAAAGCCGGTAAACGCCCCGCACCCAATAAGACCACTGATGGCAAGCTGCAGATCAAATCCCTCATGGCTCTCGAATGCACGCTCATTGGCTTCCCCAAGAGCTATACCAGAGCCCAGTGCGCGAACAAAATCACAATGACCTGAAGCCAGCTTGATCACCAGGACTTCAAGCCGGGGACGTATAATCAGCACGTCTTCGCCGCCGCTGTTCAAATCCACCGAGGACAACGCGACCCCGTCAATATTGGCCTGCCATATGGAATAGACCGGGTATTCCGACTGCAGCAGCCTGAGCGATGGATGAAGCTCGAAACTGGTTTCGATCAACCGGTCATGATCGATTGCGGCGAGATCCTCGCCGCCAAGAGACTTCCTGTCGGCGGCGTTATAGGCCTCCATGCGCAACCATTCCAGCCGCGCCACATCAGCGAGATAGGGAACATCCTGAACATGCTCGAAATTTTCGAGAAAACCCGGGAACCCTTTGCCATAATTAATCGTCATCGCCGAGGTCGGCGGGTTGGCACGGATATAAACCCGCGCCGCGCCGCGAAAAAACTCCTCCCCGACCAGTTTGAGAACAATCGGAAACTTGGCCGCCATCATGTCGATCAGGGCGACATGCACGTTGTTGCGGTAAATATTAAAGCGTGACTGCGGGACGGGTGAGGAATAGCTGGTCAGATCAGACGGAACCCGGCCGTCCTTGTCCAGCAGGGATGCGGCAAACGACTTTTCGATATCAGACGGCAACGGCATCTTCTGTCTGCGCGCCTTTCAATATCCGGTCGGCCTTTTGCGCCTCGGAAAAAAGCCGCGCCCAGCTCGGCACATCATTGTCCCACTCGATCAGGGTCGGCACGCTTACACCGCTCGATATGACCCGCTCATAAAGCGCCCAGACATCATCGACAAGGGCGCGGTCATGAGCGTCAATCAGCACCCGCGCACCGGCATCGTCACGGGCCTCCGCATGACCCGCAAGATGGATCTCGCCGACATGCTCGAATGGAAACGCATCAAGATAGGCTTGCGGAGAATAATCATGATTGGTGCCGGCGACATAGACATTATTGACGTCGAGCAGGAGACCGCATCCGGTCCGGGCGACAATTTCACGAAGAAAGTCGATCTCCGCCATATCGCTCGATTTGAAGGTCACATAGGTGGCGGGGTTTTCCAAAAGCATCTGCCGTCCGACCACGTCCTGCACCTGATCGATATGCGCGACCACCGTTTCCAGCGTCGCCTCATTATAGGGCAGCGGCAGAAGGTCGCTGTAGAATATGTCACCGTGGGTCGACCAGGCGAGATGCTCGGAAAAAAGTCCCGGGCTATAGCGGTCGACCACAGTCTTCAGTCGCTTGAGATGCTCAGCATCAAGCGCACCCTCGCCGCCAATCGACAATCCGACACCATGAATGGACAGCGGGTAACGCTCGCGTATGAGAGAGAGAAAATGATGCGGCGGTCCGCCGTCACCCATATAGTTTTCCGCATGAACCTCGAACCAGCCGATATCCGGCTCAGTGTCGAGTATTTCAGCGAAATGCTCAGGCTTGAGACCGACCCCGGCGCGTGCCGGGATCGGTTTATCCAACCAGCTTGATAAGTTGGTCATATTCTGGGTCCAAAGCTGACCTGACCGGCTGCAAACAGCCAACGCACATGGCCACAAGACTTAGCCACAAATGGCCATGCCGCCAAGCTTAGCTTAAAAGACTTAGCTTAAAAGGCTTGGCCTTAAAGGCTTCGCCGAAGAGGCTAACCCTACTTTTTAATCGCCGTAAGGCTGCCCTTGCCCTTCGGTGTTTCCATTGCCGTACACGTGCCGGTTTTGACATATTTCCAGGCTTCGCCATCATAATCGACAGTCGATGTGCCGGCGCATGACTGACCACCAGCGGCAGCACAATCATTCTGACCGGCTTTGGAAATGCCGAAACATTTTTCAAATCCGTCCTTTGCAGCAGAAGCTGT
>JAJRYE010000029.1 GCA_024275895.1 Alphaproteobacteria bacterium | reverse complement strand
GTATACGCGATCCCGTCGCGTTCGAGATTCTGCCGCTTGACCTGCCATAGAACGCTGGCCGCCTGTTCCGGTCCCATCAATGCCATTCGGCCATTGGGCCAGGCAAACATTGCTGTCGGCTCAAACGGCCGCCCGCACATGGCGAAATAACCGGCACCATATGAACCGCCGGTAACAATGCAGTATTTCGGCACCCTCGCCGAGGACATGGCGGTCACCATTTTTGCCCCGTCCTTGCAGATCCCGCCCTGTTCCGAGGCCCGTCCGACCATGAAGCCGTTGATGTCCGCGAGAAACAAAAGCGGGATGGAGCGCTGGCAGCAAAGGGTGATGAAATGGGTCGCCTTGATGGCGCTCTCGGAAAAGAGAACGCCGTCATTGGCGAGAATACCGACCTGGTGGCCGTGAATACGGGCAAATCCTGTAATCAGCGTATCGCCATAATCGGGTTTGAACTCATGCAGCCGACTGTCGTCAATAAGCCGCATGACGATTTCACGGCTGTCGCTCGGGATTTTCGTATCCGCCGAAATGATGCCGTAAATGTCTTTGGGGTCATGGCGCGGCGGGACAGACTTTGACGGTTTGGTCAGCGGTTGCGGTGCAGCCCCGAGATTGCGCACAATCTCGCGGGTGCGGGCAATCGCCTGCATGTCATCGTCGACCATGTGATCGGTTACGCCGGAGATTTTGCAATGCATTTCGGCACCGCCTAGCTCCTCCTGCCCGACCTCCTCACCGGTCGCGGCAAAGGTCAGCTCCGGACCGCCGAGATACATAAAGCCCTGGCCGCGCACGATCACCACCTCATCGCAAAGTGCCGGAATATAGGCACCGCCCGCCGTACACGCGCCCATGACAACTGCGATCTGCGGAATGCCGTCCGCCGACATACCAACCTGATTGTGGAAGATGGTGCCGAACTGACCGTAATCGGGGAAAATATTCGGTTGCTCGGGTAAAAATGCGCCGCCGCTATTGACGAAAATGATGCTCGGCAAACGGTGCGCCCAGGCATAGCGCTGCGCCCGGACATGCTTTTTCGTGGTCATGCCAAAATAAGTGCCGCCCTTGACCGTCGCATCATTGGCGATGATCATGCAGGGGCGGCCGGATACAAGACCGACGCCGGTTATCAGGCTGGCACCGGGCGGCAATCCGTCATAGAGCGTCGGGCCGCCAGCAAGTTCGCCAAGCTCGAGAAAGGGTGAGCCCGGATCAAGCACCGCCTCGACCCGGTGGCGCGGCAATAGCATTCCGCGTTCGACATGGCGCTTGCGGGCACGCTCGGGTCCGCCCAGATGGGCCGCACGCCGGCGTTGATATAGATCCTTGATACGGGTCTCGTAATGCTGGAAATTTGCCATAAACCCGTCATCGGAACGGGAAACCCGGGACGTCATAACTGCCATGGTGGAGCCTAACCCTGTCAAAAAGCACGCGCCGCACATCAGTGCTGGATACTGTTTTAGGACATATCAGGCACAAATTCAAACAATTGTTAGAAAATAGATGAACACGACGTAACCGCCCTTGCGGTCATGTTTCGGGGGACCTACGTGACGGCCCCGACCAGTCACGCTACCCGGCCCGGACAGGTAATCGCAAAAAAGAGGCCCACGTCCCCATCCGAAGCCCTTGTAAAAATATTCGGGGGGTTTGGGTGGGGGCGCGGGCCGGTGATGCAATCGCAAAAATGGGGGTGCGGGCCGGTGATGCAATCGCAAAAATGGGGGTGCGGGCTGGCCGGGTAATCGTAATAAAGAACCCTAGCCAAACAACGCACCTGGCAGGCCGAGTCCAATGGCAATCATGATTATACCAATTACACCGGCACCGAAGGCGAGCGAGCGGAGCCAGGGAACGCCAACCAGATAGAGCAGCGCATGAGCAAGACGGCCGCCAAGAAAAATCTCCGAGCCGAGTATGGTCATGTCGTTT
>JAJRYE010000028.1 GCA_024275895.1 Alphaproteobacteria bacterium | reverse complement strand
TTTCGTGATCTTTCTCTTTCACTGGTATCTCGGCCTGCTCGCAACCTTGGCCGCAATAATATTGTTCATTGTTGCGTTGCTCAATGATCTGCGCGCCCGCAAACCACTACACGACACCGCGGGCAGTCGGGCTGAAGCCGGGAAAATTGCTCATGACGGCCACCGCAATGCCGAAGTTCTGGCAGCCATGGGCATGCAACACACATTGCAAAAACGCTGGGGCGAAAAACACTTCGAAGCCATGTTGCATCAAACCAGGGCCCGCGACCGAACCAGCTCCCTGGCAGCAATATCCAAATCCCTCAGACTTTTTTTTCAGTCCGCCATATTGGCGCTGGGTGCGGCACTGACAGTCAAGGGAGACATTACACCGGGCGTGATGATTGCCGCATCGATCATCCTTGGCCGCGCACTGCAGCCGGTCGAGCAGGCGATCACCCATTGGCGCAGTTTTATGGCCTTCCGTCAGGCCCGCGCAGACCTCACAAACATGCTCAATGCCGAACCGCCGCTTAAAGACAAGATGCCGTTGCCGCCACCGACAGGCAAGCTGGAAATCCGCAATCTTCACGTCGCGGTTCCAAACACCAAGAAGTTGATTCTCAAAAATCTGAACTTTAATATAGGCCCCGGCAAAGTCCTCGGAGTTGTCGGCATCAATGCAGCCGGCAAAACAACATTGGCCCGCGCCCTGGTCGGCGCCCGTCTGCCGGCCATGGGAGAAATACGCCTTGACGGTGCGACATATGATCAATGGGACCCGGATATTCTCGGGCGCTATATCGGATATGTCCCGCAGGATGTGGAACTGTTTGGCGGCAAGGTCAGCGAAAATATCGCCCGTTTTGAATCCGATCCGGGAGCTGAAGCGATCATCAAGGCGGCGCAGCAGGCGGGTATAGATGACATGGTGCGGCGCCTCGGCGGATATGACACCGATATCGGCCAGGAGGGCAAGAATCTCTCCGAGGGGCAAAGGCAGCGCGTGGCACTGGCGCGCGCACTCTATCGCGAACCGCCGCTGGTTGTTCTTGATGAGCCCAATTCCAATCTCGACAATGACGGTGAGAAGGCGCTTTTCGAAGCCATATTGGCCATGCGCGACCGCGGGCAAACGGTTATCATCGTCTCACACCGAATGAATATTATCCGCCTGACCGACTATTTGATCGAGCTTGAGGGCGGCATGCAACGGGAGTTTGGCCCGACCGATGAGGTTCTCAAGCGCATCAGAATGCGAAATATGAACCAGGCGAAGCCAGGAGAGATCAGCAGTTCCCAGGGTGCCGGCAAACAGCCCCTGGCAATTGATCGGGGCAGCGACAAATCCGGTTCAGGTGACAGCGCAAAGAACGGTGGACAGGCCCGGGACGATGGCGAGCCCCATGACGGCGGACAGTCGCAGGACGAGGCCGGGCGGCAATCCGGACCGGGCGGTAAAAAACAGGTAAACGACAATGAATGAAGTGGACGCAAACAAAATGCTCTCCAACCGTCCCTGGATATGGCTTGGATCGCTTATTGTACTGGCCACATTCGGCGGCGGCGGCATCTGGGCGGCGACAACCCAAATCTCGGGCGCGGTGATCGCTCAGGGTGTGGTCGGTGTTCAGTCCAAGATCAAGACCGTCCAGCATATAGATGGCGGCGTCGTCAGTGATATCTACGTACAGAACGGTAGTTTTGTGAATAAGGGCGATCACCTCATCCGGCTTGACGATACAACCATCGTCACCAATATGGCCATCGTCAAGGGGCGCATTTATGATCTCGAAGCCAGCCGTGCCCGTCTATTGGCCGAGCGCGACGACAAGGAGCAGATCGAGTTCCCGTCATTCCTGACCGACAATTCGGGCGACCCGGCCGTAGCCGAAATCATCGCCGGTCAGACCGCACAGTTCTATGCCCGCCGGACCGGTCAAACAGGTCAGGCCGGGGTTCTCAAAAACCGTATCGGTCAGCTTAAAGAACAGATCCGGGGAAGTGAGGGGCAGCGCAGGGCGCTCAAGACCCAGGCCGATATTATCGCCCAGGAAATATCATCAATGCTACCGCTGTTGGAGCGAGGGCTTGTCAGAAGACCGCGCATTCTGGCGTTGCAGCGGGAGGAAGCCAGGCTCCGGGGCGAGGGACAAAAAATGATCGGAACCATCGCCAGCACGCGCGAAGCGATCCAGGGGGTCAAACAGCAGATATTGCAGGTCAATCGGGACTTTCGCAAAAACCTCACGGCAGAACTTGTGAAAACCCAGTCCAGGCTTGCCGAGCTGCGCGAGCGCCTGACGGCATTCGAAGAAAAACTGCGGCGGATTGATATCCGCGCACCACAATCGGGCACGGTGCACGCGCTGGCAATTCACACCGTCGGCGGCGTCATTACACCGGCCAAGTCAATCCTTCAGATCATCCCGAAAAAAGACCTCATCGTGATCGAGGCAAAAATCGCGCCGACCGACGTCGATCAGGTCAAAATCGGTCAGGAAGCGGCCGTCGATCTGACGGCGTTCGATAGCGATAAGGTGCCGACATTGTCGGCCAGGGTTCGCAAGGTATCAGCGGCCGGTTTTTCCGACCGGAATACCGGAGCGCCTTTTTTCTCTGTTGAGATCGAATTGACCGAACAAGGGCGTGAAGCATTGGGAACAGAGGTCAGGCTTCTGCCGGGCATGCCCGCAGTGGTTTACATTCGCACCGGCTCGCGGACACCGCTGGACATGCTGCTCAAGCCGTTCAATAACGCCATTGAGCACGCCTTCAAGTCCTAAGGCTTATTATTTAAATCCTCGGCGACAGGCTTCACCGCCATGATGGTGGTATTGTCCTGATAGGGATCCTGTGCGGCCTCAACCGCAGCAAGGAGAGCCGAGACAATTTTTTCCGCTCCCTCATCCTGCGTGTCGCGGATGATCTCGGTGATTTCTTTCTCTGAGATCGAGAGAATTCCGTCGCTGGCGATAAGAACGATATCATCATCCTCAAGCTCGAACACTTCGTCATTAAGATCGATCAGCTCAATGATGTTGCCGGTAACGGCCGAACGCAGGGCATTTCGTGACGGATGACATTTCGCCTCATAGGCGCTCATCTCGCCTGCTTCGACCAGCTGTTCGAGGACAGGCGCCATCGAGTGATCTTCATTGAGATGATAGAGCGCGCCATTGCGGTAAACATAAAGCAGCGAATCCCCGACGCTCACCCAGCGA
This sequence comes from Alphaproteobacteria bacterium, assembly GCA_024275895.1. Lineage (GTDB taxonomy): Bacteria > Pseudomonadota > Alphaproteobacteria > Rhizobiales > BM303 > BM303. The sequence continues at coordinate 131 of JAJRYE010000028.1, read as the reverse complement.
AGACCGCCGCCCCGGAAAGTAGCGCCGATAAGTGTGCAGCCCATGCCGCTCAGGGAGAGGTCAAGACAGACTTCCTCGTCAATGGCGCTATTGGACCGGTCGAGCGCCTCCATCAGACGTTCGGAAACAGG
>JAJRYE010000027.1 GCA_024275895.1 Alphaproteobacteria bacterium | reverse complement strand
TCAGTGATATCGGCTTTGATGCCAGCGTCCGCGACACCTCCGGGCATCCCATGGTCGTCGGGCACTACCGCACCAAGGCACCGGGCAATGCTCCTCATGTTCTCTTTTACGGCCATTATGATGTGCAACCACCGGATCCGCTGGATCTCTGGGATACGCCGCCCTTTGAGCCGCATATCAAAAATGACCCCAGTTCCGGCGACGTCATCATCGGGCGCGGGGCCTCTGACGACAAAGGCCAGCTTCTTACATTTCTCGAGGCCGTGCGGGCGTGGAAATCGGTGAGCGGGGACCTGCCCCTCGACATTACGGTTCTGCTTGAAGGCGAGGAGGAATGCGGCAGTCCGTCACTTGCCCCCTTCCTTGACGCCAATGCTGATGAGCTCAAAGCCGATCTCGCCCTTGTCTGCGATACCGGCCAATGGGACCGGGACACACCGGCGATCACCACCATGTTGCGCGGCCTGGCATCGGTTGAGATCGTTGTGCGCGGCGCCAACCGGGATCTGCATTCGGGCATGTTTGGCGGTGTTGCCGTCAATGCGGCCCGCGCGCTTGCCGCCGTTCTTGCATCACTGCATGACGATCAGGGACGCGTTCTCATTCCGGGGTTTTATGACGACATCATTGAGCCTAGCGCCAGCCAGCAAGAGCAATGGTCCGGCATCGCAGGCGAAGCAGCGGGCATGCTCGATGAGATCGGAATGACCAAATCGGCGGGCGAGGCGGGGCGCGGTATTCTCGAACAAATCTGGTCGCGGCCAACCGCCGAGATCAACGGCCTGATTGGCGGCTATACCGGCCCCGGTGTAAAAACCGTTATACCGGCGGAGGCGTCAGCGAAACTGTCCTTCCGTCTGGTCCCCGGACAGGAGCCCGCTAAAATCCTCGCAGCCTTTGAGGATCATGTGCGCTCCAATCTTAGCACTGATTGCAGCGTCGAATTCAGGGATAGCGGCGGCAGTCCGGCAATCGTGTTCGATCTCGGCTCGCCGCAGATGAAGGCCGGTGCCCGGGCGCTGGAGGCCGAGTTTGGCAAGACGCCGATAATGATGGGCTGCGGCGGCAGCATCCCGATCGTGGAGCGCTTTCGCTCGAAGCTTGGGATGGATACGCTGCTGATCGGCTTTGCTCTCGACGATGACCGCATTCACGCCCCGAATGAGAAATATAACCTCTCAAGCTTTAGCCACGGTGCCCGTGCCTGGGTGCGCATCCTTGATGAACTTGTCCATGAGCTAACCCAATAACCGGCGCCTGAACTGACAGATGAGAACGCGCAATGCCTTGCTTGTTCGTATAATGACAAATAAACTACAGAAAAAATAAAGGGCTGAGGTTCTAATGTTTAAACGACCCCATATGGCAAAATTTATATTGCTGCTTGCGTTTTCGGGAATATTGAGCGCGCTTGTTTTCTTCGGCACCGGCGACCGGGCCGACGCCCGTTCCGGCGACCGGGCCGGCGTGTTTGATTATTATGCCCTGGTGCTTTCCTGGTCGCCGACCTATTGCGCCACCCGGCGCCATGGCCGGCGGGATCCGCAATGCGAAGGCGGTCGCCCCTTTGCCTTTGTCCTGCACGGGCTTTGGCCGCAATATGAACGTGGCTGGCCGGAAAACTGCCGCACCAGAAACCGCCCCTGGGTGCCAAAAAAAGTTATTACGGGTATGCTCGACATCATGCCGAGCCCGTCCCTGATCATTCACGAATACCGCAAACACGGAACATGTGCTGGCTTGAGTGCGCGGGCATATTACATCGAAGCCCGGCGGCTGTTTAACAAGATCATCATTCCGCAACGCTACCAGGAGCCTTCCAGTTCGATATTGGTGAGCCCGGCTGATCTGGAGAAAGATTTTCTCATCGCCAATCCGAAGATGAACGCGGATATGATTTCTATTTCCTGCAGCAGGCGAAAACGCCTGCGCGAAGTGCGGATATGTTTCACCCGAGCGGGCGATCTTCGTCCCTGCGGCGCAAATGAAAATCAAAAGCGTCTCTGCCGCAGTCCAAAAATTGTTCTGCCTCCGGTGCGCGATATGGGCAGATATAAGCCGCGCCCACTCTAGGTCACAGGCTCATAATCCAGATTAAAATGGGTTTTGACCTAAAGTTGCCCCCTTC
>JAJRYE010000026.1 GCA_024275895.1 Alphaproteobacteria bacterium | reverse complement strand
GAATGGAGATGGTCATCGGATATTGCAACTGCTCTAGGGTTCCCCCGTCACGCGCAAAGGCGGCGTCGCGGATCAGTTTTGGAATATCATAGGTAAATTGTTCAACCACATCGCGATCAAGATTAAACAGATCGCCTTTAAGATGGCGCGAGAAACGTTCCAGCTCGCTGACGGCGGCGGCGCAATTGACCCCCTGGGCCTCGATATAGGCCTTCAGGCGCGAGAAAGCGGATTTTTGCAGGGCGTCAAAGTACTCAATAATGGCCTTGGAGCGGTACTTGTAAATGATATTGCCGCCAAGCTCGCCATTGTTGTATTTGTCGACATTCTTTGTAATGTCATGCACAAGCTGTTCAGGGCTGTCCCATAATTCGGCCTGGGTATCATGGAGGAAACCCGCATAAAGCGCCTGGATTTCCGGCTCCAGTTTTTCAATATTGTTGTGAATGGATTTGATCCAGCCGAATGTGGACAGGCCCAAAAGGCGCAGCAGGGCATGAATTTCACCGAAAACCCGGTCATTGTAGAACATGCCGGTGGTGAGGTAGAGGCTGCGCATGTCAAGATAATCGCTGAAGGATAATGTATTCGTGGCGGTGACGATTTCCTCGATCTCGATAGCGGCGAATTTTTCACCCGCGAATTCATATTTGCCGACACATCGTTGAATGGGCCGGAAGCGGTTTACAAAGCCGTATTTTTTCCGGCTGGCCTGATTGTTCATCTCCGTGCCGTAGATCAAAGCCAGCTGGTGCTGGGTGATATTGCCGATGCCAATCTGCATCAACCCGTCAATGCTCTTTTCATGACGCTGCACCGAATCCCCCGGCAGGGCCAGTATAAGTTCCGAATAGGCATGGGTGTCGGTCTCGGAAGTCTCGTCGGAGAGGTAGATCAGACCGTCAATCGAGATATTCTTGCGCTTGACCTCTTCCAGCACTGTCGGGTCCAGTGACTGGACCGAAGCGGTCAGCCGCATGGCGCCGTTAAGCAGCTCATTGCATCTGAGCACGCTCTCTTTCTTGTTTTTGCCCGTCGAGCAGGAAAGATATTCAGGATATCCGGTTTCCTCCTGCATTTTTCCCAGATGCTCGCAAAACGCCTGATCCTCCTTGAACATGCCGAAATTGGAATCGACAATCCGCAGGGTGCGGGTGTGTTTGACATGCTTCTGGATGTAATTCACCTCGGCGATTTTGCGCTCCAGTGGTGATTTGAAGACCTTGGCGTAATAGCGCCCGCCCTCGGTGCAAAAGGTGCAGGTAAACGGACAGCCCCGGTTGGTCATCATCTGGGGAATGAGCTTGTTGTCAAAAAACTTGTCCATCAGCCCGGTTGTGTAGGGGGACGGGACCTGACCAAGATCACGGATGCGCGGCGCGGTCTTGCCGAAATAGGGCGCCCCTTTATGCAGGGCGTGACAGCTTGGCAATTTGGCTTTTTTGGCGGCGGCGATGTCCGGATTTTCAAGCAAAAATTCAACCAGCCCGGTGAAGGGGATCTCGCCGTCCTTGTAGATATAAAAATCCGCAATCGGATTTTCGGCCAGCCATTCCACCTGTTCATCAAATTCATCCGGGTAGTTGGGGCCGCCAAAAACGATGATGGTGTCAGGAAAACGGCGTTTTAACGCCTGCATGTATTTCGTGCTGATATCAATATTCCACAGATAGTTCGATACCCCGATCAGGAAGGGCGGCTTTTTCAACACTGCCTGTTCAAAATCAGCCGTAAACTTGTAGAGTTCGATATTGACCTGCTCGCCCAGTTCCTGCAGGCAATAGGCGCCGATCAGACCCAGTTGCAGCGGCATGGAATCCGAGCCGATTCCCAGGGCGCTCTCATGAACCAGATCAATGAGATATATATTTTTCTTGTCCATAGCGTCTGTTACCTGGGTTCAATTCGGAATATATCTTTTGTCAGGGGCCGGGCAATCACATTCTCGAACCGTCCCAGATGCTCCTGCAAAATGCGTATCTTTGCCTGAACTTCCAATTCGGAAATACCGGGAAAGCGTGTGCGCTCATAACTGAAGGAATTTTTACTTCCCGGTATATAGGCGTTCACGGTTTTTTCAGCGGTGCGAATTTTGGCTTTCAGCAGGCCCAGTAAATAAGAAGCCGGGCCGGGCGTTGTCAAGCCTTGCCTGACAATCGCCGACTGCCGGAGGATCGCGACGACCCTGTCCGAGGCCAAATCATCCGCGCGCCGGACCACATGACGATCAAAGTATTTATCCTGTTCGCGTGTATGGGCTTTTTTGGCCTCATCATTGACAAAGGGGCGGATTTGCGCCGTCAATTCCTCCATTGTGCGCGCCTTGTAGCTGATTGAGTTGGGAAGATGCCGGTCAAAGCGCTGCGAGCTTATCGGCTGATAGGCCACGGCGGGCTTGTCAAGCAGATAGCTTTCTATCGCCGTTGTGCAGCCATTATGGACAAGCACATCGGAGGCCATCTGCCAGGGGATGGCGCTGCCCTCATTTGTAACATGGATATTCTTGCAGCCGGCGGCCGCCTGTTGCCAGCTTTTCAGGCTCTCGGAAGGATGCGGGCGCAATATGATGGCGGTATCTTCAAAGGCCCGGCCCAGTTCGGGGATCATTTGCAGGAAATGCGCGTAAAGCGCATTGCGGTATCTGGCCATATCCTCATCCCAGTTTCCCACCCCCTCATCGGGTGCGGGGGTGGGAATGCGGTACTTCGCAAGGAAATGATTACTGGTTCCAAAATTGGTGTTGATCAGAATAAAACGGCCATATTTATCCTTTATCCGCCGCACGTCATCATCATAAAGAAACTGCAAATCAGGGTGCAGCATGTCAATCCGCGGATTTCCGGTCTGGTGAATGAGAAGTCCGCCAGCATCGGGGTGCGATGCAATGACTTCAGCGTCATCGGGACCCCATGCGAAAAACATGGCAATTTTGGCAAAATTTTCGGGCCCGATACGGGCCTCGAAATATTTGACCGGCGGATAGCGCACCAGCCCCTCTTCGTCCCAGGCGACAATTTGAAACCCGAGATGCTTCATGATCGCGATCATGCGGGATTTGCTGAAGCGGATATCCTTGGCGACGTAAATTCCCCTAGGAAGTGAAGCGATGCGCAGATGTATCTGGGTCTGGGAGCCCAGGATAACCGGAAATCCGCTTTCCGCCGCCACGCATGACATCAGCAATTTGGCGTCGAATTCGCGCACTTGCAATTCAACCGGAATAATAAGGGTTGGCAGGTCCGTTTTCATCTTTTTTACGACCGCATGAGCTTTTCAGGCACGGGGCTGTGCGGCAAGCACCCGTTCCATAGCGCTGGAAATCCGCTTGATATCGCGCAACTCCTCAAGGGTCATAGCGCCGAAATGCGCCTTTTCGTTGTCGCGCTGCCCGGCGTGATCAATGGTGAAGTGTTTTTCCAGATAGCCGGCGCCGCGCGAGGCGGCCAGAAGGGCGGCGGTGATGCCCGGGGAATGATCACTGATGCCCTGAAACAGGCCGCCGGAAAAATCCGGAATAATGACATCCTCCAGAAGAGCCGGATATTTCACCACGCAGTGCAGATAGATGCAGTTTTCACGCCGCCTGATGGCGGAGACATCATAATCCGAAGGCACGGAAACAAACACTCTCTTGCCAAGAGAAACGATGCGTTCCGCCAGTTCCGGACTTTCCCGGTGCTGGCGGGCCGCGATCTTGTAGTATTTCTGCTCCAGTTCCATGCACCATTCCAGCCGTTCCTCGTCAAATGCGGTCGCGAAAACCGGCAGGCCGATACGGTCGCCATATTCCTTGAGGCGTTTGAAAGCCTCAAAGTCAAGCTCGCGGGATTTCACATAAGGGTCCACGGGTTCGGAGGCGAACATCTCGGCGGGATAAAGCTGCAATTTGGCGGCATTGGCTCCGGCCATTTTCGATTGCAGGATCATCTGCTCGGCAATATCCAGGTCATTGCCGAACTGGGGCGAGATTTCTGAAATGATAAACACGTCTTTGGCGCTCCCGGAGCCTTTTTGGTTTTGACTCAATCAAAACCTGGCCCCAACTCTTTGTTTCTGCCGCACTTCTTACCGGAAAACCGGTTGCCGCTTTTCTAAGAAGTGCCCCTAGATCTTCTGCGCGTGCACGATGAAGGTCGAGCACATGAACAGGCCGCGCCAATCCGCCGGATTGTTCTCAAACTCGGCGCTGAGTTTCCTGAATTCCTCGGTGTCGGAGTGCTCGAACACCGGCGGAAGGGCATGGAAGTGGTAGAAATACAGTCCTTTTTGCTTCAGGCCGTGCGGCTTGAGAATTTCTTCCTCAACCGTAAGCGGGTTATGATTATAGGTGTGGATCAGACGGTCATCGATGGTCTTGAAGGCTTTTTCCACATCCTCGACCTTGTGATGGTCTTCCATAAAGGCGTCAAGACGTTTTCGCAAATCTCCGGACAGCTTCTCATGCGGATAAAATTTCCGGTACATGAACTCAACACTGTAGTCGTTCATGGAATAGAGCGAAAACATATCGTTTCTCAGGCTCATGATGAGATTGCCTCCCGAGGGCAGCAATTCCGCCATGCCGGAGATGGTCTTGTGAAAATCGCGGGCGTAATAAACGGCGCCAAGCGCCACCATGCAATCATATGCGCCTTTTTCTATGCCCTGGATATCTTCCATGTTGTTGTGATGGATAATATCCTCTGAATAGCCGGCCCGCTTGACGTTTCTTTTGGCAACATCCACCATTTCCTTTGCGTAATCAAAGCCGTGGACTTCATGGCCCTGGGCGCGCATGGCGAGAAGGGGGTCGGCGGTTCCACAGCCGACATCAAGCACTTTTGCCGGTTTGATCTGATTGAGCAGATTGATAAAAGCATTGAGGCGGAACACATTCGCCGGGTATTTTACCGCATTAAGGTCCGGCTTGACATATTGCTCACCGTAACTCTCCGCCTGCTCGCCAAATTTGATATAACCGTCAAATTTCATTTTTTCCTGCTCCTTGGCGTTAATTTTCAGGGAGCCTTGAAAAAAACCTCCCGGATTGTCTGTCTTTTTGCTGTGGCGTGGCTCTATTTCCGAATACCCGCCGGGCTGATGTGGGGATTCATCCGGAGTTTTTACAGACTTGCAAATCGTTTCTTTGTTATTAGCCGGTTTGCGGGCCGTTGGCCAGTTTTCAGGGTCCGCTGATTTCTTCCAGCAAATCGGCGGCGCGCAGCTTGCCGGCGGCCTCGGCCAGAACCCATATCGGGTGGCCGGTCGTATCCGCGATTTCCAGAAGATCGGTTTTGCCATCTGCATAGGCCAGAAGGTCAAGCATTTCGCGCGGTTTCGGATCGCCCTTTTTACGGGCGGACGGATAAAGGCCGCGTTTGCCCAGTTGCGGCTCGCATAAAACCGCCGCCTTGTAGATGGAATTACATTCCAGTCCCTTGAAGCAATGCCGCAAAACATTGTAGCTGCCGTAAAGCCCCGCCGGGGTGATGAATTCAAGATTATCCATCGATGTGTGGTATTCAGGGTAGGTGCCGTATTTTGACCGCATGACCGAAACGACCGGTAAATCCACCCCGGGCGCATTGTACTGGCGCTCGTCGCTGCCGCGTTCGAGAAAGCTGTGGCGCACGTAATCCGGCGCCAGATGCCCCAGCGCATGGCGGGCGATCCGGTCGCTGAGCGTAGTTCCCCGGCGCGTGGGAAGGTAGGAATAAACCCGTTCATCGCCAACGCATGAAATATTGAAACCCGCCGTCACATGCGCCTTGAGATGTTCAAGATGCAAGGAAAGATACAGGATCGAACCGATGGTCTCAGGGATAAAAATAAACCTGTAGGTGTAGCGCCGCTCATCGAGCGATTGCAGCCATCTGGCCAGCGCCGTGCTGACCACGGGCCCGGACAACTCGTTATTCGCCATGGAAGGGTGGCAGACATAGGTTGAAACAAAGATTTCCCTGTCCGCGCCCATGGTCGAGGGAATGACAAGCTCGCCATAAGTCAGGCTGCCGTCATCATCCAGAGTGCTGTCGATAACAACCTCGTATTCGCCCTCTTCCAGGGCATCCCTTTGCTTCTGGCTGAGGCAAAACCCCCAGTTTTTCTGGTAATAGGAGGTAACATAGGGGATTGCATCGGGCTGTTCGGGCAAAGAGTGCAAATGCGCCTGCAACGCCTCAAGCCCGATGGTTTGGCGGATTGGCGCTGAGTAGCCGACAAGATGGAGATTATTCTGTCTGAAATCAGCTAACTTTCTCCCGTCCGGGCCGAGAATATAAGCGTCTTTTACATTCCACTCCGGCGGTACTGTCCAGTCAAAACACGCCGTGCCGCTGGGGACCTCCTTGATGGTGAGACCGGGCAACTCCCTTTGCAATATGCCGAGGGTTTCGCGCACCCCCTCGCCGGTGAGACTTCTGGCGATGGGAAAAAGCTCCCGCGCCAATTCATGCATCCGGTTGCCGATATCTTCTTCCACCGCCTTGCCCCCGTCCATTATTTGCGGCTGCGAATAAATGCATCGCGCCCTGAATAGCGGGCCTTGATCTGCTCAAGATCCTCACGCGTATGCACATCGATATAATCAGCCTCGATCACGCCCATATGAGCGCTGAGAAAATTGTTGTAAAGACAATCCCGGCGCAAGATGCGAAAGGCGCCGTTCATGAGGCCGTGCCGGTCAATGGAAAAAACCTCCCACCGGTCATGCGCCAGCATCATTTCAATCCCGGCATCCATGTCACGGCCCTGAATTTCCGGCGAGTTGGCCTGAACCGAAACCAGGATTTCCGGCCTCAGGCCGGTGTTGTCCTCTATCCATTTCTCACCGTGGCGGATCGCTTCGATTTTGGGCGTAACATCATCCGCCAGCGCTGCGGGGCGCGGGATGATCCGGGCGCCGTGTTCCTCAGCTGTTTTGAGGATTTTGGCGTTATCGGAAGAGACAAAAACATTGCTGATATATCGCGAGCGCCGGCAGGCCTCAATCGACCATACAATGAGCGGCTTGCCAAAAAATGGATAGATATTCTTTCCCGCCAGACGTTTGGAGCCGCCCCGCGCCGGGATGATAGCGGCGATGTCCTTCATGACCCGAAACCTTTACCCTTTTACGCGGTTGAGGATGTCCTCGGCGATCACACGCGCCCCGTCATGCCTGAAATCATGACCCGCCATGACCTGTTTCAGGCTGGCATATTCATGCTCGATGAAATGCGACAGGGTTGCCACGAAATGCTTCGAGAACCGCTCCATGGAGACGAACGAGCCCAGCCCGTCCTGTTTCAGATAGAGCATGTTGATTTCCATTTCCGGGTTCAGCGCCTCTCCGATCAGCAGCATCGGCGTTCGGTGGGCGATGCATTCGGATATGGTGTTAAACCCGCCGCGGGTGATCACCAGATCCATCTGGGGCATAAAATCGATCATAAGCTCCTTTTTGCCGATCTTGGTGATATTATCGCTTTCTATCGTGAATCTCTCCGATACAAAAAAATGAAAATCGCTCATACGGGCAGCATCCGAAAGCGCCCTTTCGATCGTGCTTGAAAGAACATTCGCGCCGCTGTCAACGATCAGAACCTTGAAGGCCGAACCCTTGTCCACTTTCACCTTGTTATTGCCCTTGCGCACGATGAGAGGGACTTCACAAACCTTGTTGCCGTAGGCATTGAGAATATCCCTGGGGGTAAAGTGAGGGAAATACAGAACATCGGCCGCGCGGGCATAGGTCTGCCACCTCCCCAGCACTGTTGTTCTGACCGGGACGGGGTAGAGTTTGGAGAAGAACCAGTCCCAGGTGAAATGAGCCACGCCAAAGGCGGGAATTGCATCTCTTGCCGCTACCGGAAAGGCTTCATAAACAAAATCCGATATCACGAAATCATACGGGTCAAG
>JAJRYE010000025.1 GCA_024275895.1 Alphaproteobacteria bacterium | reverse complement strand
AGGCTCGGCTGCTCCGAACGCAGCAAGGATTCTGTCGGCCCGGTGCATTCCTGGCCATGCAGCCAGATCACCGGCGGACGCCTCCTGGGCTCGGCCACCGCCTTCGCCATCGCCATCGCCCCTTTGGTGGAAAGCCCTAACGAGGCGGCAACGCCGGTGCAAAATTGCAAGAACACCCGGCGCGATACGCCCAGCCGTTTCTCAATTTTGGAAAAATCAAAATCATCGGTTTCAAAGCTGCGATTGGCCATAAGCTCCCCCGGAATGCCTGTTTTCAGACGCTGCGAATTGACGCTCGAAACGGCGTCACTTGAAGAGAGCTTCAGCAGGAATTATGCCACTTGACTTTATTTCTTGTTTATCAATGCGTTACAATTTTACCCGGCAAATACCCGAAGCAAATCCGGAAAGCTGGCTGGCACCCGCTTCCGTTAACCGGAAAGTAACTATCCGGCACATGGCAGGTTATCGTGCCTCACCTTTTGATTGTATCGGCACCAGTCCGCCCTCTTTACCCTTCCCGGGCATAAAGGCTTCCCGTTGCCGTCAATAAAAACGCCTCAAGCGGAATATCTTCCTGCTTCAGGAAACCGCGCTGTGGCAAAACCCCGCCGCGCACCATCTCGATAACCGCCACCACCGAGCCTGAAGTCGTCCAGGCAATCGCCGTTTGCGCCGCGCCGGCAATCACGATCGGGCGGTAGCCGCGAACGAACTCTTTTCGTTGCAAACGCCCGTCGATCACCCCTTCGGAAGAGACATGCACATAAACCACATCATCTTCCACCGGCGGTTTGGCATAGGTAAGAATTTCACCGGCAATTTCGCGCCGCTCGCGCATGAGAAGCTCATGAAAAAAGAAATTCATCATCTTCATATGCCCCGGATAGCGCATGGTCTTGTAGTCGATGTTATCGACTTGCCCCAGATAGGTATCGCACATGGTGCCGAGCCCGCCCGAAGTGGTAAACGCCTCCAGCTTGACCCCGTCGATATAGAGCATCTCGTGCCACTCCATCGGCGAGACCCATTTGCGCACCCCCTCCTCGATCACCTCGCAATCATTCAAATATTCATTCACCACCCCTTCGGGCGACCAGTTAAAGGCATAGCCCAGCAATCCGGTGGGGTTTTGCGGCAGGGCGCCGACCCGCATGCGCACCGCGCGGCATTTGTCAAAAGCGGCGATCTGCGAGGCGCCGACAATGCCGACAAAGCCCGGCGCGAGGCCGCATTGCGGCGCCATCAGCCCTTTTGAGCTTTTGCCCAGCTCTATAATCGCCTTTGTGGTCGGCACATCCTCGGTAAGATCAAAATAATGCACCCCCGCCCCGTGCGCCGCCCTGGCCACATCCACATTCAGATGATAGGGCAGGCACGACAACACCGCTTCAACCTGGGAAAATTCACGTTCCAAAGCCTCCATTGAGGTTAAATCCGCATCCCGAACGGGAAACGGCAGTTCCTCGCGCAGCATATGCTGATCATAGCCGGCAACTTCAAAGCCCGATTCATGCAGCAGTTTGGCGGCCAGTTTCCCGACCTTGCCAAGACCGAGAACGGCAATCTTATTGAATGACATGGTCAAAACGCCCCTTAAATCTCAAATTTGATCCCCTGCGCCAGCGGCAGCTCGCGCGAATAATTCACCGTATTGGTCTGGCGGCGCATATAGCCGCGCCAGGCATCCGAGCCCGATTCACGTCCGCCGCCGGTTTCCTTCTCGCCGCCGAACGCGCCGCCGATCTCCGCCCCCGACGGCCCGATATTGACATTGGCAATACCGCAATCGGAACCCGCAGCGGAAAGGAAATATTCGCTCTCGCGCAGATCAGTCGAGAAAATGCACGAGGAAAGCCCCTGCGGCACATCGTTCTGCATCGCAATTGCTTCATCAAGCTCCTTATATGTCATCACATAAAGAATGGGCGCGAAGGTCTCGCGTTTGACTATCTCCGTTTGCCCTGGCATTTCCGCAATGGCCGGATGAACATAACAGGCTTCCGGGAAGGTATTCCCCAGCGCCCTTCCGCCGCCATGCACCCGCCCGCCATCGGCCCGCACCTGCGCCAGCGCCTTTTCCATCGCCTCAAAAGCATCCCTGTCAATCAGCGGTCCCACAAGCGTACCCGCAGCAAGCGGATCGCCGATGGCAAGGCCGGAATACACGCTTTTCAGGCGCGGGATAAGCTGGCCACAGATATCCTCATGTACAATCAGCCGCCGCAATGACGTGCAGCGCTGCCCAGCGGTGCCGACAGCGGAAAACACAATGGCGCGCAAGGCCATCTCCAGATCGGCCGAAGGGGCGACAATCATGGCATTATTGCCGCCAAGCTCTAAAATGCAGCGGCCAAAACGCCGCGCCATTGCCATCCCAACCGCATGGCCCATGCGGGTCGAGCCGGTGGCCGAGACGATCGCCACCCGCGAATCCGAAGTGAGAATTTCGCCGGTCTCACGCTCGCCGGTTATCACCTGAATGAGCCCTTCAGGCGCATCGCCGAACTTCGCCATCGCCCGCTGACAAATCTTCTGAACCGCCAGCGATGTGAGCGGGGTTTTCTCCGAGGGTTTCCAGATCACCGGATCGCCGCAGACCAGCGCCAGCGCCGCATTCCAGCACCACGGCGCAACGGGGAAATTAAACGCCGTGATAATGCCGCACAGCCCCAGCGGGTGCCAACTCTCGCGCATGGAATGACCCGGCCGCTCCGAGGCAATCGTCAGCCCGTAAAGCTGGCGCGAAAGCCCGACGGCAAAATCACAAATATCGATCATCTCCTGCACCTCTCCCAGCCCCTCTTGCAGGATTTTGCCGCATTCAAGGGTCACCAGAGCGCCGAGATTATCCTTTTGCGCCCGCAATTCCTCGCCGATCAGCCGCACCAGTTCGCCGCGCCGCGGTGCAGGAACGCTGCGCCAGCTTTGAAAAGCCGCCGCGCCGCTGTTGATCTTGGCGCGCACTTCGTCCGGGCTGTGGCAGCTAAGCCGCGCAATCTCCGAACCGTCAACAGGCGTGTGGACGACCAGCGTTCCGCCCGATATCTCGCCTTTTCTCAAACCGGCAGCCTCAAGAATTTCCCGATGGTTCATTCCCCGTTCCTCCAAAATGCCATATCGGCAAGGTTTGATTTTCAAGAATTGATTTTGTCCATCAGCGCCCTGATGGACAAAAGCGATTTTAAAACAGCGCCGCAAAGCCGGTCGATGTCCCCCCGTCCCATCGGGGTCGAGAGCGCCGCCGCGCCGGTATGAATCATAATCATGCCCTCATCATACAGCGCCTCGATCAGGGCGCTGAGAGCGCGTTTTTCATCGCCGGAAAGATAGGCCTCGCGGTAGTTGCGCGGCGGCTGCTCTTTCAGGTGCAGGCGCAAAAGCGAGCCCGTCCCGCTCACGCTGGCCGCCACATCCGCTTGTCTTATGACCTCGGCCAGCCCCTTGCGGGCGTAATCGCCCAGCGCATTGAGACGGGTAACCCCAGCCTTATCAAAATGCGCCATGGCGACAAGCCCCGCCGTCATGGTCACCGGATTGGCAGAAAACGTGCCCGAATGAGGAAGCCGCAGGCCTTTTGCCCCGCTCACAAACACATCCATAACCTCCGCGCGCCCCGCCAGCGCGCCAACGGGAAAGCCGCCGCCGATCATCTTGCCCAGGGCGGTCAGATCCGGCCTGATATTGAAGCGCGCCTGCATCCCCCCCTCTTCATTGCGATAGGTGATTACCTCATCAAAAATCAGCAAGGCGCCGTTATCCTGCGTCCATTTTGCCATTGTCCCGGCAAAATCCTGCCCCGCCGGAACCAGACCGATCCGGTGCGGGACGGGATCAATGAGCACTGCGGCAATCTGCCCCTTATGCTCATCCAGAATGGCGAGCGCCCGATCCGGATCGTTAAAGGGGATAATGACCATTTCCGCCGCAATGCCCGCCGGTGTGCCCACCGCCAGCGGCACGGCTTCAGGGTGCGCCGCATCGCCCCAGTTTGCCGGCGTCGATTCTTGCGAGACTTCGGCAAAATCATAAGCGCCGTGATAACTGCCCTCAACCTTGGCAATTTTCGCCCTTCCGGTAAAGGCGCGCGCCGCCTTGATCGCCGCCATCACCGCCTCGGTTCCCGAATTGACAAACCGGATTTTATCGAAAGCGGGAGAGCGGGCGCAAAGATGCTCGGCAAAGCGGACCTCCGCTTCGGTTGCCAGAGTAAAGGCGGTGCCGCGCCGCAACTGCGCCGCCACCGCCTCCACAATCGGCCCATAGGCATGGCCGTGAATATGCGAGGCCATGTTATTGGCAAAGTCAATCCGCTCCACCCCGTCAATATCCGTGACCTTGCAGCCCTTGCCAAAAGCGGCGTAAAGCGGATGCGAGCCGCGCAGCAAGGTGTTGCGGCTCACCCCGCCGGGCAGAACCTTCTTTGCCTGTTCAAACAGGGCAGCGCTTTTGGCGGATAAGGTGTTGGCCATGTCTTCACCCCCGTTCAGCAACCCTGATGCGCTGGCGGAAAGTCCGGTTCTGCCGACTGGTCAGTCTGTAATGTGTGGTCCATATGAACGCTCTTGGCCGCGGCCATGGCGTCGGAGAGGGACTTTTCCAGTTCCGCTTCGATTTGCGCCAACTCCTCCTCAAAGAAAAACGAATTGCCCTCGATCGGGGTAAGCAGCGAGACGTTATTGGTCTTTGCGTCATATTTGGCGTGGAACACCGTATCCATCCATTTCATATTGCGCGCCTCGTTGAACTTGAGCGCAAACACCGTCTCGCCATTGATTTGCGAAAACCCCATCAGCGACATCTTTCCCGCCGATGTGGTCATCGAGATATGGCGCGAGGGGCGGTTGATGGAGGGAAGCGAGCGGTAAACCTGATCGAATATCCGCACCACATCGGCAAGCGGCGCGGTATAGTAATGATGCTCACCGGTGGGCCGGGCGCAATACATGGAATGAAAGCCGATATGCAATGTGCCAAGAATATTGGCCAGGTCAATCCAGTTTTGCGCCGATTTATCAATATCGATCGCGCCGTCCTCTTTGGCGAACAGGCTGATATGCTTCATCATCGGGCTTTGGGAGCGCAGCACCACGCCGTGGCTCTGCAAGCGCCGGGTGGCAGCGATCACCATGGGATTGAGCAACTCCCTCGGGGTTGAAAAATGCGCCATCCACGCCAGCTGAATGCCGTTTTCATGAATCTTGTCAAACAGGGCCAGCATCTTTTCGTATTTGCGTGTCAAAACCTGTTCCGGCGAAAAAGTCAAAACCCTTGTGGCAAGGCGCACGGTGCGGATATGCAGCAATTCGGGGTCCTCAAACAAAGGCTCGACATATTGCGCCAGCCGTTCGGGCGGCATGAAACCGCCATCGCCGCCGGTGATCAGCAAATCGGTAACCTCCTTGTGCTGGCGCAGATACTCATGAATTTGCGCAATATCGTGCTGAAGAAACATATCCTCGTCACCGCGCACCTGGGCATGACGGAAGCAATAGGTGCAAAATGAAAAACAATGCTGGGTCGATTGATCGAATATGAGCTGGGTCTGGGGGTATTTATGTTGCGATCCGGCCAGCACCTCAAGCACCCCGTCTTCATTTTCAAACCATGGCTTGTTGAGTTGCTGATTGCCGTCATGCGGGTTGGTTGCCTTCATGTATTCATTGGCAACTTTACTGCGTTCAGCCCCCTTTTCCGCTGCCAGATAGGCCTTGACGACATCACCGGCAATCATCCCCGGCTGGGGAAACACCAGTTGAAACACGGAATCGGTCTCGTAATTCGTCCAGTCAATGCTGTTTAAAGTGTGGCGCGTGGCCAAGAAGCGGTAAACCTCAACGAACAATTCGCGCTCATCAACATGACCGATATCAATCCCCGCCGCGCGCAAAATCTCCACCACCTGGCGAAACCCCTTCAGCCCGGTATAATTCTCCCGCCCGGTGAATATCGGCGCAGCGGTGCTGGCAAGGGCGGAATATTGCGGAAACTGCCGGTGCAGGCGGTTGACAAGCCCGCCGGGCAACAGCCGCTCCTGCGCAATAATCTCCCGCACCTCATTCGGATAGCCGCCCCTGGCAAGCACCCTACCCACATTGATTTCCTCAAGCCGGGTTTTGTCTAACATTGTTTCTTCCTCGCAGGTAAACGGAGCCTATGTGTATTCATGCTCCCAAAACAGAAGCAAAGGCAAACATTCTTAGCTCAGGATACCATTCCATTCTGGAATAACGTCTTGAGCCAGGACATCCACTCCAAAAACGATAACGTGATACCGCCAACGCTGGCGGCATTCATTTTGCCCCATGCCAACCCTCATCATACCGGCAAAAGCCGGTATCCACTACAACGCCCCAATGGATAGCGGCTTTCGCCGGTATGACGAGATCGGTTAGCCACTGGCATAACCCGGCTCATGGCAGCCGGTCAATATCCGCATTTGACAGATTACCCCCATCATCCTAAACCCGTTATAGATTATATATCATGCGAATATGGAATGAATATGCAGGTACAAAGACGCTTCTTGCCATCAACAAGCCTGCTTTCGGCCTTTGAAGCCTCAGCGCGGCTGCTCAGTTTTACGAAGGCGGCTCAGGAACTCAGCCTGACCCAGAGTGCCATCAGCCGCAAGATCAAAACCCTTGAGGCGCAGCTCGGCGTTACCCTCTTCAGCCGCGACAAACAAAAGATTGCCCTGACGCAGGCGGGAGAAAGCTATCTTCCCGATATCCGCAAGGCGCTCAAACTCATCGCCGCCGCCTCCATGACCTTGCGGGTCAACCCCGATGGCGGAACGCTTGATCTTGCCATATTGCCCACTTTCGGCGCCCGTTGGCTGGCGCCGCAAATGGCCGGGTTTCTTGCCGGCAATCCGGGCATAACCATAAATTTCACCACGCGGCTCAAACCGTTTGATTTCAGCATGGAACAACTCGACGCCGCCATCCATTTCGGCCAGCCGGACTGGCCCGGCACCGGGGCTGCTTTTTTAATGAACGAAACCGTCCTGCCCGCCTGCTCACCGGCATTCTTGCAAAAACACAGGCCAAAAGATGCCGCCGCCCTCGGCAGGGCGCCGCTCATTCACCTCTCCAGCCGCCCCGGAGCCTGGGCGTACTGGTTCCGCGCCCATGATACAGCGATTGAAAATATAACCGGAATGGTCTTCGATCAGTTTGAAACTGCGGCCCAGGCGGCAAAACACGGCCTTGGCGTCGCCCTGCTGCCCGAATTCCTGATGCGGCGCGAGTTGGCAAATGGCGAACTCATCCCCGCCATCAATCTGCCGATACAAAGCCCGGATGCCTATTACCTGGTCTGGCCCCGCCGCCGCGCGAACTACCCGCCGCTGGCCGCGTTCAGGACATGGATCACATCCCTGGCCGCGGCCTGAGTTACTTTTTTCCCATGGCGTATCCCGCGCCGCGGACCGTGCGGATCAGTTGTTTTTCCTTGCCATGCACCATGGCCTTGCGCAACCGCCCGATATGAACATCGACCGTGCGTTCATCAATATAATTCTCACGCCCCCACACTCCGTCCAGAAGCTGCTCGCGGCTCAGCACCCTTCCTGGCCGTTCCATTAGAAACTCAAGCAGCCGGTATTCGGTCGGCCCCAGACGGATTTCGCGCCCGCCGCGTTTGACAAGACGGGTTTCCCGGTCCAGCCGCACATCGCCGATTTCCAGAACATCGCTTATCCGCTCCGGCGCAATACGCCGCAAAACCGCCTTGAGCCGGGCCATGAACTCAGGCAGCGAGAACGGTTTGACGATATAATCATCCGCTCCGGTGCTGAGCCCGCGCACCTTGTCCGCCTCCTCCCCCTTGGCGGTGAGCATGATCACCGGGATAAGGCGCGTTTTGCGCCCCGCCCGCAAGCGGCGGCACAGCTCAATGCCCGAGACCCCGGGCAACATCCAGTCGAGAATGATGATATCGGGCCGGTTTTCGGCAATCATCTCCTCCGCCTCATCGCCGCGCTCGGCCACCTCAACCTCGTAGCCTCGCGCCTCAAGATTGTATTGAAGCATGATCGCCAGCGATTCTTCATCCTCGACTATCAAGACCTTGACCGCCATGTTATGCGTCTCGCGTTTTATCTGTGGTTTCAGGGCTTAAGTGAACAGCGCTGGTATCGTTGCGCTTGGGGCGTTTATCCGTCATCGCCTCACCTGTTACCAGAAAGCAGGTATTGCAGTCAATGTGGGTGGCGTGATCGCCAGAACCACCGCCGAGACAATCCCCGGCAGGGCAGCGGGTAAAACCACCCGCAAAACAGTCTCCGCCTTCGTTGCGCCGAGCCCGTAGGAGCCATCACGCAAAGACTGCGGCACGGCATACGCCTTGATTCCCGGCACCGCGCCGACATGCGAATTTTTCACATAGAAATACAGTGAGCGGGAGATCGGATAGGCGCCGAAGCGATATTGTCAAAACTCGGCGCCTTGCCGTTGACATGCGCCCCCTTGCCCATGGCGATCTCCTCAAAGGCATCGCGGGTGCCTGATGTCGGCGGCGGGCCAAAGATTTCAATCTTTGTATCCGGCAAGGAGGCATCGATATCGGACCATGTCTCGTAAGGGTTGGCGACCAGCTTGCCGCCCTGACCCGGAACCAGTCTGGCCACCGCCAGGTAAATCTGCTGGCGGGTCAGGTTGAACTCCGGCGCGGATTTGGCGTTGGCGAGGACAATACCGTCAAATCCGAGGATGATTTCCGTGATCTTTTTGACCCCGTTCTGCTGGCATTTGCGCCATTCGTTTTTCTTCATCCGGCGCGAGGCATTGGTAATATCGGGCGTATCAATACCGTTTGCATTGCAAAACAGCTTCATTCCGCCGCCCGAACCGGTGGAAATGACTTTCGGCGTCTTGAATTTTGTCTTTTTGCCGAATTTATCGGCAACGGTTATGGAAAACGGAAAAACCGTGGATGAACCGACGATGGAAATCCGGTCCCACGCCTGTCCCGGCGTTGCCGTCATCATAGCCACCAGAGATAACGTGGCCACACAGCCAAGAAGAATGTGTCTCATTTTACAGCCCCCCCTTAAAGGTAAAAACCAACGGGCCGCTTCAGGAAGGTTGGAACGCCTCTTCGGAATGCCCCTTCCTCTTTGGCCTTGAGGGGAAATCTAGGCTGCCTGTGTAACAGCTATATGACAAGCTAACCTGTTGTTTTTACTGCAATATCATAGATGCATCACATTTATCATTCTACCGGCCTCATTTCCTGAGGCAAAACAACCGTAAACACTGCGCCCTTTCCCGGCTTTGATTCGATATTCAGCTTGCCCCGGTGGCGCACGATAATATGCTTGGCGATCGCCAGCCCCAGGCCGGTTCCGCCCTTGTTGCGGCTGATAATCTTGTCCACCCGGTAAAAGCGCTCGGTCAAACGCGGAATATGCTTTTCGGCAATGCCGTTCCCGTTATCCCTGACCGAAATCGCCAGACGCGCCCCCCGGTGTTTGGCGGCCGGCTGCCGTTTAATCTCGATCCAGACCTTGCCGCCATCACCGCCATAGCGGATCGCGTTATGGATGATATTCTGGAAAACCTGCACCAGTTCGTCTTTTTCGCCGCGCACATAAAGCGGGCCTCCGGGCAGGCCGGGTTTGAGTCTGATCGCGTTTTCCTCCGCCTGGGGGCGCAAGACATCAATGATCTCGGCCAGCGTCTCAACCATATCAACCCTTGTCTCCGGCAGGGGCTCGGCGTTCATCTCCAGACGGCTCAAAGCCAGCAGATCATCAATCAGGCGGCTCATGCGCCGCGCCTGCGCCGCCATGATATTGAGGAATTTCTCCCTTGCCGCTTCATCCTCGCGGGCGCTGGTCTGCAAGGTCTCGACAAAGCCCGAGATCGCCGCCAGCGGCGTACGCAGCTCATGCGAGGCATTGGCGATAAAATGCATCCGCATTTTCGCCAGCCGCTCCTGCTCCGAGACATCGCGCATATAAATAAAGATCACATCCGCGCCATCGCCCTCATTTTCATGTTCAAGCGGGATCAAGGTGGCATTGACCCGGCGCTTGAAGGGTTTTTTCAAGGTGAAAGAGACGCTGGTCTTCTTGCCCTTCCTGAACGTGCGCTCCGCTGCCTCAAGCAAGGCGCTGTTGCGTGTGACATGCGAAAGCGCCAGGCCGCTTTCGGGCTGATCAAGCAAATCGCGCGAAACCTCGTTAAAAAACACAATTTTCATATTTGAGGAGATAACGATCACCGGATCGGGAAAGGCTTTGACCAGAGCCTGCAAATCCTTCATGACACTTTCACTTTCAATACCGCCTCCACTGCCAAAATCCCGCTCATCCGGGCGGCCCGGCTTCAAACAGGGCGTCGATAACCGGACATTCGGGCGCATCATCGCCGCTGCAGCGTGAAGAAATCATGTCGAGGGTTTTTTCCAGCCGTTGAAGATCAGCGATTTTCTCGCGCACGCCGGTAAGGTGTCTTTGCGTCAGCGCCTTGACCTCGCCGCAGCTATGCCCGCCATCGGCCAGAGACAGCAGGCGGCGGATATCATCCAGCGAAAACCCCAATTCGCGGCTGCGCTTGATGAATGAGAGGCGTTTGAGCTGTTCCAGATTGTAAATCCGGCTGCCGCCTTCGCTCCTGTCCGGCACGGGCATGACGCCGACGCGCTCATAATAGCGGATTGTCTCGATCTTGACCCTTGTGCGCCGGGAGATTTCGCCAATCCGGTACGCTCTCATTTTCGTGATCTCCGTCAGGAAAGAAACCGCTTGTATCTGTAGCTACTACAGGTTCTAGCCTGTCACCGCAAGGCTAAATCACAAGGAGTAAAAAAGGATATGGATACCGTGCAAGATCAACCCTCCCGGCATATCCTGGACAAGAGCAAGGGCAAGGACAATGATGGCAAAACGCGTCTTCTGGCGACCGGGGGAATTTTAGGGGCGATAGCGGCCTCTTCGTGCTGCATATTGCCACTGGTTTTGTTCTCGCTCGGTATATCGGGCGCATGGATCAGCAACCTGACCGCGCTTTACCCCTACAAGCCTTACTTTATCACCCTCACCCTCGCCCTGCTGGCTTACGGGTTTTATCTCACCTACCGCAAGCCTGACACATCCTGCGCCGATGGCGCGGCCTGCGCCCGGCCACTGCCGAACAGGATCGTCAAAGTCGCCCTGTGGGCGGCCACCGCCCTCATCATTGCGGCGATTTTGTTTCCCTACGCCGTGCCCTATCTGCTGGGCAATCTGAATTGAAAGGACAAACTCACATGAAAACCCATCTGCAACTGGCGGCCGTCATTGCCTTTCTCTTTACCTCCATGCCAGCGCTCGCCGCGGTAAAGACCGTCAAGCTCGCCGTCAGCAACATGTATTGCGCCGCCTGCCCCTATACGGTCAAAAAGGCGCTCTTGAGCGTAAAGGGCGTCAACAAGGTTTCCGTTTCTTTCGAGCACAAGAGCGCCATCGTTACCTTCGATGACGCCAAAACGGATATTGCCGCCCTCACCGGCGCGACAACCAGGGCCGGTTATCCTTCCGCCTTGAGCCCGCGATGAAAACCGCAACCGGTTGCCATGCTCCGGGCGGCGCGGCCGATGATGGCGGCAACTATGACCTTGGCGTCATCGGCGCGGGCTCGGCCGGATTTTCCGCCGCGATAACGGCCGCCGGACACGGCGCGCGCGTGGCGCTCATCGGCTATGGCGCCATCGGCGGCACCTGCGTCAATATCGGCTGCATTCCCTCCAAAACCCTCATCCGGGCGGCGGAATCCATCCATCAGGCCAAAACGGCGCAGCGTTTCGGCGCCATCCGCGCCAGTGCCGAAATCACCGGCTGGTCAACAATAATGGCGCGCAAGACCGAGCTGGTGGATCAGCTCAGGCAGGCCAAATATGAAGACCTGCTGCCTGAATATGCAAATGTGAGCTATTTTGAGGGCCGCGCAAAACTGCAACGCGGCGGTATCAAACTCGGCGGCAGGCTCATCAGGACGGGAAAAACCATCATCGCAACCGGCTCATCCCCCGCCCAGCCCCCCATCGCGGGGATTGAAAACACCCACTTCCTCACCAGCACATCGGCGCTTGAGCTTGAAGCCCTGCCCAAATCCATGATCGTCATCGGCGGCGGCGTTATCGGCTGCGAGCTTGGACAGATGTTCGCCCGTTTCGGTGTGAAGGTTACCCTCATCTGCCGTTCACATCTTTTACCCGCCGCAGAACCGGAAATTAGCGCCGCCCTGAGGCAATATCTGCTTGCCGAGGGGGTCAATGTAATCTGCGGCGTCCGTTACCGTTCAATCCGCCATGAAGGTAAATTCAGGCTGGACTATGAACACAGGGGCAAGCTACGTGAACTGAAGGCGGAACAACTCCTTGCCGCAACCGGTCGCAAACCCAATTCCACCGGTATGGGACTGGAAGAGATGGGCATTGAGCTTTCCCGCAATGGCGCTGTCCGCGTTGACCGGCACATGCGCACCGCCTGCGAAAACGTCTATGCCGCCGGCGATGTCACCGGGCGCGATATGTTTGTCTATATGGCCGCCTACGGCGCCAGGATTGCCGCGCTCAACGCCGTAAAAAATGAACAGCGTCGCTATGATGCCCGCGCTATGCCGCAAGTCGTCTTTACTGACCCGCAAGCCGCCAGCGTTGGTCTTACGGAAAATGAGGCAAGGGCAAGCGGCCTTGAAGTGATAACTTCAACCCTGCCCCTTGAGCACCTGCCGCGCGCCCTGGCGGCGCGTGATGCGCGCGGTCTCATCAAGCTGATCGCTGATGCAAATTCACGCCGGATTCTCGGCGCCCATATACTCGCCCCGGAAGGCGCCGACAGCATCCAGAGCGCGGCTATCGCAATAAAACAGCGGCTTGGCATTGATGATCTGGGGGAGATGATCTTCCCCTATCTCACCAATGTGGAGGGACTGAAACTCGCGGCGCAGGGCTTTGACAAGGATATCGCCAAACTTTCCTGCTGCGCCGGTTAAAGCCCTTGCGGAAAAAGCGGGGCCGGTTTTACCGATAGGAAATGCAGCTTACTTCGCCGGATAGCTCTGGAAGATTTTTTCAGAACCTGACGCGTCGAAAAGAACCACATTGAAAGGCTCGCGCTCATTGCCATATTCCATTCCCGGCGAACCGGTCACCATACCGGGCACCGACAGGCCCCTGGCTTTCGGCCGCATTTTCAACATGCGCCGGATATCTTTAAAGGGCACATGCCCCTCGATCACATATCCGTCCACCGATGCTGTGTGGCAGGACTGAAGGTGTTCGGGAACCCCGGCCTGTTTTTTTACCACCTCCATATTTTCGGTATTGGTGATCTCGACCTTGAAACCGGCGGCTTTGGCCTGATCGACCCATTTGCCGCAACAGCCGCAACTTGGCGATTTGAATACCTTGATGACAGGCGCATCACCGCTGGCCCGCAAAGACTGCATTCCCGCTGCGCCCGACAGCAAGACCACGGCAATACCCAGACCCATAACTTTCCAGAACTTCATGATATTTCCCTTTGTTGCGCCGTCCCGGCGCGCAAGATGAATTGAAAATCTCTGACAACAATGTGAAGATACATCCATGAGAGCAAGCCTGAATACTCACAACTTGTTGATAGGCCCTGCTGCGACTTCCAGCGGCGGATATGGTATTGCGTCCTGAGGGGCATTCCCGCCCTAACATCATATAAAATAAAGGAAACCCCGGACGTGCCGGAAGCATTTGTAACAACATTTTTTCTTCTTCCCGCCGCTCTTGGAATGCTCGGCTTCATCGAGCCTTGCACCATTGGCGCCCATCTGGTGTTTTTAAGGTCGATTGAAGGCCGGAGCCGGGCCAAAAAACTGATGTCAACCTTGATATTTACCGCCGCAAGAACACTCATTGCGGCGGTGTTCGGCGCTCTCGCTGCTCTTCTTGGACTGGTGCTCATTGGCGCGCAAAAAGGATTCTGGCTCGGTTTTGGATTTGTCTATCTGGCTCTGGGACTGGCCTATCTGTCCGGTCGCGCCGGGTTGTTAAAACACCGGATTGCCCTCTCGCCCCGGTCATGGAGTAAAATGAAAAACCCGGCCATCCTCGGCCTGGCTTTTGGCCTCAACATCCCGGCCTGCGCCGCCCCGATCCTGTTTGCCCTGATCGGCGTCGCCGCCAGCACCGGCAGCGTGCTTGCCGGGCTCTCCACCATGACGGTTTTCGCCCTTGCCCTTTCCTCGCCACTCATCGTGATCGCCGTTGTTCCGAAACTCGCCGCAGGGCTTGATACGATAAGCGCAAAACTGGGGCAAATGCACCGGCTGCTGGGGCTTATTTTTATTGCCCTTGGCCTCTGGGCCATCTGGTTCGGTCTTTACGTCAACCCGGCGGACTGGGCCGGAATATAAACATCCGCCACCCCCTTGAGCTTCCAGCAACTGGAAACATTATATACCTGACAGACACTCAGATTGAAGGAGAAATCAGATGATGAATGGTGGCGTGATGGAGATGGATGGTTTTATGAACTGGGGCGGGATGTTTGCCGGGCCGCTGGTGATGCTTGCCGTGGCCGGGCTGGTGATCGCCTGTATCGTGATGCTGTTCCGCATGATTACCGCACCCAAAGCGGCGGGAAATTCCCCGCTCGACACCTTGAAAACACGCTTTGCCCGCGGTGAGATCGACAAGCGCGAATATGAAGAGCAATCCCGCATCCTGAACCGCTGATCTGAAGTCGACCTTTCAGGTCAGGCCTCTTCAGGCTCCGGTGTATCGGTTTTTTGTTCTTGCGTCCGGGCGATGCGGCGGATGATTTTGAAAATTCCGTCAAGAAGCTCTACCGTCTCGATCTCGCGCGCATAGGTCACCAGCCGGTTGGGCGCATCCGCCGTCAGGCGCTTGACCTCATGGGTGGCGATTCGGCGTTTCATGCTGGCGACATATTTCTTTTTGGAGCGCACTTTCGACGCCAGTTCGTGATCACGCCCGGCGACCGCCTGCAAGGTTCGGGTCAGCGCCTTGACGATTTCAGCATGAAATTTCGAGATGATCACCGCCGTTTTCTCGCTGATGACAACGCCTTCAGAAAGAGATTTGCGCGCCGAGGTGACAATATCGGCCGCCGTGCGATCGGCAACATATTCCAGATCATTGGCAATCTCGATCAGTTCCATTAACTCATCGGTTTCGGCGGCAGAAAGATCCCCCGTGCTGATCTTTGCAAGATAGCCGACAATCTCGCGGTGCAGATTGTCCACCGCCTTGTCTTTTCTGGCAATGGTCTCAAGAACACTGCGTTTTCTTGAGATCACCGCCGGCAGCACGTCATTGAGCATATCGCGCACCCACTCGCCCAGACGCACAATCTCGCGCCGGGTGGCGGCAAGCGCGATCGAGGGCGTCATGAGAAGCACTTCATCAAGATATAGCGGCGCCAGCGCCTCTTCCTTGCTCAAGGGCCGGTCCGGGATCAGCCATTCGACAAAACGGGCAATCTGGGTGGTAAATCCGATAAAGACAAAGGTGTTGATAACGTTAAAGAAGGTGTGAACATTGGCGATCTGGCGCGGCGCATCGGCGGCCAGACGCTCCATTCCCGTCAGAGCCTCATGCGCCGGGGATATCGCCCGGGCAAGCTCTGCCAGCTGAGGAACAAAGCCAATCCACAACAAAACCCCGGCCACATTGAACAAGGTGTGCACCACCGCTGCCCGCACCGCCTCGCGCGGCTTGCCGATAGAGGCCAGCCCGGCGGTGATGCAGGTGCCGATATTGGCGCCAAGGGCAATGGCGATGGCCGGCTCCAGACCGATCAGCCCCTGCCCCGCCATGACAATCAAAATCCCGGTGGTCGCCGAGGAGGATTGGATAATGGCGGTAAAGGCAGCTCCTGCAAGCGCCGCCAGAAGCGGATGGTCAAGCGTGGTCATGAAGGCAATGAACGGCTCATAGGAGCGCAGCGGCTTCACCGCGCCGCTCATCACCGACATACCGTAAAACACCAGCCCCAGCCCCAGCACCATGAGGCCGTATTGCCGCCACTCGTCGCGTTTGGCGATAAAAGACACCAGAAAACCGATGGTAATGATCGGCAGGGCCAGCGTCGTAACCTTGAAGGCCAGAATCTGCGCCGTGATCGTGGTGCCGATATTGGCCCCCATGATCACCGCAACGCTTTGTCCCATGGACAGCAGACCGGCCGAGATAAACCCGACCAGAATGACCGTGGTGACGGATGAAGACTGGATGATGGAGGTGACAAACGCCCCCATAGCCGCGGCAACAAAGCGGTTGCGGGTCAGGCGCGCCAGCAATGACTTCAAATACTCGCCCGCAGCGCGCTTTAAAGAGCGCGTCATGATATCCATGCCGAACAGGAAAAGCGCCAGACCGCCAAACAGCCCGAACCACAATTGCGTGTCCGCGAAGGGGTTGTTCACGATGTCTCCCTTTGCGCAGCGGCCTTGACCACCGTGACCGGCTTGCGAGAGGTCTGCACCACCCGTTCAGCCACCGAACCGAGCAGGATATGGGGCAACCCCGTCCGCCCCCGGCTGCCCGTGACAATCAGCCTTGCCTCTTCCTTCTCGGCAACCTCGACAATGCGGCTGGCAGGCAGGCCCTTGACCTGGATCCGGCGCAAATCCGCCAAAGCGGCCACATCCGAATGCCGCGCTTTCATATCTGCAAGAAAAGTGTCAAAGAGCTGCGCCGCCATATCCGCCATCGGACGTGACCAGTCAAACTCGCCCCGGTGATAAAATCCCGGCGCATCCGCCGGATCATGAACCACATGCAGCACGGCGAGGGGCGCGCCCGCCAGCCTCGCATAATCACAGGCCCATAAAAGGGCCGCTTCTGAATCGGGCGAGAAATCCACCGCGACCAGAACAGGCTGTTCCTTGCCGGTAGTGCCCATGATATCCGCCTCCGTCATCTGCCTCAGACATAGCGCAATGCTGATAATAACAACTATCAATCCCGCCGCCTTTAGTCCAGTGCGCAAGCCCCCAAAACCAGCGCCGGTCACATGAAAACAATCATGCATTTCCACAATTTTCGGCCTTCATTTCTACGAGGACAGGAATAACGAATCAGGATTGCGCCATCTATTTGATAATTTTAATTTTTTTGGATTAAGGTCCGGGGCCTGTGGACTTGATGGCCATTCCCTTCTAGGATGAAGGGACTGAACGGACCGGTTAAAGCTTTGCCGCACGCATCCTTTTCAGGAGTTACAATCATGAGTGAAATAAAACCCCGTTTTGAATTCCGCACCTGGGCAAAAAACTTCGGCATGGTCGAGGAGAAGATGCGGCGGCTCTCCGCCTGCGCGGGAATACGCGAGAGCCATGAAATCTATATTGTTTCGGCGCAAAACAATGAAAACAACACCAAAATCCGTGATAAACTCATGGATATCAAGGTCTTCATCACAAAGCGCGAGGGGCTTGAACAATGGAACCCGCGCATGAAGGGCGAGTTCCCCATGCAAGCCTCCCGGCTTGAGGCGGATGTCTTTCCCGCCTTTGGCGTTGAAATGCCGCCCCTGGAGCGCGAGAGCTACACCTTGCGGCAGTATCTCGACGAAGTAATCACCCCCCAGCAGCAGCTCTCGGCGGTGCGCGTCTTCAAGCGCCGCTTTGCCTTTAGCGTCAATGAATGCATTGCCGAGCATGCCGAGATCGAGATCAACGGCGCCGGACTTCAGACCGTAGCGGTGGAATCGGTCGATATCCCCGCCATACTCAGGGCGAAGGAAATGCTGGGTCTGGATGAATATGAAAACGTCAATTATCTGCGCGCCATCAAACGCGTCATCGGCATGGAAGCGCTCCCTGATTAAGCCGGTACAATATGAAATCATGACGTTGCGGCTGCATTTGAAGCTTGAGGAATTAAACAATGGCCAAGGAAATCGAACGTAAATTTCTCGTCAGCGGCCAGGCCTGGCGGCAACTGGCAAAGGGCACCGCCTATCGTCAGGGCTATCTTTCAACAGTCAAGGAACGCACGGTGCGGGTACGCACAATTGATGACAGGGGCTATTTGACCGTCAAGGGCCTCACCACCGGCGCCACGCGGGTTGAATATGAATATGAGATCCCCGCCGCTGACGCCAGTGAGATGCTGGATGATCTGTGCGAGCAGCCAATTATCGAGAAAAACCGCTACAAGATCGCCCATGCGGGCCTGATCTGGGAAATCGACGAATTTGGCGGCGTCAATAAAGGTCTGATTGTTGCCGAGGTAGAGCTTGAAAGCGAGGATCAGACCTTCGACAAACCCGACTGGATCGGCAAGGAAATTGCCGATGATCCACGCTATTTCAACTCCAATCTGATCGCCCATCCCTATACGCAATGGTGAGACGCCGCCCGCTCCACTTCAAGGCGTGAGCGCCCGTCCTTTACGGCTGCGCTCCGTCCTTGCGGCGGGCCTTGAAGCTTTTATACATCGGCCATACGAACAACAGGGCGGCCACACCGAGCATGACGGCGGAGAGCGGCTGGGTGAAAAACACCAGCGGCCCATCCATCATGACGGCGCGGCGGAAGTTTTCCTCCAGCAGCGAGCCCAGAACAATGCCCAGCACAATCGGCGCCACCGGATAACCATAGCGTTTGAATATCCAGCCAACAATGCCAAAGGCGAAACAGGCACCGACATCAAAGAAGGATGAGCGCACCGCATAACTGCCGATCAGCGAGATCGCCAGGATCATCGGATATAAAATGGCCGGGGGAACCTCGACAACCTTGGCGAAGAACCGCACCCCGAACAGGCCGAGGAACAGCATCATGGCGTTGGCAACGATGAGAGAGGCGAAAATGCCGTAAACAATCTCCGGATGGGTCTCGAAAAGCAGCGGGCCGGGGGTAATATCGTGCAACTGCAGCGCCCCGATCAGGACCGCATCGGTGGCGCTGCCCGGAATTCCCAGCGCCAGCAGCGGGATCAGCGCACCGCCGACAGAGCTTGAATTGGCCGCCTCCGATGCCGCCACCCCGTCCATGGCACCCTTGCCGAAGGTTTCGGGTTTTTTGCTGCTGCGCTGGGCGATATTATAGCTGATGAAAGAGGCGATCGTTGCCCCCGCGCCGGGGAAAATACCGATAACCGTGCCCAGAACTGACGAGCGCGCGATCGTCATTTTGACTTTCCAGGTTTCGGCAAAAGTCGGGAAACTGCCACCAAGCGTATCCACCAGACGCTTGCTCAGCTTGCCTTTCTCGAAAGCGGTAAAAACAACGGAAAGGGCAAACAGGCCAATCAGGGCCGGGATCAGACTGAAGCCGTCATAAAGCGCATCAATTCCGAAGGTAAAACGCGAGACGCCCGATATGGGATCAAGCCCCACCGTATTGACCATCAGGCCGAACAAAACCGCGACCATGGCCTTGGCGACATTGCCGCCGCCGAGCGAGCCGACGGTGGTCAGGCCGAAAATGGCAAGGGCGAAATAATCCGCCGGATGAAACCCGATCGCCAGCCGGGCGAGCGGGATGGCAAAGGCGATCAGGATTATGGTGCCGAATATACCTCCCAGTGTCGAGGCGATCAGCGACATGCCCAGCCCCTTGCCCGCCTTGCCCTGCACGGTCATGGGGAAACCGTCCAGGGCAGTTGCCGCCGCGGCGGGTGTGCCCGGAGTATTGATCAGTACAGCGGTAATCGAGCCGCCGTAATTGGATGAGATATAGATCGAAACCAGCAGGATAACCGCAAGCGCCGGCGACATCGTATAGCTGAACGGCACCAGAAGCGCCACCCCGGTCGAGGGCGAGAGCCCCGGCATCGCCCCCACCATGATCCCGACAATCACCCCGGCAATAATGACCAGAATCGGCTTCCATCCAAGCAATGTGCTGAAGCCAAAAATCAGACTGTCGAGTACTTCCATTTTCGCAAACGCCCCTTACGGCAGATACTTACTCCTCGAGGGAAAATAATCGGTAGAGGTAACCCAGCTTGGCCTTGATCTGTTTGTTATAGGTCTTGTTTTCGATCTTATCAGGGCGCTGGCGCCAATCAACACTCAATTTCTCAAGCGCATCGGCCAGGGCCCATTTGAAGCCGAAGCGGCGCCCTTCCAGCTTGCGCAGGGCCAAAAGCTGCCCCTGGCTCAACCAGTCCGCCTTGAGCTGCTGCACTTTTTTCGGATCAACATAGAGTTTGGCAACCTCGGCAAATTCAAGAATTTTCCTTTGCTGATACCCGGTCAGATAGGTCCGCTCGCCGATCGCCTTGAGGAAGGCACGGGCGGAGGTGAAATCCCTGTTCCTGAGAGAGCTTAAATCTTCCACCGGAAACGAGCGTTCCACTAGATGATTCATCACCTTGGGCGAGAGCGCGTAATGAACTTCAGTATAAACCTTCTGGTTAAACACATTTTGCAGGAAAAACAGCGAGAAAAAGCAAAGAATCGCCGAAATCACCGGCGTCGTGACCCAGCCCATGGAAATATTGCCCAGAACCCGCCACTTGATATTGCGCCCGCCTTTCAGCAACCCGATCCCGATTACCGCACCGACCACCGCCTGAGAGCTCGATACTGGAACCAGCGGGATGGTGGGCAGGCCGTTACTGGCGAGAAAATGCTCAAGCCCTTCAGAGGCAAACAGGGTCAGAACGATGGAGTGGGAAATCACCACCACCCAGGCGGCGATCGGCGAGAGCGGCATAAGCCCGCCCCCGACCGTGAGCATAACCCGTTTTGAATAGGTAAACACGCCGACCGCAATTGCCAGGGCGCCAAGGAGAAAAAGCTGCTGAATGCCAGTAATTGTGAACGCGTCCGCCACGGTAAAATCGGTAAAGGGCGAGGCGGGAACAAACACCCCCATCACATTGGCGATATTATTGGCGCCCAGCGAGTAGGAGCCAAAAGCGCCCGCCAGAACAAGCGCGATGCGGGTATAGATATCGCGCCGCAGGATATGCAGTTTGGCCCTGGCGAGAAAGCGCTGCACCCCGATATAGATCGGCATCGCAATCAGGGCGGCGAGAAGCGGGCACGCCACCCAGGTGGCGAGAATCTTGGTCAGCGCCGTGACATCGGTTACCGAACCGCTGAACAAATTCCAGCCGATAATCGCGCCGACAATCGCCTGGCTTGTCGAGACCGGCAATTCAAGCTTGGTCATGGCGTAAACGGTCAGCGCTGCCGCCAGAGCCGCCATGAACGATCCGGCCAGGGCGTTGATCGAACCGAGCTTGCCCAGGGTATGGGCCGCACCGGCGCCGCTCAGAACCGAACCAAGAACAATAAAAATGCTGCAAACAACCGCCGCCGTCGTGAAGCGCACCATGCGGGTGCCGACCGCGGTGCCAAACACATTCGCCGCATCATTTGCCCCCAGCGACCAGCCAAGGAACAAACCGCTCGTAAGAAATATGAGAACTGTAAAATCCATCCTGAAATACCGCTCAGACCGAGCGTTTCAGGGTATAGATAGCCAGATTGTCCGCCACATCCTCGGCCCGGTTGGAGGCGTCTTCAACCCGGTCGCAGAAATAGCGCAGATGCAATTTGTGTTCGAGCGGCAGATCGGAGGCAAAAATTCTTGTTTTCAGGCGGGTGCAAATCTTGTCGGCTTCAGTCTCGAAGAACATCACCTTTACATTGTGATCGCGCACCGCCTCGATATTGGTGAAAAACGCCCGCGAGGCCATGATCAGCGAATCAACACAATGCGTCGATGTCTTGCCCAGCGCCTTGAAATCCTTGTGATAGCGTGGCGGAATATCCGGCTTTTCACTGGCGATGCGGAAACAGTTGGACTGATACAGATTGATAATACCATCAAGCCCTTCAATCAAACTCAGCACATCGCCGCGCAAATCCGGAATCAGGGTCTGCTCGTAAAGCCGCGTCTCAATCTCTTTTTTCAGCTCGTCATTGCGGGTTTCAAGCTGGCTGACTTCCTCGACGGCATCGGAGAAATCCTGAGTAAAACCGTCGCGCAGATAAGACTTGAAGGCGCGCTCAAAAATCAGACTGGCTTCGATAATCCGGTCCATGAAATCATCAAACTGCGCTTCGAGCCGCTTGGTCTTGCCAAACAGCGCCGGACGTCTTTTGAGTAGCATATGACCTCCCGAAGCTTTTGCTTCTTTGGTGCTGCGGCAACTCAAAGCAGCACATATCAGCTTGCGGCGCGGTATATCGCCACGTTTTGAAAACTAACCCTATACAAATGAGTCAATATGTCCAACATTATAATACAACGAAAAACAGCCTTCCCGTAAAATGGGCGGGGAAAGGAAACGGACCATGAGCAAGAAAGAATTACCCTCCAAGGAAATCCGCAAAATCATCAAGAAAATTACGCCCGACCTGAAAAGAATGCTCGAAATTCTTGATGAATCCGATGATGACGATTACGAGGAAAGCGTTGTCGAGGACTCTATCCGCTCCGGCGCCCACAGCCTTCTTATCGCCAAGCGCATCATCAAGGAAAACAAGAAATAAAGCCCCCTGAAAACTCGCCCTCAAAACCCCGCGCCCGGATCAGCCGAGAAACATGCGCGTCAACGGCCCCGTGGGCAGTTGGATATAGAGCACTTTGGCGAAAACAATATAGGCGAAGACAAGCCAGCTGACGGTCACGCCGAGCATAATCGCGTAATGCCGGTAGGTCAGGACATACATGGACACCAGAAGAAAAACAAAAGTGCTGGTGTAATATCCGATATTTTCAATCGCCGTCAGATAGACGGCAAGCCAGCCGGCAAAGAGGATGACAAAGCCGATCCGGCCCGGTTTCGGGTCGGGCGGGAGCTTGCGCAAAATAGCCTGAACAATCAGAACCACACAGAAAAAGGCGCAAAAACCAATCCACAGATAAGGCACCCCGGCAGGCCCCACATCCTCGCCGCCATCGGGAAAATCCAGCGTCTGGACAAAAAAGACAGCCGCCAGGGCAAGAACAACGACGGGCAGCAAAAGATTGCCGATATAGCGCTCCGGATCAGTCTCCGGCGCCGGTTCGGCCACATCCTGCCAATCCGCGGGTTTCAACTCATCGCTCATCCGGCCTCCCTTCCGTTCGTCATCCGGGCAGGATCAGCCCGCATTCAGGTTCGATCACCTGAATGCGGCTGTCTTGCCGGGCGAAAACGCAACTGAAGCAGCTATGCAGCTACTTCAGAATCCCTGCTTTTTTCGCCCAGACCCTCACCTCTTCCATATCGGTTTTTACAACCTTGAGAAACGCCTCATGGCTGAGGTAAACCGGATCGATACTCGATTTCTTGACATGCGCCACCCATTCAGGGTCGGTGCTGACCTTTGCAAACAGATCATCCCAGAATTTGGTTACCTCTCCGGGAACGCCCGCCTTGATGGCAAAACCGCGCCACATGATTTCAGAATCAAGATTTTTGACCCCCAGTTCGCCGAAAGTCGGGGCGTCGGGAAAACTGGCCAGACGCGATTTGCGCGAAAGCGCCGCGACTTTCAGCTTGGGCTGCCCCAGCGTATCGCGCGGATTGCCGACATAAACGAGACCGCGGCCGCCAAGCAATTCAATAATCGCCCTCTTGCCGCCTTTGAAGGGGATATATTTGACATGTTTGGGGTCAATGCCCGCCGCCGCCCATGTCTTCATCGCCATGACATGATCAAGGCCGCCAGCCGCCGGTCCGACCCAGATTTGCCGTTTGCCCTTTGCCCCTCTCGCCTTGGCGTCGGCAACAATCTGCGCCCAGGTGTTCACCTTCAGCTCTCTGTTGGTGATGATGGCCTCCGGGTCATGCTGGTTCATGGCCAGCCAGTCAAAATCCTCGACATTGATGTCGCTTTTCGCGGTGACGATTTTATATACCTGCGACTTGGTTGTCGCCATGAGCAGATAGCCGTCGGCGGGCTGCTCAAGCACATATTTCATAGCGATAATTCCGCCCGCGCCGGTTTTGTTCTTGACCACGAATTTGGCCCCTGTAAGCCGCTCGGCAATGATGGCGAATTTGCGCGAATCAATATCCGCCGCCCCGCCCGGTTTCATATAGGCAAGTATGGTGATTGGCTTTTCCGGAAACCCGGCAAAAGCCGCCGATACACTGCCGGCAAGGCCTATGGCGGCCGCGGTAATACCCAATACTATATTTTGAAAAAAGGACTTCATGCCTAATTCTCCTTTTGAGTTTAAGCCTCAATGCACAATCACCGTCCCGGGACCCAGAAGATGGATTCAACACTTCAAACCCGGCATCATCCGGCGGGGTGACGGATATGTCCTGAAAAAAGAGTATGCAGAGAATTTGGCTCCAAAGGCAACCAAAATCACACCACCGCGCGCCAGTGCCGTTTAAACCTGAAAGACTTTCTGGAGCGCATCATGTTTTGATAGAATCAAAACCGGAAAGGCTCTAGTCTTTCCCCTCCTCCTCCCCGGCATCGGCGAGCTCATGCTCCAGCCGGTCAAAGCTCGCCTCAACCGCAGCGGCGCTGCGCCCCGAGACCGCCTCAATCGCCTCAAGCTCCAGATCCGGGTTCATCGCTGCACTGAGGGGGGTGGGCGCCATGGCAACAAAATCACCCTGTTCCTCAGCCGGAATGGCCGAGCGCCGTGTTGAGCGCCACAGGGCGAAGAGAGCCACGAGGCCAAGCGAGGCGCCAATGGCGACATAAAACCCTGACGGCCCCATGGCATCCATGGCAAAGGCGGTGAGCGGCGCGCCGATTGCGGCCCCGATCCCGTTCACCAGCACAACCGCACCGCTCGCCGCCACCATCTGGCGCGGATTGAGATAATCATTGGTATGGGCAACGCAAAGCGAATAGAGCGGCAAGGCAAGACCACCCACGAGCCCGATCAGCACATAGAGCCGCCAGCCCTCCTGCGGCGGCGCAAAAGCGGCGAAAAAAGCCACCGCCGCCCCGGCAATGCAAGTGGCGACAATAACCTGCCTGCGGCCGAAAACATCGGAAAGCCTTCCCAGGGGAAACTGCATGATCATCCCGCCCATGATCATCGCGCCCAGTGCGAAGGAAATCTCGCGCACCGGCAGCCCGAGGCTGGAGGCGTAAACCGAGCCCATGGAAAAAATCGCCCCGACGGAGACCCCCGTGATCAGCAATCCGCTAACACCCAGAGGCGAAATCCGGTAAAGCTGGGCAATGCTGACAGATTCCGCCGTTTCAAACGCCGGCGCCCTGGCGGCGGAGGCCAGAATGGGAACCAGAGCCAGAGAAACGAATACCGAGATCAGGATAAAAAGCTTGTAGGAGGAAGGATCGGCGATATTGAGCAAAAACTGCCCCCCCGCCAGACCACCGAACGAGACCAGCATATAAAAGCTCAGGAGTTGGCCGCGCGTATCGTTTTCCGAGGCGTCATTGAGCCAGCTTTCCGCCACGATATAAAGCCCCGCATAGGAAAAGCCGGTAACAAAACGCATCACCCACCACACCGCCGGATCGATAAAAACCGCATGCACCAGAATGGAAGATGAGGCCAGCGAGGCCAGAACCCCGAAAGAGCGCACATGCCCCACATGACCAACCAGTTTCGGCACCACCGAGGAGCCTGCCAGCAGACCGATATAATAGCCCGACATGACAAGGCCCGTTGTGGTAACGCCAAAGCCCTCGATGGAGGCGCGTACCCCGAGCAGGGAGCCTTGCAAGCCGTTGCCGAGCATGATCAGCGCCAGCCCGAAAAACAGCGCCCAACTGTTTGATACGACTTTCAGCATCTTTTACGGCGCCTTTTACCAGTGCACGGATGACGTGAAGAATCAAAAAGCACATATGAGCCATAAACCGCAATCGGGCAACACAGTCATTGCCGCCATGTCGCATCTGAAACAGATAAATGCCGCCGCAGGGTGGAACCATTGCGTAAAACCTGTTGCGTCTTAAACTCCGAACTTATTACTATCAGGCGCCCGCAATTCCCCCCGCCACAACAAGAGAACAGCCGATGACAGACAGATATATGGCGGGGATTGCGCTCGCGGTGCTGGCGGCCATCGGCTACGGCATCTCCCCGCCCCTGATCCGCCTTGGCTATGACAACGGGGTGCCGACGCTGGAATCCATTTTGTGGCGCATCGCCACGATCACCATTCTTCTGGGCGCTGTACAGCTTTTTTCAAAGCGGCGCTGGCGCCTCACCAAAGCCGCCGCGCCCGCCCTCATGCTCCAGTTCCTCGCCACCACCTCCATATCCTTCGGTTATCTGGGATCGGTCCAGTTCATTCCGGTTTCCCAGGCGGTGATTATCTTTTTCATGTTCCCGATTTTCATCCTCCTCACCGCGCCGCTGGCCGAGGGCATGGCACTGAGCTTCAGGCGTCTGGCGGTGGCGGTACTGGCCTTTTCCGGCCTTGCCATCGCCATCGGCCCCGGTTTTCACAAGCTTGATCTTTTCGGCGTCGGCCTCGCCGCCATTGCTTCCATCGGCGCGGTTTTGCAATATTTTTCCGGCCGCGCCCTTGCGGCCCATTTCCCGGCCGGGGTCATCGGCTTTCTGGTGCATCTGATGATCCTGCCGCTCACGCTCATGGCCGCGCTTTATGCCGGTGGCGGCGAGCTTGTGATCATGCAACCCGGGCAGGTGAGCCGCGCAGGTTTCGCCGCCCTGATCATTCTGGGCCTTGCCTATGTCTGGGGTTATTTTTGCCATATGAAAGCCCTCTCCCTCGCCCCGCCCTCGCTGCTGGCGCCGTTTTCCAATCTTGAACCACTGATCGTGATCGTCACCGCCTATCTGGTTCTGGGCGAAACCTTGCAACCCGACCAGTATATCGGCGGCGGCGTGGTCCTCACTGCTCTGGTTCTTTCCGGCTATATCGGCACAAGGCGCAAAGCCGCCTAAACGCGGCGGGTGCGGCCGCGCCTTCCGGGTTTTCCCACCGCCGCCGTCTTTTTGGCGGGCAAATCCACGAATTTGCGCAACCGGGCGAAGGGCGCGGATTGATGCGGGATCGCCATCGCCGCGATAAAATGCTCCTGAAAGCGCGGCTCCAGCGCCGTTTCAATTTTTTCGATGGATTTCACCACCTCTTCAATCTCCGCCCGCGCCCCCTGGTTCAAAAGTGCAATCCACGCCCCCGTTCCGGCGGCGTTTCCCGCTGATGACACCGCTTCTGGATCACAATCGGGGATCATGCCCAAAACCATGGCGTATCTGGCGTCAATGGTGCTGCCGAACGCCCCGGCCAGCACAATCTTGTCAACCTGCTCAACCCCCAGCTTGTCCATCAGCAGCCGCGCTCCGGCATAAAGCGCTGCCTTGGCCAACTGGATGGCGCGCACATCGCTCTGGGTTATGGTGATGGTAATCCTGCCCTCATGCAGAATAAAGCCGTGAGTCCGTCCCCGCGATACAATCCGCCGCGTTTTTTGCCCCTGAGCACCATCGACAACCCCGTCGGCGCTCAAAATCCCGGCCAGATACATCTCCGCCACAGCCTCGATTATGCCCGAGCCGCAAATCCCGGTAACGCCCGTTTTGGCGCTGCCCCGGGCAAACCCGGCCTCGTCCGACCACAGATCAGAGCCGATGATTTTAAACCGCGGCTCCAGCGTTTGCCTGTCGATGCGCACCCGCTCAATCGCGCCGGGCGCAGCACGCTGGCCGTGCGAGATTTGCGCCCCCTCAAAAGCCGGCCCAGTGGGCGAGGACGCCGCCAGCAGCCGGTCCTTGTTGCCCAGCACGATCTCGGCATTGGTGCCCACATCGATCAGCAGGCAAATATTTTCCTCCAGATGCGGCCCCTCGGATAAAACCATCGCCGCCGTATCGGCCCCCACATGCCCGGCAATGCAGGGCAGAACATAGATACAGGCATTGGTCTTGACGCTGTCAATACCAATCTCGCCTGCCCGCAAATCAAGCGCCGAGGCAGTCCCGAGCGCAAAGGGCGCAGTTCCCAGCGGTACGGAGTCGAGCCCCAGCAAAATGTGATGCATGACCGGATTGCCGACAATGCTCAGGGACAAGATATCCTCGGCCGCAACACCCGCTTCAGCCGCCGCGCTGGTGATGGCTCCATTGACCCCCTGCCGGACAGAAGCTCTCAGCTCCGCGCCGCCGCCCCCATTCAGCATGGCATAAGATACCCGGCTCATCAAATCCTCGCCAAAACGGATTTGCGGGTTCATCAGCCCGCAAGAACCAAGAACATCGCCGCTTGCCAGATCGCATAAATGCGCCGCGATGGTGGTTGAACCCACATCAATCGCGATGCCATAAGCCACGTCATGAAATCCGGGCCAGAGCCGGACGATCTGTGAGCCCTTCCAGAGCGCAACCGTGACCCGCCATTCCCCCTCGCGCAAGACGTCTTGCAAGGTGCACAAGACACCATAATCAATGCCACCCAAAAAGATATCCCACTGGGTCTCAAGCGCCTCAGCCAGCCGTTCAAAATCGCCCGAAGGGCTCGCCATATCCGGCTTTGCCACCTCGACAAAATACAGCCGGATGACCGGATCAATATCAATTGACCGCGCCTCGGCCCGCTTGCGCACAATCTGACGGTGTATCTGGCTTTCCGGCGGCACATCAACAACAATATCCCCGCAAATGCGGGCATGGCAGGCCAGCCGCATGCCCCGCCCCAGCCCCTCGCGCGCCGCATAGAGTTTTTCGGGCGGCGTTACCGGCTCCAGATGATCCGCCGTGCTGATGATGCCGTATTTTGCAAGCTCTCCCTCCCCGATACCGACCCGGCAGCGGCCGCAAATTCCGCGCCCGCCGCATATCGAATCCAGATCAACCCCGAGCGCGTGGGCGCAGGTAAGCAGCGATACGCCAATCGCAAACCGGCCCCGTTTCCCCGAAGGGGTAAAGACAACCGTTTTTTTCGCCGAATCGATGCTCATACTCCCATGCGTTAACGCCGCCGCCGCCGGCTGCGCCTTCGCCCGCCGCCCGCCGAGCCGCCTTCAGGTGCCGGCGCGCGAAAGGCGCTGATCCACCGCATGCAGTTGGGATCATGTCCCATCACCACATCCGCGCCGCGAATGGCGGTACTCTCTTCGCTGTGCAGCGGGTTCATGATCGCCGATGTCAACCCGGCCCCAATCGCCATGGACAAAAACGCGGCATTAAGCCCGTGCCGGTTGGGCAGGCCAAAGCTGATGTTGGAAGCGCCGCAGGTGGTGTTGACTTCAAGCTCCTCGCGCAGCCGCCGGATGAGATGCAGCGCACTGGTTCCGGCGCTGTCCATGGCGCCGGCGGGCATTACCAGCGGATCGACCACGATATCGGCGCGCGCAATGCCGAAATCCGCCGCCCGCTCGACTATTTTCCTGGCAATTTTAAAGCGCTCATCCGGGTCTTCGGATATCCCCGTCTCGTCATTGGAGATCGCCACCACCGCCGCACCGTGTTTGGCCACAAGCGGCAAAACCCGCTCCAGAACTTCATCCTCGCCGGTTACCGAGTTGACCAGCGCCTTGCCCTGATAGACCTCCAGCCCGGCCTGCAACGCCTCGACGATGGACGAATCGATCGAAAGCGGCGCATCGGTAAGGCTCTGCACCAGCTTGATGCATTCAGCCAGAATGCGCGGCTCATCCGCCATCGGAATGCCCGCATTGACATCAAGCATATGCGCCCCGGCCTGCACCTGCGCCAGCGTGTCCTGTTCCACCCGGCTGTAATCGCCAGCCTTCATCTCCGCCGCCAGCAGCTTGCGCCCGGTGGGGTTGATGCGCTCGCCGATAATAACGAAAGGCTCGTCAAAGCCGATCACCACCTCTTTGGTGGCGGAACTGATAACAGTGCGCGTCATGATTATGATTTCCCCTCTTTGTCTTGCGTCACGGCCTTTCGCAAAATTCTTGCCTTTTCCGCCGCCGCCTCGATCAGCGCCTGATCGCCCGGCTGCGGTTCTTTCTTCCACGGTTTCCGGCCCGCGAGAACGCCGGATTCCTCAACGATTTGCGCCACCAGCTCCTCTTGACGGTAGGCCATGAGATGAACCCCGGCAACACCTTTGATCTGTCTCACCTCGCGAATAATCTCGGCGCAGATCCTGCGCCCCTCCCGCTTCTGGTTTTTCGCCCCCTCAAGCCGCGCGATAACGGCATCGGGAATATGTATCCCCGGCACATTCGCCATGATCCAGCGCGCCGCTTTGGCGGAGGCCAGCGGGCCGACGCCAACCAGTATGAAGCATTTTTCATCCAGCCCCATATCGACGATTCGCGACATGTAAGCCTTCATCATCGGCACATCGAAACAATACTGGCTCTGGACGAATTGCGCCCCGGCCTCGATTTTTTTCTTCAGCCGCAAGGGGCGGAACTCAAAAGGCGGCGCAAACGGATTGATCGCCGCGCCCAGAAACAGTTTTGGCGCCTCGGTGATGCGGCGGCCGGATAAAAACCGCCCCTCATCGCGCATGATGCGGATGGTCTCCAGCAGTGACATGCAGTCAAGATCAAATACCGGCTTTGCGCCGGGCTGATCGCCCGCCTGAACCCCGTCGCCGGTCAGGCACAAGATATTGGAAACCCCCATGGCGGCGGCGCCCAGAACATCACCCTGAATCGCAATCCGGTTGCGGTCGCGGCAGGTGATCTGCATCACCGGCGCATAGCCGACGCGGGTTAAAAGGGCGCAGATACCGGCGCTCGACATATGGCAATTGGCGCCCGGACCATCAGTGGCGTTAATCCCGTCCACCCAGCCCTCAAATGGCTCGGCCTGTTCAAACACCCGGTCCGGATCGGCCGAATCTGGTGGATTGAGTTCGGCCGTAACGGCAAAATCACCGCGCCTGAGCACCCGTTCCAGACGCCCTCTGGAGGTGTGGCCGGGCGGTACAATCGAAAAATCCTCAACATCAACAGCCGGGTTCACGCCTTTATCCCCGCTTTGACGGCGTTTTGCGCCGCGCGTTGCGCTGTCGCCCGCAGCCAGGCGCTGGTGTTTTTCAGGCTCTGGTCAACCGGCTTTTGCACTGCAAGAATACTGTCGCCGCCCTGCATCTGCTGCGCCCCGCGCCAGGCCTCGGTCCAGACGCAGGGCATATCGGTTTCAATTTCGCAATTCCCGCCGGCCCGCACCCCGCCGCAAGGGCCGTTGCGCAGGGCTTTGGGGCAGTTCATCGGACATGACATTCCGGTCTGGGACAAGATGCACTGGCCGCACATGCGGCAATCGAACATCAGCCCCTTGATATTGCGCTCGAGAAAGAGCATCGGGCGCTCGATGCGGCGGTAACCGATCAGCGACCACAGCCAGTGCAAGGCGAGAAGCATATCGGCAAACAGGGTATAGATCTTTTCCAAAAAACGCGCATGCTCCACCGACCAGCGCCGCAGGCTGTAACGCATGGACGCCCGTTGTACCGGGCTTGCCCCCGCCGGTTTATAGGCCATCCGGGATCTGGTTTTATGTCTTGCGAAGATCATCTTTTTCTTCCTCCGGCGGCGTCCCGGCGGCAGCGAGATAACTTTCAAGGCCACCAAACCCCGTGTGCCTGTACACATAGTCCAGACCAAGCCGCGATGCCGCCTGCCGCGCCTTTTTGCGCAAAGCCGCATCATCACTTTGCGCCAGATAAACCACGCGCTTGTAATTCCTGAAATACTCGTCTTTCAGATGCGGATAGCGCTCAAGCCCCAGTCCCTCAATCACCAGCCGGTCAAAGAACCGCACCAGATAATCGGTGAGATAAAAACTCCCCGCCTCCTCATCGTTTAACGCGGTGAAAGCCCGGGAACCGGTGTAAAATTCATAGCAATGCGCCCCGGCAATGCGCCCGGCTCCTTCCGCGGCCAAAACCGCGTCCAGCGCCCCCCCGGTGCCGCAATCGCCATAAATGGCGAGAATCTTGCTGTATTTGCCCGTCTCTTTGGCGGCGCGGATGCGCGCCTTCATGGCTCCGGGAATATCCTGCGGCCGGTTATGCAAATCTGCCGGCAGACAGACCAGTTCCATATTCGGCCAGCCGCCCCGGGTAATGGCCCAGGAAATCTCACGCGCCAGAGCACCACAGCCGATCAGCAAAACGGGACGGGGCGCACTCATCGATCTGTCACCTTCTACTTTCAGGCGTCAAGCACTGCTATTGCAGCCCCCTGCTGCCTGGCCATAAAGGATTTGGCAATATCCACCGCGATCGCCGCATCGCGGCAATAGGCATCGGCGCCGACACTGAGGGCGAATTCCTCACTGAGCGGCGCACCGCCCACCAGCACGATATAATCATGGCGGATGCCCTTTGTCTTCAGGCTGTCGATCACAACCTTCATATAGGGCATGGTTGTGGTCAGCAGGGCTGACATGCCCAATATATCGGGTTTATGTTCTTCCAGCGCCGCAAGATAAGCTTCTGCATCGATATTGATGCCGATATCGACCACCTCAAAACCGGCCCCTTCCATCATCATCCCGACGAGATTTTTGCCGATATCATGGATATCGCCCTTCACGGTGCCAATGACCATCTTGCCCATGCGCGGCGCATCGGAGGCCGCCAGCAGGGGGCGCAGGATACTCATCCCCGCCTTCATGGCATTGGCCGATTGCAGCACCTCGGGCACAAACAAGATACCGTCGCGAAAATCAACCCCGACAACGCCCATGCCCTCAACCAGTGCCTTTGTGAGAACATCAAAGGGCGTCCAGCCGCGTTGCAGCAGGATTTGCGTCCCCTCGATGATCTCATCGCCGAGACCATCATAGATATCGTCATGCATCTGCAAG
This sequence comes from Alphaproteobacteria bacterium, assembly GCA_024275895.1. Lineage (GTDB taxonomy): Bacteria > Pseudomonadota > Alphaproteobacteria > Rhizobiales > BM303 > BM303. The sequence goes on along the minus strand of JAJRYE010000025.1, from coordinate 47,414 downwards.
ACCAGTTGCGCATCATCCAGCTTTGACAGGACAATGTCATCTTCGTCATCGGACATGGCGTATCCCGCATAAGAATTTATAGCCATCACAAGGAACAACTCTATGTTTCCTGCCTGCTCCCGATTATACCACAGACGACATTCACTGACCCATACCCGGCATATGCCGGCGCGTCGCCCTCGCCCGATGCCCTTTTGCTTTCATTTGCCGGTCGCTATTAAGTCGAATGGCGGTCGCTTTCAGGCAAGAAAAAATGCCGTTCAGCTTTGATAATGATGCGCAAAATCTAGCAAACAGGAAAAGAGCAAATGGCGCAAACCCCAAGACGATCGCGCCGCGGCGGTCGCGCCGCCCGGCAGCAAAACCGCCAAAACGCGGCGGCCGCGCCGTTCATCACCCGAAATATTCCCTGTTATGAAATTTTAAATACCGAAGGGCTTGAAATCATCGAGGCCAATGCAGAAACCATCTTGTTCGAAACCGGCATTGAATTTCGCGGCGATACACAAGTTCTTGATCTGTGGAGGCAGGCCGGGGCCGATGTTCAGGGCGAGCGGGTGCGCGTCCCTAAAGGGCTGGCGCGCAGGCTTTGCGCCTTGGCCCCTTCCGAATTCACCCAATGCGCCCGCAACCGCGCCCGCAATGTCAGGATCGGCGGCAAGGCCACCGTTTTTGCCCCTGTTTACGGCTCGCCCTTCGTGCATGATCTCGACAAGGGCCGCCGCTACGGCACGATTGAGGATTTTCACAATTTCACCAAGCTGGCCTATCTCTCGCCTCACCTGCACCATTCCGGTGGCACTTTGTGCGAGCCGGTCGATATTGATATCGCTACACGCCATCTCGATATGGTTTATTCCCATATCAGATATTCCGACAAGGCGTTTATGGGTTCGGTGACATCCGGGCAAAATGCGCAAGACAGCCTCGCCATGGCGCGCATCGTGTTCGGGGAAGAATTTACCGCCAACAACACGGTTCTGCTCAGCCTGATCAACGCCAACTCACCGCTGGTCTATGATGCCACCATGCTTGGCGCGTTAAAAGCCTATGCCGGTGCGGGACAGGCCTGCATCATCTCGCCCTTTATTCTCGCCGGCGCCATGAGCCCGGTAACCCCGGCGGCGGTTCTGGCCCAGCTTCTGGCTGAGGCAATGGCCGGGATTGCGCTTGCCCAGCTCATCAGACCCGGCGCGCCGGTCATCTTCGGCGCCTTTGTCAGCTCAATCTCGATGCAATCGGGCGCGCCCACCTTCGGCACACCGGAATCCTCCATGCTCATCATGGGCGCAGCCCAGCTGGCGCGGCGGCTGAATGTTCCCTTTCGCTCCGGCGGCTCGTTCTGCGCCGCCAAACTGCCCGATGCGCAAGCTGCCGCCGAGAGCGCCAATTCACTCATGTCCACGCTTTTGTCCGGCGTTAATTTCGTGCTGCATGCAGCAGGCTGGATGGAAGGCGGGCTGGTCTCGTCTTTCGAAAAATTCGTCATGGACACCGACCAGCTCGGCATGATGCATGTGCTGGCTAAGGGAATAGCCATGGATGAAGAGGCCCAGGCCATGGACGCCATCCGCGAGGTGGGACCGGGCGGGCATTTTTTAGGCTGCGCCCACACACAAAGTCACTTCAAGACCGCCTTTTACAACTCCGCCATGGCCGATAATAACTCCTTCGAACAATGGCAGGCCGAAGGAAGCCGCGACGCCATGACAAGAGCCAATGCCCTTTGGAAAAAGCAACTCGCCGAATACGAAGCCCCGCCGCTTGATCCGATCATCGATGAAGCTCTGGCTGATTTCATGGCACGGCGCAGATCGGAAATCACAAATTCCGATTCTGGATCAAACGGATAAGCGCCGTTCTTGAATCGGCCTCAAAAGAACTTGAATCAGCATCTCAACTTGCCTCACGGTAACGCAGCCCCCTGACCTGCCCGACCGGCTCCTGCGCAGGCAGCCCGAATTCGCGCCCGGCTTCAGCAATCAGGCACCACAGATAATCCGCCATCGACCAACGCACGATAATATCGAATTCAGGCATATCAACGCTCCGGTTGATGATCAACCCGGCGGTTTTGCCGAACATCGTGCCCGCAACATGACCGATTTTGAATGCTCCTGGGTGAAGGTCGAACGGGGTCAGCTTCATCAGAATTTCATAGGCTTTTCTCCCCGATATTTCGATCACGGTATAATGGTCCGAAACATCGGTAAGCTGGTGGTGCACCCCGCCCAGAAACTCACCAAGCCTTGCTTTCATTTCGCCGCCGCCATCGGCTGCGGCCATAAACATCCACTCATCCGGGCCAAGCCACAAAATTGTACTCCCGTTATGTTTCAGGCTCGTATTTGCCATAACGGGCAATTTGAGCACCTCCGCCACTTCGCCATCGGCTGAAACACGCAGGATAAACTTGGCGAGAAACGCCCGTTCCCGGAGGGAAACCGCCCCGTCCGGCGCATTCAGGGCCTTACGATGCGCCAGTGGAGATTTGCGGCGTGGATCGCTCATGGCAGTTTCTCCTGTGACATAGCCAGAAAATCGGTTGCGCTCACCTTGACCGGCGCGGGCGCAAGCCCCGGCCGGGTGACAAAAAGCGGCTTGCCCATCCGCCCCGCGCCGCCCTTCACCACCGCCATGGCGATGGAACGCCCCAGATTGGGGCTGAAATAGCTTGAGGTCACATGCCCCAGCATCGGCACCGGTTTGGCGCCCTCCCGGGGCGTTGCAATCACATGCGCGCCTTCCTTCAGGACCAGCTCGGGATCATCGGTCAAAAGTCCCACAAGCTGCTTGCGGTCCTCTTCCATCAAAGCGGACATGGACAGCGAGCGGCGGCCGATAAAATCGCCGGTTTTTTTCACAATCCAGCCCATCTGCAAATCCGCCGGTGTCATGGTGCCGTCGGTGTCCTGCCCGGTGATGATATAGCCCTTCTCCGCCCTGAGCAGATGCATCGCCTCGGTGCCATAGGGGGTAATGCCGTATTTTGCACCCTCCTGCATCACCTTTTCCCACAGCCATAAACCATAGCTGGCGGCGATATTGATCTCATAGGAAAGCTCGCCCGTAAACGAAATCCGGAACACCCGCACCGGCAGCCCCCCGATATGGGCATTTCGCCAGCTCATGAAGGGGAAATATTCAGGATCAGGATCGAGATCATCCAGCAACTCGCCAGCAAGACCAGCCGAATTTGGCCCGCACAGGCTGATCACCGCCCATTGCTCGGTGGTGCTGGTGAGATAAACCTGCAGTTCCGGCCACTCGGTTTGCAGGGAGTCCTCCAGCGTGCTCATCACCGGAGCCGCCCCGCCCGTGGTGGTGGTCATATGAAAATGCTCGTCCGTAATGCAGGCGGTGACCCCGTCATCCTTCACCATGCCATCCTCGCCCAGCATCAGCCCATAGCGGCAATGGCCCGGTTTCAGCTTCATCCACGCATTGGTGTACACCCGGCTCAGAAAAACACGCGCATCCGGCCCGCGCACATCAATCTTGCCAAGGGTCGAGGCATCCAGCACCCCGAGCGATGAACGCGCCGCTCTGGTCTCGCGCATCAGCGTTTCCTCAAAGCTCTCGCCCTTTTGCGGAAACACCCAGGGACGCAGCCAGTCCCCCACCGGCTCGAACAAGGCGCCATTGGCCTCATGCCATTCATGCATCGGCGTGGTGCGGCGCGGACTGAGAAAATCCCCCACATGCTGCCCGGCAAGAGCGCCCATGGTCACCGGTTTGTATGGCTGGCGGAAGGTGGTAATGCCAAGCTCGGGGATTGATTTGCCCTGTTTGGCCGCCAAAATTGCAAAGGCGTTCATATTGGCGGTCTTGCCCTGATCGGTTCCCATGCCCGATGTGGTATAGCGCTTGGCATGCTCAACAGATATATAACCCTCAAGCTGGGCCAAAGATAAATCTTTTACCGTGACATCCGCCTGCAAATCAACAAAGGCGCGGGTTTTATGCGGCGGGAGCGCCGAAGGGACCTCCCAGACAGCCTCATGGCCAAAATGCTGCGCCCGGTCATTTTTTATATCCGGAAGCCTTGAAGGCGGCGCCTCAAACCCGCAGCTTCGCGCCGCCTCCACCCCGGCGGCCGCCCCCGCGTCCAGGCAGCTTTCCAGTGAATATTGCCCGTTACAGGCCCCGGCGGAACGCTCCTTCTGCCATGATTTTCCGGGCCGGAAACCGGCAATATCTTCATCATAACGCAGCTTGCCGCGCGACTGGGAAAACAGCGCCACATTGGGTGACCAGCCGCCCGATACCGCAAGAAGATCACAAAATAGCGCTGATGCTCCAGAAGCCACCTTGCCCGCGCCGTCAAGCTTTTGCACCAGCGCCGCCCGGATGCGGTGACGGCCTGATATACGGGTAATCACGCTGTGAAGATGCACATCAATGCCCCGCTGCCGGGCCGATTCCAAAAGCTCCGGGTTCGGTTCCTTGCGCATATCAACAATGGCGGCAATCTCCACCCCAGCATCCGATAAGTCAAAAGCGGTAGCCCACGCGCTGTCATTGCCGGTGAACACCGCCGCTTTTTTGCCCGGCAGAACGCCGTAGCGGTGCAGATAGGTGCGGCAGGCGGAAGCCAGCATGATACCGGGCCGGTCATTGCCGTGAAACACCAGCGGGCGCTCGATCGCGCCGGTGGTCAGCACCACCTGTCGCGCGCGGATATGCCACAGGCGCTGACGTACAAGGTTTTCACTCCTGACCGGAAGAGGCAGATGATCGCTTACATTTTCAATCAGACCGATATAATTATCGGCGTAATAGCCAAAGGCGCAAGCCCGGGTGAGGATTTGTGCGTCTTCATGCCCGCGCAATTCAGCCTCAAGCCCCTGCACCCATCCGGCGGGCGTTTTGCCGTCAAGTTTCAAGCTGTCCGGGTTCTGCGAAAGCAGCCTGCCTCCAGGCTGCGCCGTCTCTTCCACCAGCATCACCCGCGCCCCCGCGCGCGCCGCCGCCAGCGCTGCCATCAAACCGGCCGGCCCGGCCCCGATGACGAGTACATCGCAATGGCGGTTTGTGTGCTCATAACGCGCCGGGTCCGCTTCAGGCGGTGCTTTGCCCAGCCCCGCCGCGCGGCGGATGAAGGGCTCAAACAGCGCCCATGAGCCGGGCGGACCCTTAAAGGTCTTGTTATAAAACCCGGCCGGAATGAAGGCGGAAAACAGATCATTCAGCGCGTTAATGTCATATTTGAGCGAGGGCCAGCAATTTTGCGCAAAGGATTCAAGTCCCTCATAAATTTCCTGCTCGCTTGCCCGCGTATTGGGAAGGGCGTGCGCCGACTTACCGATCTGCACAATCCCCGCCGGGTCCTCGCTGCCCGCGCCCATAATCCCGCGCGGCCGGTGATATTTAAAACTTCGCCCCACCATATGCACGCCATTGGCCAGCAGCGCCGAGGCCAGCGTATCCCCGGTAAAGCCGCGATAGGATTTGCCGTTGAAGGAGAAAGTTACAGGCGAATTGCGATCAACAACCCCGCCCCGAGCGCGCCGGAAAGCCTGCTCCATCACGTCTCACCCTTGCCCATCACCTGCACCGCATCATTACCCGAACCCAGGCTCTCGCCGCTCGGGCTTGGCAATGGCTGCTTTTCAACCTCCGGAGGCTCTTCACCCATTTTGTAAACCGCCAGAATCTGATCCGTAGCTGTATTGCGCAACATATTGAAAAACCTACGGCATCCGGCGCTGTGGACCCAACGTTCCGCCTGCACGCCCTTGATATTGCGGCACATGAAGACAAATCCGGCCCACGCCTCATCGCTGATCTCTTCATCCCCCGAGGGACGCGAAATATGCGCCTCGCCGGCATAGGAAAACTCTGAACCGTCCCGCCGGCCGCAATAGGGGCATTCGATTTCAAACATGGTATTCCCCCTGTCCTAATGCGCCACCGCCGCCGCACCGTGTTCGGCCACCAGCGCGCCGGCGGTGAACCGCTCAAGCGCAAAGGGCGCAGCGATGGGGTGTGGTTCGTCATGGGCAATGGTATGGGCAAAAACATGGCCCGAGCCGGGCGTCGCCTTCCAGCCCCCGGTGCCCCAGCCGCCATTGATAAAAAACCCCTTCACCCTTGTTTTGCCGATGATCGGGCTGGCATCCGGGCACACATCGACAATCCCGCCCCACTGGCGCATCATGCGCAGGCGTGAAAAGCTAGGGAACAGTTCGACAATCGCCGCCAGCGCGTGCTCGATCACATTCAACCCGCCGCGCTGGCTATAACCCAAATGATGATCAATCCCGGCCCCGATCACCAACTCCCCCTTGTCCGACTGGCTGATATAGGCATGCACCGCATTTGACATCACCACGCAGTCAATCGCCGGTTTGACGGGCTCCGACACCAGCGCCTGCAAGGGATGGCTCTGGATCGGCAGGCGGATATCAAGCATGGAAGCGATCACGCTGCTGTGCCCTGCGACAACGCTCGCGATTTTGGGCGTTTTGATGCTCCCGCGCGTCGTCTCCACCCCGGTCACGGCGCCGCCCCTGGTCTTGATCGCGATCACTTCGCATTGCTGGATGATATCCACCCCGAGCGCATCCGCCGCGCGGGCAAAGCCCCACACCACCGCATCATGCCGGTTGACCCCGCCGCGGCGCTGCAAGGAGCCCCCCAGCACCGGATAGCGCGCACTGGGCGAGACATTGACCGGCGGGCAGAATTCTTTTACCTGCCTCGCATCGAGCCATTCTGAATCAATGCCGTTGAGCCGGTTGGCCTCGATACGCCGTTTGATCTGGCGCGCCTCAGCCTCATCATGCGCCAGATTAAGCACGCCTCGATGGCTCATCATGATATTGAAATCAAGCTCGCGGCTCAGGGTTTCCCATTTTTTCAGCGCATGCTCATAAATCGCCGCGCTTTCGTCATAAAGATAATTGGATCGGATAATGGTCGTGTTGCGGCCCGAATTGCCGCCACCGATCCAGCCCTTTTCCAGCACAGCGATATTGCTTATGCCGTGCTCTTTGGCAAGATAATAGGCGGTGGCGAGCCCATGCGCCCCGCCGCCGATGATCACCACATCATATGCGTCTTCGGGCTTGGGCTGCCGCCAGGCGCGCCCCCAGCCCCTTTGTCCGTTAAGCCCTTCGCGAAGCAGCGAAAAAATCGAGTACCGGCTCATGTCTCCCCTTCACACAGCATACCCGCCACCCTGACATAATATCAGCCGGGGGCAAAAGAAAATATCTCTACGACGGTAAAATAGACCGCACAAACCCGCAAACGCATTCCCGCCGCGACCTCGACTTTCCCCTGCCCGACAAGCGATAATGGCGCGCCGCCGCAAGTAAAAACAATTTGCCACCATTCATTTCTTGCCATAATGATTCTTTCTTGATCCGCAAGCCACATTTTTCCGGAGGGGCGCATTGAAGCGTGATGGGTTTGAAAAGCACAAGATAGTCTTTTTTCTCGTTCCCGATTTCTCGATGATCGCCTTTGCGACAGCGATCGAGGCCCTGCGTCTTGCCAACCGCCTCTTGCCCCATCCGGCCTATGAATGGTGTCTGATCTCATCGGATGGCAAAGCCGAACGCGCCAGCAACAATATTGGCGTGAATGTGGACGGCTCGCTTGATGAAATCCGCCGCGGGCTGGTGGGCCCGGCCCGGCCGGAGATGATTCTGGTCTGCTCCGGACTTTGCGTCAAGCGCTTTTCCAATCTGCAACTGGGGAACTGGCTGCGGCAGATGCATGGCGAGGGCGTCTTTATCGGCGGCTTGTGTACCGGCGCCTGGGTGCTGGCGCAAGCCGGTTTGCTGGCCAATAAAAGCTGCGCCATTCACTGGGAGGAGTTGCCCGCATTCTCTGAAAAATTCCCCGATGCCGATGTCCATGCCGATCTGTTCGAGATTGATGACAATATCTATACCTGCGCCGGCGGCACCGCGGCGCTTGATATGATGCTGCATATTATCGGCAAGCATTTCGGCAATGATATCCAGACCCGCATCTGCGAGCAGGCGCTGATCGATCACACCCGCTCGCCCTCCGACCGCCAGCGCATGCCGTTAAGGGCCCGCCTTGGTATTCACAACTCCAAGCTTTTGTTCATTATCGAGCTTATGGAAGCCAATCTTTCCGAACCCTTGCCTCTGGCGGAGCTTTCGCACTACACCAATCTTTCGCGGCGGCAGATCGAGCGGCTGTTCGCCAGGCATCTGGGGCGCTCACCGGCGCGCTACTATCTCGATCTGCGACTGGAGCGCGCCCGGCATCTGCTGCTGCAATCGGATATGCCGGTGATCGAGGTCGCCATTGCCTGCGGCTTTATCTCCGCCTCGCATTTTTCCAAATGCTACCGCGAATCCTATAACCGCTCGCCTCACTCCGACCGCACCCAAAACATGGTCAAGATCAACTGAAAGCCTGCCCCCCGGCTCTTACCCTTCAGGCCCTCAGCTTCGCATTGGCCGGGTCATAAGGCGATTCACGAGTTATGGTTGCCTTGTGGCGCTTGCCGAGAATTTGAATTTCAAATTCTTCCCCCCCGCCCGCAAGCTCCGGCGGCACCATGCCCATGGCGAGAGACTGGCCCACCCGCCAGCCGTAATTGCCCGAGGTCGCCCGCCCCACCAGCTTGCCCTCATGATAGATCGGCTCGCTGCCGCGCGCATCTGCATCGCTCACATCATGCACGATAAAAGTCACAAGCTGGTTTTCTGCGCCCCGCTCGCGCCACGCTTTCAAGGCGTCGCGGCCGATAAATTCCCCCTTGTCCAGCTTGATGAACCGGTCAAGCCCCGATTCAAACGCCGAATATTCAATCGAAAGCTCGCGCGGAACAAGCCGGTAGGATTTCTCCAGCCGCATGCAATCCATCGCCCGGACGCCGAAGGGTTTTAAATCAAACTGCGCCCCCGCCTCAAACAGCAGATCAAAGATATAGTTTTGCATCTCTATGGGATGATGCAGCTCCCAGCCCAGCTCACCGACAAAATTGACCCGGAGCGCATGCGCCTGAGCGCAGCCCACATTGATATTCTGTCCCGAAAGCCAGGGGAAGTTTTCATTGTCAAGATTGGTATCGGTCACCTTTTGCAGCAATTCGCGCGCACGCGGCCCGGCTATGACGAACACACCGTATTGCGTCGTGACCTTTTGCAGCTTCACCCCGCTCACCGGCAGGTTCTTGAGCAGATAATCATAATCATGCCGTTCCATCGCCCCGGCGGAGACCAGATAATAATCCCCGGCCCCGCGCTTGCAGATGGTAAACTCCGCGCGCACCCCGCCATTTAATGACAGCATATGGCAAAGCCCGATCCGTCCGGTTTTTTTCGGGATTGCATTGGCCACAAGGCTCTCCAGCCAGTTTTCTGCGTCGGGTCCCGAAACCTCGAATTTGGCAAAAGCCGACATATCAAGAAGCCCGACCTTCTCCTGTACATGCCTGCACTCATTGCCCACATGTTCAAAATAATTGCTGCGCCGGAAGCTCCAGACATCTTTTGCCTCCACCCCTTCGGGCGCAAACCAGTTGGGCCGCTCCCAGCCATAAACCTGGCCGAATACCGCTCCTTTGGCCTTCATGCGGTCATAACAGGGCGCAGTTTTGAGCGGCCGTGCATCGGGGCGCTCTTCATCCGGGTAGTGAATGGTAAAGACGCTGCGATAGGCTTCCTCATTCTTTACTTTCAGATAGCCCCGCGCCGCATAGGGGCCAAAACGGCGCGGGTCCACCCCCATCATGTCGATGCTGGGCTCGCCCTCAACCATCCATTCAGCCAATTGCCAGCCCGCGCCGCCCGCCGCGGTGATCCCGAAGCTGTGGCCCTCATTGAGCCAGAAATTCTTCAGCCCCCATGCCGGGCCAATAATGGGTGAGCCATCGGGCGTATAACAGATTGCGCCGTTATAAACTTCCTTCACCCCCACCTCGCCAAAGGCGGGAACCCGCATAATAGTGGCCTCGATATAAGGCTCCAGACGTTCAAGATCTTCAGGAAACAGCTCATAAACCGCATCCTTGTCCGGCCCGTCCACATAACAGCACGGCGCGCCCGCCTCATAGGGACCAAGGATCAGCCCCCTGGCTTCCTCTCGCATATACCAGGAGGCATCGGAATCACGCAAAACCCCCATTTCCGGCAGTCCCTGCTCATGACGCCTGACAATTTCCGGATGCGGCTCGGTAACGATAAACTGGTGCTCCACCGGAATGACCGGCAAATCCAGCCCCACCATCGCCGCCGTCTGGCGGGCGAAATTCCCGGTTGCGGAGACCACATGCTCGGTCGTGATGTCACCCTTGTCGGTCCTCACCAACCATTCGCCATCATCTCGTTGCTCTATCGCGGTCACGGTCGTATTGCGGTAAATCTCCGCCCCGCCGGCGCGCGCGCCCCTGACCATGGCCTGGGTAAGATCGGCTGGCTGGATATAGCCGTCTTCCGGGTGCTGCATGGCGCCGATAATGCCGTCCATATTGCACAGCGGCCAAATCTCCTTCACTTCATCCGGCGCAAGAAAATTCACTTCCACGCCGATAGTTTTGGCAATCCCGGCATAATACCGATACTCGTCCATGCGCTCTTGCCTTTGCGCCAGCCGGATATTGGAGCATTGCCGCAAGCCCACATTCTGCCCCGTCTCGGCTTCGAGTTGCTGATAAAGAGCCACCGAATATTTATGGATCTGGCCCACTGAGTAACTGACATTAAACAGCGGCAAAAGCCCGGCGGCGTGCCATGTGGAGCCCGATGTCAGCTCCTTGCGTTCAACCAGCACCACATCGGACCAGCCCTTTTTGACCAGATGATAAAGCGTGGCGACACCGACCACCCCGCCGCCGATAACAACAACCCGCGCCCGATTTTTCATCGCCTCTCGTCCCCGTAACCTGAACTTGAAAACCATATGCTACAGCATTTCAACTTCACAGCAATACGCCTGCCGCCGCTTCCCGGTTTGCGACAGGGGAAAAGCCCGGCGCGACATGACTACCCTGATAAATACCGTTTGTTTCTTCATTCGCTCACAAATTAGCGAGATATTTGCGACCGCCGCAGTTCAAAAATTTTTAATCAATACATGATAATCCTGTCTGGGAAAGCGAGATTGGCAGATGGCAAAGCGCGATATATCCAAAACCGGAAAATCCGATATATGGCCCATGGTCGGACCGCATATCTGCAACCAGACCGGCAAGGACCTTATTGATTTGATGGCCCGGTCCCTTATCAATCATTGCACCAAAAACGGCGGCACATTAAATCGTCAGGAAATAACGAATTTTTTTGCCCGCGCATCAAAGTCGAGCCGTTTTTTCGACGTATATTACGACAGTTATGAGAAATGCATGCGCTCATGCAAATCGCATAATTTTGTTGTATTCAACAAGAATTTATACGGCAAGTTCATTATCGACCACTATTTCAATCCGATAATCACTCATTGTTTCGACAACAAAATCCGCCGCTCCGGCAAGTGGATCAACGTCTTCTTGTTTGGCTTCCTGGAATTCACCCGCAAATACCTGCACCGCGATTTCGATCTCGCCGTGTCAAAGGCCTATAAAACCAATTCATCCAGACATGGCGGCAAGTTGACAATCACCCATATCATCAGTGACGAAAATGTCGTCAACGCGGTAAAATACCTGATCGGGTCTCTGGGAAGAACGGCGACAAACGATTCTGAAATGACACGGCTGTTTTGCAATTTCATCGATTCCTATATCTGCAAATATTACAATCTGACCGGGCCTGACATGTTGAAAATCAATGAGGTTGAAGGCGCCTCCTTCCTCGTCAGGGTCGCCAATCTCAATATCGGCAAAGCGCGCAAACACCGCCTGCGGCTTCACTGAAACAGCGCCTGCGGCAACACCCGGACCCTCCGCCCGTTTTCCCCCGGAATGCAAACCGGCAACGAGGCTCAAAGCCCTGCCCGGCATTTTTCCCAACCGGTTGAATCACGCAATAATATTTTAAATTTCAGCCTGTTATGGATAGATCACCAAAGCCCAGGGGCGCCTGCCTGACATTCCGGCAGAGGTTATCCACAGGGCTTCAGATTATCTTCCCGATGCGATTATGTCACATTTTAACAATCATAAATCTGTTGTAGAAAAATGACCGCACTTACGGGGGATTCTACCAATGGAATTTATGAATTTCAATCAACTGGAAAAAGCGACAAATATCAGCCGGAACGAGCTTTTCCGCCTGGGAGTGGCGATGCTTTTTATCGTCGCCATCATGATTTTTGCCAATCTGCGCTTTAATCAGGGCCAAGGTGATGTGATGCTGGTGGTCGCTGCCATGATCGGCGGCTACATGGCGATCAATATCGGCGCCAACGATGTTGCCAATAATGTCGGCCCGGCCGTTGGATCAAAAGCCCTCACCATGTCGGGCGCTATTCTCATTGCCGCCTTTTTTGAAGCGGCCGGCGCCCTGATTGCCGGCGGCGATGTCGTCAGCACCATCAAGAAGGGTATTATTGATCCGGCGATGATCGGCGATGCCCAGACCTTCATCTGGGTCATGACGGCGGCCCTGCTCGCCGCGGCGGTGTGGCTGAACATTGCCACCTATATCGGCGCGCCGGTGTCAACCACCCACTCCATCGTCGGCGGTGTTCTGGGCGCGGGCATCGCCGCCGGCGGCTGGCAGATCGCCAACTGGGACAAGATGGGCGCCATCGCCTCAAGCTGGATCATATCCCCGGTTCTGGGCGGTGTTATCGCGGCCGGTTTCCTTTATATGATCAAGCGCACCATCATCTACCAGACCGATAAAATCAGCGCCGCCAAACGCATAGTGCCCGTTTTGATTGCCATTATGGGCTGGGCGTTCGGTTCCTACCTGCTGCTCAAGGGGCTCAAAAAACTCTGGAAGATGGATTTCCTGACCGCATTGGGTCTGGGACTGGCTGCCGCCATCATCATTTACATTCTCGTCAGACCGTTGATCACACGCACCGCAAACAGGCTCTCGAATGACCGGGAAAGCATTAATATGCTGTTCACCATTCCCCTGATTTTCGGCGCAGCGCTTTTAAGCTTTGCGCACGGGGCCAACGATGTCGCCAATGCGGTCGGCCCGCTGGCGGCCATCAACGATGCGATCTTGCATGGCGGCGTGGTGAAAAAGGCCGGCATTCCGCTCTGGGTCATGCTTGTCGGCGCGCTTGGCATTGCCCTGGGGCTGATGCTGTACGGCCCCAAACTCATCCGCACGGTGGGCTCGGAAATCACCGAGCTGGACAAGATGCGCGCCTTTTGCGTCGCCCTTGCCGCCGCCATCACCGTGATCATCGCCACCCAGCTCGGCCTGCCGGTGTCCTCAACCCATATCGCGGTAGGCGGCGTCTTTGGTGTCGGCTTTTTACGCGAGTTCCTGGAAGCCAATTATGCCCGCATGCTCGACGAGATCAAGGAACATCACGAAGGGGACAAGGACCCGGCCGCAATTGATAAATTCCTGGAAAAATTCGAGCAGGTCTCGGTGCTTGAAAAGGGCCGGATGCTGGAAGAACTCAAACAGAGACGGCAGAAACTGGGGCTCTACAAAAAGGAACGCAAGAGCCTGAGACGGGTTTACCGGCAAGAACTGGTGAAGCGCTCCATGCTGCTCAAAATTGCCGCCGCCTGGGTAATAACCGTCCCGCTTTCCGGCACCATGGCGGCCATGTTCTATTTCACCTTGCGCGGAATGCTGTTAGAGTAGAACGAATCTACACGCCGTTATTCAGGCTCGGGTTACCTGCCCCGTGCTGGATAATCGCAGCATAGCAGACAGATGGCATCCTCTTTTTACAATAATAACGGGGAGAACAGGGATTAACCTTACATGATCAGACGCATTGTTCTTCCCGTAATCTTCATCATTCTTGCCGCCGGGTTCTGGTTCAGTCCGAATTTCAAGGAAATTGCCGCCGGCGTCGCCATTTTTCTGTTCGGCATGATTTTTCTCGAAGACGGCTTCCGCACTTTCACCGGCGGCATTCTGGAAAAACTCCTGGCCAGAACCACAAACAAATTGTGGAAGAGCATCTCTTTCGGCGTCGTCACCACCACCATCATGCAATCAAGCTCGCTGGTCTCGGTGATCACCATCTCGTTCCTCAGCGCCGGGCTGATCGGACTGGCGGCGGGCATCGGCATTATTTTCGGCGCCAATCTTGGCACCACAACCGGCGCCTGGCTGATTGCCGGTTTTGGCCTCAAGGTCAAAATCTCCGCCTATGCCATGCCCATGCTGGTTTTCGGCATTGTTCTGGTTTTCCAGAAATCGAAAAATCTCAGGGGCATGGGGTATGTCCTCGCCGGGCTAGGGCTGCTTTTCCTCGGCATTCACTACATGAAGGAAGGCTTTGAGGCTTTCCGTGAAGCCATTGACCTGAGCCAATACGCCGTTGCCGGCTATCCCGGGCTGTTCCTCTTTGCCCTTATCGGCCTGATTGCCACCGTGATCATGCAGAGCTCTCATGCGACCCTGGTGCTGATTATCACGGCGCTTTCCGTCGGGCAGATCACTTATGACAATGCGCTGGCTCTGGCCATCGGCGCCAATATCGGCACCACGATCACCGCCATCATCGGAGCTATGAGCGCCAATTATCAGGGCAAGCGTCTGGCCGCGGCACATCTGATCTTCAATCTCACAACCGGGCTGATCGCCATTATCTTTATCTGGCAGATTATCGCCGCCGTCGAATGGATAAGCGCTCATGTCGGGATCAGCAAGACCGACTACACGCTGAAACTGGCCGTTTTTCACACCCTGTTCAACTCCATCGGCGTCATCGTCATGTCGCCGCTGGTCGGCCATCTGGTGAAATTTCTGGAAAAAGCCCTGCCCGCCCCCAAAACCACCATTGTCGAACCGCATTTTCTCAATGAATCGGTTATTGATTTCCCCGAAACCCTGCTCGAAGCGGTGCATAACGAGATTTCCATCTCTATGAAAACGCCTTTGATATCTACACAAGAGGCCTCAGCATCGACCCGGAGCTGGTTCTTTCCGATGCCGACCTGGAAGCCGGGCTTGAGAATTCGAGAAAGGTTGTCCAGCTTGATATCGACGCCGAATATTTAAGCCGCATCAAGCCGCTTCACGCCAGCATTGTCGAGTTTTCCGGCAATGCCCAGACCCGTCTTGCGCCCGAATTTTCCAACCAGCTTTATGAGTTGCGCAGCGCCAGCCAGCGCATCGTTCAGGCGGTCAAGGACACCAAGCACCTGCAAAAAAACATGCAAACCTATATCGCCTCCGGTAACGAGGCGATCCGGCACGAATACAACGCCATCCGCATCAACATCGCCCGCATATTGCGCATTATCAATCGTCTGCACGAGGGCAGCGAGGACGCCGACATGTTTGATCTTGACGAATACAAACTCGCCGCCAGCGAAAAACGCAAATCCACCATGCGGGATCTCGACGGCATGATCCGCAAGGGGCTGATCACAGCGCAAATGGCCACCTCGCTGATGAATGACCTGACCTATTCCAAGGCCATCATCCGCGATCTGGCCCGCACGGGCAAAATTCTCTTCCGCGAACGCGACAGCGGCATGCGCGATGCTGAAGATATGATCGCACTCGATGACGAAGATATCCACGATCTGGCCGACGAACACACACCGTAAAACCGGGCCTGAAATTTGTGATTCAAAAGGAGTTCATCCATGGGACTGAACAAAATCGTCAAGAACCTTCAAAAACTTCTCGATACCAAAAAAAGCCGCCAGCTCAAACGCATCGACGCGGTTGAAGACCTCGTCGCCCGGCTGGAGAAAAAACAGGCCAAATTCAGCCGCAAACTCGAAGACGCCAAAAGTGAAAAAGAACTCAGGAAAATCAAACGCCACATCAAGGTCTGCAAGGCCCAGTTGAAAAAAGGCAAGGCCGCTCTGGATACATTGCAAAAAGAGGATGGGTGAGCCCCAAAAACGGCCCGTCCGCAGATACTCCCCCGTCCGGCATGGTTAACATAGAAAAAACAAAGACCGCAAGGGTACCCTTGCGGTCTTTGCAATTGTGGATTTGTAATTATGTGCCTTGCACTCAGCCGGTGCGGATCTGGGCGATGAACCGGTCCACCTCGGCTTTGAGTTTTTCCGATTGCTGCGAAAGCTCGCCCGCCGCCGACATCACCTCGCCTGACGCAGCCCCCGCCTCCTGCGAGGCCTGATTGACGCCGGTGATGTTGCGGGTCACTTCCTCGGTGCCCGATGCGGCCTCTTGCACATTGCGGGCGATTTCCTGGGTCGCGGCGCCCTGCTCTTCCATGGCCGCCGCGATGGCCGCCGAGGTTTCGTCCACCTGTTTGATAATCTTGCCGATATCCGTCATCGACACAACCGCCTGCTTGGTGGCCTCCTGAATCTCGTTGACCTGCGACACAATCTCTTCAGTCGCCTTGGCGGTTTGTCCGGCCAGCCCCTTGACCTCACTGGCCACAACTGCAAACCCCTTGCCAGCTTCACCGGCTCTGGCCGATTCAATCGTTGCGTTCAACGCCAGCAGATTGGTCTGCTCGGCAATCTCGGAAATCATTCCAATGACGCCGCTGATCGTCTCCGCCGTGGCGGCCAGGGATTCCATCTGGGCCCCGGTTTTCTCAACTTCCATCACCGCCTGCTTGGCGGCGTCGGAAGCCTGGGAGACCTGCTGGTTGATCTCGGCAATGGATTGCGACATCTCCTCGGACGCCGCCGCCACGGTCTGCACATTGCTCGCCGCTTCTTCCGACGCAGCGGAAACCGCGGCGGACTGATTGCTGGTTTCATCGGCAATGCTCGACATCGCCTGGGCGGTGGCGTTCAACTCCGTTGAAGCGGCCGATACGGTTTCGATAATGCCGCCGACACTGGCGTCAAAATCATCGGCAAGCTCATGCATCATCCGGCGTTTTTCTTCCTCGGCACGAAGTTTTTGCTGTTCCTGTTCAGCCTCAAGCGCCCTGGCCCGGATGGCATTGTCCTTGAACACCTGCACCGCATTGGACATATCGCCGATCTCGTCCTTGCGCTCCCGCGCCGGGATTTCCACTTCCAGATCGCCATCGGCAAGCTTGCGCATGGCCGTGGTCATTCTGACCAGCGGCCCCGCAATGGAACGTGAGGTGAAAAAGGCGATGGCTCCGCCAGCGGCTATGCCGATGCCCAGAAGCGCCCACAACACTGTTGTCAGCAAGGACACTTCTTTTGCCACCAACGCTGTATCGTTGTTAAGCAATCTGACCTGATCGTCTCTCATGCCACCGGCATGCAAACCGTCTTTTTGTTTGGGACCAATAAGAATGGTGAGGATTTTCTCGGCCCGCGGTGCCGCCTCGGTGACAAGCGTGTAATTGGCCATATTCCACTTTTTGGACCCGCGAATCGTAAACATTTTCGACGGCAGCGGCACAAACCCTGCCCGTTTCTCGGAGAAGATATTGAAAGCTTCCCTTTGGGCCGGCGACATCATGCCGGATGCTTTTTCCAGATCGGCAAAACGGCGCTTGTTCTTGGCCCACAGTTTATTGAATTTTTCCTCGAATTTCCTGTCTCCGGTCAGAAGATAGGCGCGGATATTCGCCAGCGCCAGCCCAAGTGTGCCGCGCACATCAGCCATGATGCCCAAAAACTGCACCCTGTCACCGCCCGTACCCGAATTGTTTTTGGCCAGTTCAAGATCAATCATCTCGGTTATCTTCTGCACCATGACCGCCGCACGCGGCGCCGCCTCATCGACAAGAATCCGGGTTGCCGGTTGCTCTTCAACGGAATTGGCGATGGCCTCCACCCTGGACTGGGCGACCTTGAATTCCGCGACTATCTTTTTGAGCTCCTGCCAGGCCTCAATATTTTTTTGATCGGTCCATTTTTCCGAAAGCGCATCTATTTTCCTTTTGGTCTTCTCGATTGCGCGCCAGACTCCCGCCCGCTCGGTTCTGAATTTTTCATTTCCGGTCAGCATCCAGCCGCGAAGCGCGGCCAGCGAAGCCTCGATATCAGTCGTCAGATTTGCACTGGCGCTCGCCGTTGGCATACGCAGTTCCTGAATACGTGTGGTCGCCGTATTGATGATTTTCACCTCCCACAACGTCACCAGAACCGCCGTGACAAGCAGAATGACGATGAGAGAAAAACCGGCGGCCAGACGGTGCGTGACCTTGAGCGTGGGCAAGGAACCGGAAAGTGGATTGATGTACATATTTGCAACCTTAAGTAAGAGAGAGGGATGAATTTATCATTCATTATTCCATTTTAATTTGCATATGGTTAACGGGGGGAGCTTTTCGCGCAGCGCAACCATTCAGGGAAACAAGGGGGTTCCCGGATAAAACAGCCCGCGTCAGACGCCGAATTGGAAAGGTCAAAAAAAAGCAAGGCCGCGAGCCTTGCTGTTTGAGGTTTCTAACCTCTATTTTTCCTGTTCAGACGCAGCGGGCAGTAAACTGCACATCGCCTGTGCCTACATGGTTCCGGTGAATAACGTATCACCACACCGATACCGGAGTCTTGGCTCCCAGGTTCTGGGCCCCAGCTTCACGATCCAGAGCCATGTTGCAATAACATCCCGCCAGATCCTGATCTTCAGACCTTCTCTTTATGTGCGGCATAATAGCGCATCCCTCATCCGGTGTCATTTGTTTTTTTCAGAAATGTTCCAGATCGGGGATTTTCATCTCCCTCTGCCTTAAAAAGGCTTGATATCAGGCGTGGATTACGGTTTGTCTGCCACAGGATGATTTTAATTCTGGATAGTGATTCAAGGTGAACTCCCATGCGGTTATCAAAGTACTTTCTCCCCATTTTACGGGAAAACCCCAAGGAGGCCGAGATCGCCTCACACCGCCTGATGCTGCGGGCCGGCATGGTACGTCAGGCCAGTGCCGGGATTTATTCCTGGCTGCCGCTCGGCTATGCGGTGTTGATGAAAATCCAGAAGATCGTCGAGGAGGAACAGGCCAGAACCGGCGCCATCGAAATGCTGATGCCGACCATCCAGCCGGCCGATTTATGGAAACTCTCGGGCCGCTATGATGATTACGGCAAGGAAATGCTGCGCATCACCGACCGCCATGAGCGCGAGATGCTATACGGTCCCACCAATGAAGAACTGATCACCGATATTTTCCGGACCTCGATCAAATCCTACAAGGATTTGCCGCGCAACCTTTATCATATCCAGTGGAAATTCCGCGATGAAATCCGCCCGCGCTTCGGTGTCATGCGCGGCCGCGAGTTTTTGATGAAGGACGGCTATTCCTTTGACCTCTCGGCGCAAGAAGGCCGCCATGCCTACCATAAAATGTTTGTCTCTTACCTGCGCTCTTATAAGCGCATGGGGCTGACCGCCATCCCCATGGCTGCCGATACGGGCCCCATCGGCGGTGATCTCAGCCATGAGTTCATCATTCTGGCCCAGACCGGCGAATCGGAAGTCTTTTGCCATCGCGATCTGATTGAAATGCCCGCCCCGCCCGTCGATATCGATTATGATGGCGATCTTACCCCCGTTATCAAAAAATGGACGGATAAATATGCCGCTACCGATGAGATGCATGATGCGGCCCGTTTCGAACGCGAGGTCCCCGAAGAGAGCCGCATCGCCGCGCGCGGCATCGAGGTCGGGCATATTTTCTTCTTTGGTGACAAATACGCCAAACCCATGGGCTGCACGGTTCAGGGCGCTGACGGCAAACCGGTCAATATCCAGAGCGGTTCCTACGGCATCGGCATTTCGCGCCTGGTGGGGGCGATTATTGAAGCGAGCCATGATGAACACGGAATTATCTGGCCCGAATCGGTTGCCCCCTTCAAGGTAGGGCTGATAAATTTGAAATCAGGTGATGCACAAACCGATGCGGCCTGCGAAGGGCTCTATGAAAAACTCGGGCATGCCGGCATTGGCGTGCTTTATGACGACACCTCTGAGCGCGCTGGCGGCAAGTTCAAGACCATGGACCTGATCGGGCTGCCCTGGCAGCTTATCGTCGGCCCGCGCGGCCTGAAAAGCGGCGAGGTGGAGGTAAAAAACCGCAAGAGCGGCGCGCGCGAGACACTCTCGCTTGATGCGGCGCTGAACAAACTGAGTCAGGAAAAGGCACCCTCTTGAGCACAATCACAAAAACCCGTCCACTGGCGCGATTTGAGTGGATGCTGGCGTTGCGCTATTTGCGGGCGCGGCGCAAGGAAGGCTTTATTTCCGTCATCGCCGGGTTTTCCTTTCTCGGCATTACCCTCGGCGTTGCCACCTTGATCATCGTCATGGCGGTGATGAACGGCTTTCGCTCCGATCTGATCGATAAAATCCTAGGCGTCAACGGTCATATGATGGTGAACGCACTCGGAGGCCCCTTCACCGGCTTTGACGATGTGGTCAAACGCATGAAGGGCATCAAGGGCCTCACTTCCATCACCCCGATGATTGAGGGGCAGGCACTGGCCACCGGGCGCACGGCATCGACCGGCGTTATGGTGCGCGGCATGCGCGAGGCGGATTTGAGAGGTTTTGATTCGGTAGCCAAAAATATCCGCCAGGGCACATTGGACAATTTTGATTCCGGCGAAGGCGTCACCATCGGCTCGCGCCTTGCCACCGCCCTGGCGCTGGAGCCGGGAAAACAGATCACCCTTGTCGCCCCGCGCGGAGCCGTGACCCCCTTTGGCACCTCGCCGCGCATCAAATCCTATAATGTCGCCGCGGTGTTCGAGGTCGGCATGTCGCAATTCGACGCCTCTCTCATCTTCATGCCGTTAAGCGAGGCCCAGCTTTATTTCAACAAGCAAAACGCCGTCACCGCCATCGAGGTCATGGTGGAAGACCCCGAGCGCATGGATGATTACCGGGCGCTGGTGGAGCATGCGATTCAAAAACCGGTTTACATCACCGACTGGCGCCAGACCAACAAGACCTTTTTCGGCGCGCTTGAGGTGGAGCGTAATGTGATGTTTATCATCCTCACCCTGATCATTCTGGTGGCGGCGCTAAACATCATCTCGGGGCTCATCATGCTGGTGCAGGACAAGAGCAGCAACATCGCCATCTTGCGCACCATGGGCGCCACAAGGGGCGCCATCATGCGTATCTTTGTCATCACCGGCGCCAGCATCGGCGTGGTCGGCACCTTTGCCGGCATGATGCTGGGGCTGGTTTTTTGCTGGAATATCGAATCGGTGCGCCAGTTCATCTCGATGCTGACCGGAACCGAGCTATTTTCGCCCGAGCTTTATTATCTGAGCAAAATGCCGGCCCAGATCAATGTCGGCGAGGTGACAACCGTTGTGCTCATGGCGCTGGCGTTGTCGTTTCTGGCCACCCTTTATCCCTCATGGCGTGCCGCCCGCCTCGATCCGGTGGAGGCGCTGCGTTACGAATGATTAAAATCGCCGCCGATAAAAACGCCGTATTGCGTCTCATCGATATCACCCGGATTTACCATCAGGGCCCCAAGGAGCTTGTGGTCTTCCGCCGCGCCAATCTGGCGATTTACCCCGGCGAACTGGTGGCGCTGGTGGGGCCCTCCGGCGCGGGCAAATCCACCTTGCTGCATATCGCCGGGCTGCTGGAGCGGCCCGATGAGGGCGAGATTGAAATTGCCGGCAAGGACTGTAACGCCCTGAATGACGCTGAGCGCACCGCAATCCGCCGCTCCGACATCGGCTTCATCTATCAGTTTCATCACCTGCTTCCCGAATTCTCCGCGCTGGAAAATATCGAAATGCCGCAATTGATCAACGGTCTTGACGCCGCCGAGGCAAAAGAGCGTTCGCATCAGCTCCTGAATATGCTGGGTCTTGCCGAACGCGCCGAACACCGCCCCTCGCAGCTCTCGGGCGGCGAGCAGCAGCGCGTCGCCATCGCCAGGGCAGTCGCCAACTCGCCCAAAATCCTGCTTGCCGACGAGCCCACCGGCAATCTTGATCCTGAAACCTCGGACCGCGTTTATCGCCAGCTTCTTGAACTGGCCCGCCTTGCCGGCCTCTCCGCCCTCATCGCCACCCATAATATGGAACTGGCGCGAAAAATGGACCGCCAACTGGTGATGTCCGGCGGCGAGCTGGTGGATATCACCAATACCGGCCATCTCGATCCGGCTTAAAAATACAGCCCCGAAATACCGCACCCGAAAAAGCCCCTTGACAAAAAGAACAAATCATGAACATAATGACAAATCGGAGGTTGAAAACATGAAATCACTTGTTCAGGAAATGGCCGCTTTTTCAGCTCTGGCGCTTTTCGGCGCTATGGTTCTGGTCTGGTTGAGCGTACTGGCCGCGCCTGTATAGCCGGATTGTTGCGGAGACAAATATCTTAACACCGCCCCACCCTTTGCCCCCCGTGTCATTGCCCGCCCCCCGGGCAATCCAGCCGGTACAAACGCTGCAAGCTTCAACTCAAGGCGCATGACCGCTGGGTCACCCGGCCAAGCCGGGTGATGGCAAAGGCAAAAAGCAAAGCAGGCGGCGAGATCTCACTCTCCGCCGCGCTCAACAGAAAAGCATTTGTAATAATCTTTCCGGCTCAGTCCTTGCCGCGCGGCGCATCGATAATAAATTAGCATGTCCGCGGGCTGCCGGTACTGGATATAGGGACTGATCACATAGCGCCCTTCGCCGCTGTTGAAATAGCCAAAACGGTCAATCCGGCCTCTCACGCCGGGGTCGGAGGCAATTATGGCAGCCTTTAAAAGATCGCCCTTGAGAAAATTATCCGGCAACTGGTCAAACGGCCCGTCGTAATAATTATTCGCCGCGACATTATCCGCATGCACCCCGATGAGGATTTTCCGATTGAGATATTTATCGCTGTAAAAGGCAAAACCGCTGCGGCGGCCGATTTCAATCAGAGGCGTCTCGGCTATCGGCTGAAGCAGATCGGGAAAGGACCCCTTCGCGTTCAGGATATAGTGGAATATTCTGTGCCGGGAATTGAACATCAGAAAAAACTGAAAACCCGATTCATCCTGCACCGGGCCGATATAAATCTCATCCTCGCCAATTATTGCATCCGGCGGTTTGACATGGCGCAGATCATTCAACTGAAACACAACCGTTTTGCCCTCATAGCTTACATCGTAAACCAGATCTGAAATCCGCCTGACCCTGACTCCGTCCTTTGTGCCCAACGCCTTGTAATGCATTTCGCCATCGGCCGATGACATATTCGCCGCCGGGAAATAGGCAAAATGGAGAATGCCTTCATCCCGGTCCTGCGCCGCCAGCCGCAGATTTCCGGCAAACTCGTAGCCTTGCCAGAAAAAACGGAAATAGTAATAATTTTCCGTCGGATAGACCTTCACCCTTGCGGGCAGAGAAGAAAAAACAAAGCGCAAGGTTGCTCTGAAATCCGCCGTATCAAAATCCGCCCTGGCATTTATCTCAGCAAGGAATTGCTGATTTGTGTGCAAAACCATCCTGCCGCCGGGCGTCTTTTCCGTTTCCTGCCCGGCCAGCGCCCGGTCCCGGGCATAAAAACCCGTCCCCGAAGAAACCAGAAGCAGGCTGCAAGCCAACAGGCTTAGAACTCTTGCTGGAAATCCTCTCATTTTCCCGGCCTTTCCATCCAAAACGCATTGAGCCCGATCTGAACATGACAGGAGGATTGCCGCAACACCCATTTGGCGCTAACGTTCTTGTGTTCCGGAGTTTGAAACGCTGGACGGGGTGGATTTGCCAGCGAAAAACTGCAATCGGGCTTTTACGCCTGTTGAACCTGCCTCTTCAGATGGAGGGATCATGATCCGTTTATCCACCCTGTTGATAAGCCTCGCTCTCAGCGCCGGCTTTTTTGAGGCGCACGCCGCCGATATTGCCCAGCGCAAAATTTTCGGCTTCTCGCCGCAGGGAAAATATTTCGCTTTTGAGCAATTTGGCATCCAGGACGGCTCCGGCTTTCCCTATTCCGATATTTTCATCATCAATGTCAAAAAAAACAGCTGGGTAAAAGGCACCCCGATCCGTACCCTTTTGCACAACGAAAATATTTCACCGCTCAAGGCAAGATCAGCATCCTATCAAAAGGCCCGGCCCATATTACGCAAACTTGAAATTGGAGAAAATCAACTGCTTCTGGCCAGCAACCCGATGACGGAGATCAGCGCCGATCCCAAAAAAGTAGCTTTTCGCGCTTTTGCAACCGATCCGCCCTTTGGCCCGCGTTTCGAGCTTACGCTGTCCGAGTTCAAATTAAAGGCCGCCCATTGCGATGGTGTGACTAAAAACAGCCTCGCCAGCGGTTTTGCGCTGCACCTGCGCAGTTTGACCTCGCCCGGTTCCCCCTTGCGGGTATTGGCGCGCGACACCTCCATCCCCAAAAGCCGCGGCTGCCCCCTCGACTATGCCATAGCCGATGTTATCAGCTTTGAGCCTGCCGGATTTGCACTGCAAAATAACGAATCCGTTTTTGCGATTCTGCTTTATGTTTATGCGCACGGTTTTGAAGGCCGCAGCGGGCGCTTTATCGCCGTCACCGCCAGCGGCATTACGGGGTAATTCATGATTGAAACTTTACAAGACGCCATCGTTCTGGGCGGCGGTCCGGCCGGCCTGACGGCGGCGATATTGCTCAGCCGCGAGGGGTTTGATGTCATCTGCGCCGATCCCCTTTTCAAGCGCCTTGAAGCCAAAACCCCATATGAGGACAACCGCACCATAGCCCTGTTGCAAGGCGCAATCCGCCTGTTGCAGCACACCGGCATCTGGCCGCTTGTGGAGGTTGAGGCCACGCCGCTCTGGACCATGCGGGTCGAAGATGAAACCGGCCGCTGGCCCAAGGCTCCGGCCATGAACTTCAACGCAAGGGAACTTGGCGATGAACCTTTCGGTTACAATATCCCCATTCCGGTCATTACCGCGGCGCTTTGGAAAACCGCGAAAAAATGCAAGGGGTTAAAGCTGGTATCCGAATCAGCCTCTGAAGTTGAATCAAAATCTCAAGCCGTTGAGATTACGCTTGAAGACGGGCGGACATACAGCGCCCCGTTGCTCATCGCCGCCGATGGCCGCAATTCAAGAGCGCGCGGCGCGGCGGGGATTAAAGTCAACCGCTGGACTTACAACCAGACCGCTCTTGCGCTGACCTTTTCCCATTCCCGGCCGCATAAAAATATCTCGGTCGAGTATCACCGCAAACCCGGCCCCTTCACCATCATCCCCATGCAGGGCAACCGCTCGGCGCTGGTCTGGGTCGAAACACCACCTGAGGCCAAGCGGCTGCTCGGCCTTGATGACCATGAGTTGACCGGCATCATGCAGCACCATATGCGCGGCCGCCTTGGCAAGCTGTCCGGCCTCAGCGCCAGAAACGCCTTCCCCGTCACCGGTCTGACCGCGCGCGAATATGCCGCCAACCGCGTGGCGCTGGTGGGCGAGACGGCCCATGTCCTGCCCCCTATCGGCGCCCAGGGGCTCAATCTTGGCCTGCGCGACGCCGCCCTGATCGCCGAGCTTGCCGCGCGGGCGCGGCGCCGGGGCGATGATCCGGGCGCCCCCGAACTGACACGTGAATATGACCGCAAGCGCCGTTTTGATATTTTCCCGCGCACCGCTGCGGTTGATTTCCTCAACCGCTCCTTGCTGTTCGGCATCCCCCCGGTTCAGGGGCTTCGGGCCGCCGGTCTGTGCCTGCTGAAAAACATGCCCTCACTACGCAGGACCATCATGCAGCAGGGACTGGTCGAGGATAAAGATCTGCCGCAGATCATGCGCAGGGCATAAGGCGCTCACGTCTTTTTTATCTGCGGCGCTTTTTGCGGCGCTTTGGCGGATTTGCGGAATACATCCGCAACCGGAACCGGCAGGGCGCTCATGAGGTCTCCGGCGCCGTTTTGCACCTGATGAGCAAACCGGCCGCGGGATATAAATTGCTCATCCCTGATGGCTTCGGCAAGCGTTTTAACAATCGTGCAACAGCAATTGGCCTCCCTGAAGACCGGTTCCCATTCCGCGGCGCTCTTTTGCCCGATCAGGCGGCTGATTGCCGTAATCAGTTTCTCCGCATCGCCATCCTGCTCCGCCAGGCCGATAACGTTACAGAATTCTCGCCAGAATTTGTCCTCAAGCGCAGCCACAGCAACAAGAGAGCCGCATTTTGCCCGGTAAAGATGATAACGTGGCGAACCGCCGGTGAGCAGCCCTTCGCCCGGTGCTGGCCACGCGCCGTCCAGATGCCCCGCGCCCCAGGCCCAGAAGGCGAAGGGAAAAAGATTTTCCGCCATGGCGATATCCAGATACACCCCCTCCCCGGTCAGATCGCGCCGGCGCAGGGCAAGCAGGATGTTCATCACCGCCGGGTAACTCCCCCCGGCAATATCCGCCGCAAGAAACGGCGGAATAACCGGCGCTGCAGCTGGCCCATGGCTCAGATCAAGCAGGCCCGAATCGCCGATATAATTCAGATCATGCCCGGCCCGGCCGGCTTTGGGTCCGTTTTGCCCATAACCGGTAATCGAGCAATAAATCAGCTTGCGGTTGATCTTGCGCATTTGGCTATAATCAAGCCCGAGCCGTTTCATGACCCCGGGCCTGAACTGCTCCAGCACGATATCGGCTGCGGCGATCAGCGGCTCCAGCACCGCCTTGGCGGTTTTTGATTTCAAATCAATCTCAAGCCCATCCTTGCCGCGGTTAAGCAGCGCATAGGTAGCCGATTCGCCGTCCCAGAATGGCGGGTAATAACGCATTTCCTCGCCAAAGCCGGGGCGCTCAAGCTTTAAAACCTCTGCCCCCGCCTCGGCAAGCATCAAGCTGGCCAGCGGACCGGGCAGCAGGGTTGAAAAATCAAGGATTTTAATCCCCTGAAGCGGCTGCACCGGCTGGCTCATATCTGGTTCCAAAGCCGCAAGGAATGCCTCACAACTTGTAATAGGAAACGATAAAATCAGCAATCGCCGGAATATTATCGCGCTCAAAAACCGGCAATGTTTCCCCCTCAAGCAGATGGTCCGAGGCAATGGCGATAATGGTATCATCCAGAGGCGCAAGGTCATCACGGGTGGAGTTGACGCTGCGCAACTCGATCTTCGGATGCGGCTCCTGCTTGTAGCCCTCAACGACAACCAGATCGCAGGGGCTGATTTTGGAGAGAACCTCGTCAAATACCGGCTTTTGCGCCCCGCGCAGCTCACGCATCAGCGCCCAGCGCGAATTTGAAATAATCGCCACCTCCTGCGCCCCGGCGCCGCGATGCAGAAAACTATCCCGCCCCGGCCTGTCGATATCAAAACCGTGATGCGCATGCTTGATGGTCGAAATCGCATAGCCGCGCCCGGTCAGCTCGCGCACAATCCGGGTCACCAGAGTGGTTTTGCCCGAATTCTTGTAACCGGCGACACCAAGAACCGGCAGCGGGTAGGGTTTCATCATGTCTGATCCAGAACCTTGTCGCGCAAAACCTCGCCGCGCCGTCCGCGCGGGATGGATTTGACCGTAATGAGACGATCGGGAATTTTATAAGGCGCAACCTTGCGCGCGATCAGATAGTCCTTGAATTCCTCAAAGCTGATGCTCATCCCCGGATTGGGCACGACGGCGGCCAGTATCCGGCTCCCCAGAACCGGATCATCAACAGGAAGAGCCGCGGCATCTGAAAGCGCCTCGCAGGCGCAATACAGACGGTCAAGCTCGCCCGCGGCGACCGGCACGCCGCCATGCTGGAAAGTTTCAACGCCGCCATGCAGCAATTCAATCTCTTTTTCCGCATCATTCACCACCAGAGCCTTGATGCCGGTTAGCGCAAAGCCGTCCTTGTCAAAGCGCAGGCGTTCATCGCCACTGCGGTCCAGAGCCGGGGGGAAGTAACTGTCGAACATCATCGGGCTGCGGACAGCCAGCTTGCCGGCGGCAAAATGCCCCCGCAAAACCGAGCCTGAAACTTGAGTTTCCGCCAGCGTTACCCGGTCAAGGGAATTGGTCGGCCGGTTAATCTCGCCAAACGCGATTGTGCGTCTGAGACGGCCATCAAGACGCCGCGTGGCGAGATAAACAAACTCGCCGATCACATTGATATCAATGATCGATCTTGCCAGATCGCCCAGCGGCGAGGCCTGGGATTGCGGCGCTGTCGGCGCATATAAAACGCATCCCAGCGCGGTTAAATTCTGCGCAAGAATGCCCCGGCCCTGCTCATCAAACAATTGAGCGGCGGCAGGCGGCAGACAGGTAAAATCAACCTCCTCCTTCCTGACCTGATCCAGAAACACCTCCGGTTCAAAAGGGTGATGCTGCACCAGCGTGCCGCCCGAGAGCAGCCACGCCCCCATCAATCCCAGAGGCATCAGCGAGGTGAGCGGAAACGGGTTCAGGATATGCGATCCGGGGCTGAGTCTGGCCTCAAGCATAAGCATCAGCCCCGCCGCCACCCACTGGTTATGGGAACGCGCAACGGTAAATTCCTGATCGGAATTGCCCGCGCTCCATGTCAGGGAGGCGATATCATTGGCCTTGTTCTCCTCATTCGGCGGACACGGGGCCTTGTTCGCTTTCCCCGTTTCAGGAATGCGGGCCTCCAGCGACATGACACCGTCAGGCAGGTCCTTGCCAAACCCGAACACAAAGCGCACCGTCATGAGTTCGGCGGCAATATTGCGCATCATATCGGCATGGGGATGCGCAAAAATCCGCTGCGAGGTGATCAGCGCCCGCGGTGCGATATTGGGCAGAGCCGTGGCCAGTTCATGCTCGCGCCAGATAACGGGAAGCGGAGAGGCGATCAGCCCGGCCCGCAAACAGGCCAGAATGGTCAAAACTGCCTCAACCGTATTGGGAAGCTGGATGGCCACCACATCATCGCGCACCAGCCCCAAAGTGACTAGCGTATCCGCCAGATGGTCAACAATAGCGTCCGCCTGCCCATAGGTCAGCCGCAAGGGCGCCTCGCCCATAATGTGCCTCTTGTTTGGCGGGTCGATCAACGCCAGCCTGTCCGGCGCCTCGGCCGCCGTGCGGCGCAGCAACCCATCCAGCGTATCGCCGCCCCATATCCCTGAAGCGGTATAAGCCTCGATCCGCTCCTGCCCTGACAATATCATTTGTTGTCTCCCACAAACCACCAGGTATCAGGCCGGTTGCCATAAAGCGACACTTCCTGAGGGCGCGTAATGCGCTTCCAGCTTGCATACCATTGATATTTTTTATGAAACAGCGGAATGACATAATAGCCCGAGAGCAAGACCCGGTCGAGCGCATGCACCGCATCAACAAAATCCTCGCGGCTCGTGGCCTTGAGCATTGCCTTGATCATGGCGTCAACCGCCGCGTTTTCAACCCCGGCATAATTAAAGCTGCCCCTGGTTCCGGCCGCCTTGGCGCTCCAGCGGAAGGATTGCTCGTTTCCCGGTGAAAGCGAGGCAAACCAGCGGTTTTGAATCATGTCAAAATCATAATCCTGCCGCCGCCGCTGATACTGGGCGCTGTCAATCTGGCGCACCTTCATGCTCACGCCGATCCGCTCCAGGGATTTCTTGAAATTCAGCGCCAGCCGTTCCTGCGCCCCGGTGAGGGCAAGAAACTCGAACTCCAGCGCCTTGCCGTCCGCCTTGCGGCGCATTTTGCCGTCCTTGATGCTGTAGCCGGCCGCTCTGAGCAGCCCCATGGCTTTTCGCATGATCTTTCGGTTACGCCCCGAGCCGTCGCTTTTGGCAAAGGCGAACGTCCCGTTCATGATTTCAGGCAAAACATATTCGCGCCACGGTTCAAGCAATTCGCGTTCACGGGCGCTGGCAGGGCGGCCATGGGAGGAAAGCTCGGAGCGCTCGAAAAAGCTCATGGTGCGGGTATAAAGCCCGTGAAAAAGATGTTTGTTCACCCATTCAAAATCAAACATCATGGCAAGCGCCCGGCGCACCTTGATATCGGCGAACACCTTACGCCTGGTATTAAAGACAAAAGCCGCCATGCCCGAAGGCGTGCCCGCCGCAATCTCCTGCCTGACGACAAGCCCTTTCCTGACCGCCGGAAAATCATAACCCAGCGCCCAGCGCGTCGGATCCCCCTCGCGCCGCATGTCGTAAAGCCCCTTTTTAAAGGCCTCGAACATCGAATTGGCATCGCGGTAATACTCAATCCTGACCGTATCGAAATTAAACCGCCCCTTGTTGACCGGCAAATCCCGCCCCCAGTAATCCGGATTGCGCTCATAAGTGATGCTGGTTCCCGGCCTGACATCCCTCACCCTGTAGGGCCCTGAACCCAGCGGGATTTTCAAATCCGAAAGCGCAAAAGCGCCGCCCTTGTAGCGGTGTTCGGGCAAAACCGGCATCAGCCCCATGATAAGCGGCATTTCCCGGTCTTCGCTATCCTTGAAAACGAACTTGACCATGCCCGGTCCGGGCCTCTCCACACGCTCCACCTTGGAATAATAAAACCGGTGGTTCGGGCGTCCCTGATCGCGCAGGGTTTCCCACGAGAAAATCACATCCTCGACCCGCACCGGCGTGCCATCGGAGAATTTGGCCTTAGGGTTGAGCCTGAATGTCACCCAGGCGCGGTTTTCAGGCGTCTCGATACTCTTGGCAATCAGGCCATAGAGTGAAAACGGCTCGTCATAGGCACGCGACATCAGACTTTCAAAAACAAACCCTCGCAGTTTTTGCGCCGCAACCCCCTTCACGATCAGTGGGTTAAGGCTGTCAAAACTGCCACTTGAAGCATAATTGACCCGCCCGCCCTTGGGCGCATCAGGGTTGGTATAGGCGTAAAGAGTAAACCCGGCCGTGTATTTGGGACTGCCATGCATGGCGATGCCATGAGCCGGCTTGGCGTGAAGTGAAACCGGCGCGGCAAGAAAAACGGCCAGGGCCAGCGCAAACCGGCCATAAAAGCGCCGCAGGGAGAAAAAACCTTTTTCCACAGCTTGTGATTCGTCACGAGAATGCATAGTTTTTTATACTGCAATTTGTACATATCGCCTCGAAATTCTTTCACCCCGGGACAAAATATGCCTTGCGTATGCCGCATTTTCGCGCCACACAGTTTTTTAAACTGGGGGCTGGGCTCAGCAGACCCGTTTATAATTTTGATATTTATCAGAAAAAAAAGGAAACCTCCGATGATCAAGAGAGCCAAATTCCCGAGATTCACCGCCGCCGCCCTTGGCCTGAGCCTGGCAATAAGCTCCATGGCGATGGCCACAGCCGCCTCCACCCCCGCCAGGGCCCAGGCAAAAAACGCCGATGCCAGCAGCTGGGTCAAGAATTGCCGCAAAACCAAGGAAGGCACCGATTGCATTACCGCTGTCAACATCATTGTCACCAAACCGAACAAACAGCGCCTTGCCGGCGTTGCCGTTCTCAGCCGGGAAAAGGCAAAAACCGATATTGTGCTGATCGTGCTTCCCCTGGGCTCACAGTTGCAATCCGGCTACACGCTTAAAATTGACAAGAACGAGCCGATAAAAGGCAATTTTTCCGTCTGCCTGCGTGACGGTTGTCATTCCCAGATCGAAAAAAGCGCGGAACTCATCAAGGAAATGAAAAAGGGCAAAGAGCTCAACCTCATTTTTATTAACTATAAACGCCAGAAGATCAATGTCTCCGTGCCCCTGGGCGGCTTTACCAAAACCTATAAAAGCAAGGTTGCAATCAAAAAGTAGCCGCCGGGACCCTTGCGGCAAAGCAGGAACCGGTTTTCCGGCAAAATGTGCGGCAGAAACAAAAAGTCAGAGCCATGTTTTGATTCAATCAAAACCGGAAAGACTCTGATTGGCGCCGGCCCGCCCCCTCGCCCGGCCACCCGTGCCATTGTTATCCTGTGGGCGGCAGGAAAGGGGAGCGGGCTGGTGCCGAAATAAATAAAACACGACAGGTTTTAATTGGGTTTTTGCTCACGGGCGGCGTAAAAACCGTCTTTAAGTCCGCTGAACATCTCCTCAACCTGAGGATGACGGACCGGTTCACCGGACATATCCGAAATCAGGTTTTGTTCCGAGACATAGGCGATATAGTCCGTCTCTTCATTTTCGGCCAGAAGATGGTAATAGGGCTGGTCCTTTTTGGGCCGGATATCCTCGGGGATCGACTGCCACCAGTCTTCGGAGTTGTCAAAACGCGGATCAACATCAAAAATCACGCCGCGAAACGGATAAAAACGGTGCCGGACCACCTGGCCGATCCCGAACTTGGCTATCTGGCCTGAAGGCTTTGCTTTTCCCATCTCAAATCCACCTCACCCTTGCTAACTCCTGATATAGCATTTTTACCGCGGCGGCAAAACAGCAAATGGTTGCCAATCCGCACCAAATCGGTTCAACTTGACGCCGGGGAAAAAACACCGGGAGCGGCGGGGCGCATCTTGACCATCATCAATCTTGCATTACCGTTTTTCGGCCTGATTTTTATCGGGTTTTTCTCCGGCAAGCTGATGCCCATCAAGAAAACCGGACTGGCATGGCTCAATTTTTTTATTGTCTATATCGCCCTGCCACCGATGTTGTTCCGCCTGATCGCCAAATCTCCTTTCGAAAATCTCGTAAACTGGCCCTATATCCTGGGCACAACCCTCTCCACCTACACCGTTTTTCTGATCGTCTTCATCGCCGCCACAACCTTTGGCCGCGCCGGCGTCTCCCGCGCTGCCATGCAGGCCTCTGCCGCCAGCTATGGCAATGTCGGCTATATGGGCATTCCATTGATGCTGGCAGTTTTTGGCGAAGAGGCCGTGATCCCCGCTACGCTGATCCTGTGTTTTGACAGCCTACTTCAATTCATCATTGTCCCTCTGCTTCAGGCCATCGGCGGCCATGTCAGGGGCGGATGGCCCTCAACCCTGAAACGGATTGTTGTCAATGTGTTGCTGAACCCCTTCATTCTCGCCACCGGGCTTGGATTCATCGCCTCCTGGTATCAATACGCCCCGCCGCCGGCTATCGACAACATGCTGCGATACATGGGAAATGCCGCTCCCGCCTGCGCCCTTTTTGCTCTCGGGGTTACCGTCGCGCTGCAACCGTTCAGGCACATCGGCTGGGATTTACCCTTCGTCACCGCCGCCAAGCTGATCCTGCATCCGGTTATTGTGTTGATCACCCTGCTCATCATGGGCGGGTTTTCACAAACCTGGATACAGGTCGCCGTATTGATGGCCGCCCTGCCCACCGCCGCCAATGTCTTTGTCATGGCCTCGCATTACGATTCTTATCTCGATGGAACCTCAAGCGCGATTTTATTCAACACCCTGATTTCTCTTGGCACCATTTCGGTTTTGCTCTTCATCCTGACCACCGGCCGGTTGCCCATGAGTTTTTAAAAAATCAGGCGCCGACCGTGAAAAAGGCCGCGCAATGCACGGCCTTCCCGTATTTTTCAATATCTGGCGCGAATTAACGCGAGTAATACTCCACCACCAGATTCGGCTCCATCTTCACCGGATAGGGCACATCGCCAAGACCAGGAATCGAGGTCAGTTTGGCGGTCATCTTGTTGTGATCCACATCGAGATAATCGGCGACATCGCGCTCGGAGCTCTGAACCGCTTCCAGAACCAGCCCCATATCACGGGATTTCTCGCGGATTTCCACCACATCGCCGACCTTAAGCCGGTAGCTGCCGATATTGACCCGGCGGCCATTGACCTTCACATGGCCATGGTTGATGAACTGGCGGGCCGAAAACACCGTCGGCACGAATTTGGCGCGGTACACAACTGCATCAAGACGCCGCTCCAGCAGCCCGACCAGATTCTCGCCCGTATCGCCGCGCAGACGCGAGGCTTCCTTGTAAATCCGCCGGAACTGCTTTTCGGTGATATTGCCGTAATACCCCTTCAGCTTCTGCTTGGCATGGAGCTGAATGCCAAAGTCGGAAAGTTTACCGCGGCGGCGCTGGCCGTGCTGACCGGGACCGTAATCGCGCCGGTTAACCGGGCTTTTGGGCCGGCCCCAGATATTTTCGCCCAGACGGCGATTAATTTTATATTTCGCTTGAATGCGCTTTGTCATATTCAAATAGCTTTCATTACGGCGGAAAAACTCCACCTGTAAAAAGCGGGCCCTCCTGGAATCCGCCTCACGACAGACCGACAGGTTTTCCTGAACCATCTCAAAAAAACCACAGGCACGCACAAAAACCCGGCGACGCAAGGACGCAAGGTATGGAGGCTTTTATCTCTCCGCCCCGCGCAAGTCAACCCGATATGCCGTCATGGGCCCGGCCCCGTACCCAGCCGGGCAGAATTTGCGGCGGGAGCGCAAATCCATGCGCCTTGAGCTTATTTGCCAATGCTGCGTTCTCGCCAATCCCGGAAGTAAAAATGATCCGCGATTCTTCAGGTTTGGCATCACCCTCAACATCACGGCTGATGGCTGCCGCCACCTTTGCCACCTGCTGCGCGATCGCTGCTGCCGGATCAATAAAATTCACCGGCCACGGCGCGGCGTTTTCAAGCTCCGCCATGAGAAGCGGATAGTGGGTGCAGGCCAGCACAACCGTATCCGTGCGCCCCCCCGCCGCTTCATCAAAGGCAGGCGCGATAAGTTTAGCCAGATGATCGCGCCCGATCTCAACCCCGCGCAATCGGGCCTCCGCCAGCCCGGCAAGCCCGCGCACCCCCAGCAGTTTTACCCGGCAATCGGGCGCAAAGCGCGCCACGAGTTCTTTGGTGTAAACCCGCGCTACGGTGCCGGGCGTTGCCAGAACCGAGAACATGCGGCTGCGGCTGCTCTTTGCCGCCACCTTGATGGCCGGAACCGTGCCGATAAAGGGGACAGGATAGGTATTGCGCAAGCGTTTGAGCACAAGGGTCGAGGCGGTATTGCAGGCGATCACCACGATATCGGGCTTTGCCTCCTCAATCAGCGCCGCCATGAGATCGACAATCCGCCCCGCCAGCTCATCTTCGCGCCAGCGGCCATAGGGGAACCCGGCATTATCCGCCGCATAGATCAGCTGCGCCTGCGGCAGCAGAGCGCGCACCGGCGCAAACACACTTAAACCGCCAAGCCCCGAATCAAATACCAGAATGCGCATGAAAGCTCAGCCCATCCGCTTGTGCTGGCGCACCAGCGAGGCGATAATCCCGCGCAAGGTGCGCACCTCCTGTTCCGTAAGTTCGGCGCGCTGGAACAGATTGCGGATATTGCGCACCATGGTGGGGCGTTTTTCCACCGGACGCAAAAAGCCCGCCTCATCAAGCTCGGCTTCCAGATGTTCAAAAAAACCGATCAGCTCTTCCTTGGTGCCGGGGCGCGATTTGCGCATATTGAGCCCGGTTGCCCCCGGCTTGCCGATCCGGCGCCCGTCCCCCAGCGAAGAGGCAAGAGGCTTGTACCACTCATAGGCAAACATCAAAACCGCCTGCGCCAGATTAAGCGAGGCAAAGTCCGGGTTCACCGGCGCCATGACAATCGCATCGGCAAGCGCGATCTCGTCATTTTCCAGCCCCGAGCGCTCCGGGCCGAACAAAATCCCGGTTTTCTCGCCCCGCCGGACACGCTCGTGCATTTCCCTGGCCGCCTCTTCCGGTGTAAAAACTCGGACCGCCATATCGCGCGGCCGCGCCGTGGTCGCCATGACAAAGTTGAGGTCGGCCACGGCCGCTTCGGCCCGCTCATAGACCCTCGCCTCCCCGATCACATGATCAGCCCCCGATGCCGCCTTGTTGGCGTATTCACTCGGCCAGCCGTCGCGCGGCGCGACAAGACGCAGCTCGTCAAGTCCGAAATTGGCCATTGCCCGCGCCGCTGTGCCGATATTCTGCCCCAGTTGCGAGCGCACAAGGATAATACTCGGCCGCCCCGCCTCTTCAAGGTCGATATGATCCGTTCCCGGCATAATTGCCCCCCGCCTAAAGATCGCTTTTGCAAAATACCCGAAAACCCAGCCAGGCCAGAACCAGCCCCAGCCCCGCCGGATAGATCAGCGCATAGGCCATAAAGCCCGCACTGCCGAAATTATCGAGGATCAGATAAGCCGAAGGCCCCAGCAGGATGAGCTGGGGATCAAACAGCATCATCGCCGCCGCCCGGAAGACCTGCATCGGATTGGCCAGCGCGATTGCCATAACCACTTCCGGCGGGGCCTGTTCCTGAATGATGACGCCGAGCAAAACAAGATCAAGAAACATCAGTAGAACCAGCCAGATAAAAAAAGCGGCGCTCTGGGCGACATCGGGTGAACGGGTCAGGGAGGAAATCAGGAATCCCATGCCGAGAAAGCAAAAGGCCAGCGACACCAGAAGGGCCGAATACCAGAAGAAATGCGCGTAGGGCAAATCAGCGCCGCGCAAGCCGCCCCAGATCATGGCCGCCGCCATGGCGAGAAAAACAGGCAGGAACACAACCGCGAAACGCCCGGCAAAACGCCCCCAGTACCACGCCCAGAGCGGCACCGGCAGCGAGAGCATATATTCATAAACCCCCGCCTCGCGATCGCCCGCCATGGAGCGCACTGTGCTGATCAGGACAAATACCGGCAAAATCGCCATGGAAAGCTGAATATAGGTCACCAGCAGCCTTGTAAGCCCGGTAAAGCCCATGATGCGCGATTCCGAAAGGCCGAACAAAAACAGCGCCACAACGATGCCGCCAAAGACGAGCGAATAGACGACAAACCATTTGGCCCGGAACGATTCGGCCATATCAAGCCGCGCGGTAAGAAGAAAAGCCTTCATTTTTTATTTCTCATCCGTGCTGTTGTATTTGTGTTCCAGATCACCGCCGCTGTGCAAATCCGGGCGGGCGCAACGCGAGGACAGGCCATGCTCAATAACCGCTTTTTTCATCTGTGTCCAACTCAGGACCTTGTCCTGCTTTGTCTTCAGCGCACCAAAATTATAATCCATCGGTGAAATTTGCCCCGGCAGATACCAGGCCTTGCGCGCATCCAGCCAGGTCTTGCCGTCCTTCATCGACATCACCCAGATTTCAACCTCCGGGTCATTTCTCCATGATTGCGCCTCCAGCCAGTGGATCGCATCGCCGATATCGTCAAATTTGTGAAGTTTATGCTTTGGCCCGCCCCGCACTTCGGCCGCAAAGCGCGGATCAGAAATAATCATGCGGCAAATCTCGCAGGCCTCGCGGTCATAGCGGATGTCTTCGGGCCCGGTTTTTGGTCCCCAGCAGCCGCCAAGCGCAAAGCCAAGCGCAAGCAATGCGGTTAGCCGCAACAGCGCGGACCTCATCATCGCGGCCCTTCGCGCAAGTCAAGCGCGCTTAAAATCCCGGCATAGCGCGAGAGCATGCCGAGGAATTGCAGCCTGTCGGGCCCGGCCACCTCACCGGACCATTCCAGCCCTCCGGCCGATGAGCGAAAGCCCCATTCCTCAACCGCTTTGGCGAAAGCCGGCTCCAGCCTGCCGATCCGCACCGTGCAAAGCTGCCGCGCCGCAATATTGACGGCATCTTCGACATGATCATCCAGCACCACCTTGCCCCGGTCCATCTCAATCACCCGGTTGACCAGCCCGGAGACCTCTTCAAGCCGGTGCGAGGAAATAATCATCGACTGGTCAATGCGCTCGGACAACAGCTCAAACAATATCTGCCGTGCCGCCGGGTCAAGATTGGCGGTGGG
Source organism: Alphaproteobacteria bacterium (assembly GCA_024275895.1). GTDB lineage: Bacteria > Pseudomonadota > Alphaproteobacteria > Rhizobiales > BM303 > BM303. The sequence goes on along the minus strand of JAJRYE010000025.1, from coordinate 9,929 downwards.
CTCATCGAGAATAAGCAGCCCCGTATCGCGCCCCATGGCGATACTGATGAGGATTTTCTGCTTCATGCCGCCCGACAGCTTGACAAACGGGCGGCGGCGGATTTCGTCAAAATCAAGCCCCAGCCTTATGCCGATATCCTCCATCCGCGAAGCCGGGCTTTTGCAGATATGGGCGGCGAAACGTATAAGCTCCCCAACCGGCATTTTCAGCGGCGGCGGCAATTGCGGCACAAAACCGATGCGCCCCAGAACCTCGCCGCGTGCCTTGCGCGGGTCCTTGCCATCAATGCTCAGGCGCCCCTCATGGCCGTACTGACCCAAAATGCAGCGGATCAGGGTCGTCTTGCCGGCGCCGTTCGAGCCAATCAGCGCCACCCGGTCGCCGCCGGCGATTTCAAGCGTCAGATCATCCAGAACGCGGGTGCGCCGGAATGATTTTGTAAGATGATCGAGACGGATCATTTTATTTCCTTTATTCTCCGCCATGCAGGGTTCCTTGCGGGGCGTTACAGAAGCTTGTCCAGCCCCTTGACGCGGAAGCTTAACGCCCCTGTGGGGCACGCTTCAAGACACATTCCGCAGCGCGTGCAATCCGCGCCGATATCAAGGAATTCCTTATGGGCGCGGTTTTTGACCGTCATGTCCAGCACATGCGGTACCAGACACACCGCGCGGCATTCACCCTCATGCAGACATAAATTGAGATTGTAATGAATGGTCAGCGGCGAGATTGAGCCGACAAAACCGTAGGTTATGCCGATCGGGCACATATAGCGGCACCAGAAGCGACGGCTGTAAAAAATCTCGACAAGCAGCAATAACACCACCCAGACAAGCCCGAGGCTAACGCCGTAAATCAGCGCCCGGCTCACGATACCGACCGGATTGATGGTCTCGAAAACCGTATAGCCGGTCACCAGCGCCAGGATAATAAAGACGACATAAAGCACGCTTCTGACGCCCCGGTGCAGGGGATGGTCCCGGATGAGGCGTTTATCCACCAGTTTCAGATGCAGCATTTCCGCCAGTTCCGATACCAGATGGTAAGGGCACACCCAGGCGCAAAATGCCCGTCCGCCCACCAGCCACCACAGGAGAAACACCGTCGCCGTGCCAATCACCAGATTGATCAGGATTTGCTTGAAAGCCAGCATCACCTGCAGTGCCGAATTGAGATCCGCCATATGAAAGCCGACAAACCGCGACGCGGTCAGCGCCCCTTCGACAAGCTGGACATCAAAATGATACGAGACGACAAACAGCAGATTGATGATGATAATCGACGGCCAGCGGTATTTGCGCACTGCAAAGCTGGCCTTTTTTCCGTCCAGCTCGGAATAAATCGAGGCCACGCGCTCCTTGGAATTGGATTTGTGGCTCTTGTGCAGCGCCCTGGCTTCGGGCGTATAGTCCTCGCGTTCATAGCGGTGCGGCGCGGCGCCGAGCATGGTTTTCAGCGACAAGAAAAAATCTTTCATGACTGCCCCCACATTTTACGGGCATCAATGACGATGCAGGCCGGTTCAACCGGGCAGATCATTTCACACATCCCGCATCCGACACAGGCCTCATGCACCACCGGCGTACGCCTTTTGTCAGCCGGATCATCGCTCATCGGCTGCAACGATATGGCGTCCTTGATCGGGCATTCACGCACGCATAAATCACACAGCTCGATATCATAGGGATGATCGGCGATCTTAATCGGATTCCAGCGGTCAACCTTGATATAGCGATGCAGGCCCTTCTCGCGCGCAATCCCCTTGAACCCCTTGCCCTGACGCGCCAGGCAGGCATCGGGCCTTGAGAGCCGCGCCAGCCCCATGCGCACCTGTTCCTTGGTATCCAGATCATGGCTCAGCGATCCGGTCGGGCAGGCCAGCACGCATTGCGGCGTGTCACAGGCAAAATCACAAGCCTGCACCCGCGCCTCGATATGCGGCACTCCGTAGCCGAACCCGTCCCAGATATCGGCCAGAACAATCGCCTCGACCGGACAGACCTGAATGCACTGACCGCATTTGATGCATGAAGCCAGATACTCCCTCTCGTCGAGCGCGCCGGGCGGCCGCAGACGTTTTTCCTTTGCCCGCAAAACCGGCGCGTAACCGGCAAGACCAAGACCTATCGTCGCCGAGCCCGCTACAATGGAGCGCAAAAAGGCGCGGCGCTTTTCCCTTTGGATGCGCGAGACTGTTTTCTTGCCAGCCGGTTGTTTCGCTGGTTTGCCTGCATTGCTCATGGCAATATGCCCATATCTGAAAAAACAAGGATCATTTTGGTGTCTTTAAATACCCGATATTGGGATCGTTAAGCCCGAAGGGATCATTTTGGTTCATACTGGTGCCGGCCTTCGTCCTTGCGTTGGTATTGGCACCGAAAACCTCCAGGGTTTTGCCGACATTTGTCTCCTCACCGCTCGGAGCCGCCGTGCGGGGCGTAAACTTGCGCGCCATCCGCGGCTCCTTGTCCTCCAGCATCAAAAGTGGTTTGGTAAACGGCGCCAGCCGCTCCATGAAGTCAAACATCGACAGGATTGGCGTCCCGTTAAAAAAATCGGCATTAGGAACATCCATCAAGATCCGGTCGGCATAAACCATCAACCGGTAGGGCCGGTCGCCAAACCCGTCCCCGTCCTGATCAAAACCCTCGTAATCGTCCCAGTAATTGGCCTCCCAGATATTGCGTTTGGCGCTGGCGAAGGTTGAAACCGTGACATGACGGATATTGTTTGAAAAGATATTGTCGGTGAACAAATTCCCCGTCCAGTCATTGAGGAATTTGGCCCCCGTATCGTTAAAGGCAATGGTGTTGCGGTAAATCCGGTTCGTGGTGTCAGGCTGGAACGGCGAGACATCGAGATAAAGCCCCGTGCTGTTATAGAGAATTTCGTTATCGGTGATCTCCATATTGCTGGCTTCCTTGAAGCCGATTCCGACCCCGGCCGGACCCTGCGCCCTGAAAACCCTGTTCTTGCGCACAACCACGCTGTCGGAATACATCAAAAATATACCGACGGCATTGCGCCAGAACTGGTTGTTTTCCACCAGATTATAGCGTGAATACATGAAATGCAGGCCATAGCGGCGATCGCTCACCTTGTTGCCGCTAATGATATTATCGGCCGAATACCACACCACCAGATCGCGGGATTTGGTGATGACATTATCCATGATCTTGTTGTTGCGGCTGTACCAGAGACGGATGGCGTCGCCCTTCACCCCGAGCGAGGCATCGCTTTTTGACGATATGTGGTTGCGCCGCACGATGTTATTGCTTGATTGCTGCAAATCAACGCCGAACAGGCATTCTTCAATGATATTATCCTTGATGACATTGAAATCGCCGCGCACCAGCACCCCGGCGTCAAGATCATTGTGCTGATCGCCCGAATTGATCAGCCGCAGATTTTTCACCGTGGCGCCGTCTGTCCGCAGGATAATCACCGATCCCTTGCCACCGCCATCAACTGTCGCCTTGCCCCGGCCATCAATCGTCAGCGGGCGGGTGATCACCGCCGGACCGCTATAGACCCCCGGTTCCAGAACGATCACCGCATTTTCTTCAGCCGCGTCAATCAGCTCTTGCAGCGGCCCCATATTTCCGGCCCGCGCCGCCCCGCCGCCCGCAAGGCCGGACAAAACGAGAAGGCCGAACGCGGCAAGGAGGACAGACAAGCGCAAACCAGACACAACGCACCTCTTCACAAAGAGTTTCAGGCCCCGGCCTCTTCCTTCATCTGCTTGCGGCGGATCAACCCGGCCAGCGCCAGCAAAACCGAAAACAGAAGCATCAGGCCAAAACCGTATGAGGGGTAAGAATGCGTGGCGAACTGCGCCACCTTGCCCTGGCCAAACACCGTCGGCATGAAGGGTTTGAGGGAAAACGCGCCCATGGCGTTCATGGAATGGCCATACCACCACAGCCAGGAGGCGTATTCAACCAGGAAGAACACGGGCAGCAGAACCGGCACCAGAACCAGCAGCCAGTAGAAGGCGCTGCTATTGTTGCGTCCGGCAAAAACCATAAGCACCATCCCCGCCAGAATGCCTCCAAACAGCAGATATCCGGCCGTGGTCATGATTTTGACCAGAGGTTTGATTTCAGCCGGATTATTAAACCAGCGTCCCAGATTTTCCGAATAATGCCAGAACAGGGTCTGCCAGTTGTTTTCGGCCCAGGGCCGCCGCTCATTTTTAGGTTTGCGCATCTGGCCCGATTCATAAATCTGTTTCAGGATCAGGATGCTCTGCTGTTTGCCACTGAGTTTGCTTTCCTTGGCCTCGGCCAGAATTTCTTTCAGGCTTTTACCTTTTTCGGCTTTCGAACCCTTGTGCAGCTTGTCGAGCGCTTCTTTCAGCCCCTTCTGACCGCTTCTTTTCACCGAAGCCATGACCTCGGCGCGCGAACTCAGGGAACTCTCGCCGCTGGTTTGCAGCGATTCTCTCAGCCTGGCGATAATCGGGCTGATATCCTCGCCCGCCTCCTCGTGCCCCTGCCCCAGAGCCGTGACGAGAGCCGAGAGGTAATCGGCGCTTTGATAGCGCAAACCACCATTCATGAAAAACGTCATCGCCATCCACACGGCAATAGCGAAAAATCCGATACTCATAACGAGAATTCGCCGCCGGGGATTGAAAATCATGAAGCCGATGAGCATGACCCCCAGCATGGACAGCAAAAACGGTGAAAAGGCCTTTTCCAGAACGCCGCCGGAGGCAATGGGATACATTCCGACAAAATGATTGATCGCATCCATCTCATGCACGCAATCAACCGCCTCATCCTCCTGAATCTCGGCCTTGCCCTGCAATTTGCAGCCGTTGAACACACCGTTCATACCGAACATGATGCGGACCCCGTCGGGAAAAGCTTCCTTGGGATATTGCGGCGCGGTCAGCGACACCCACCAGATCGGCACGAAATAGATGACGACCAGCAAAAGAATCGCGACGCTGACAAGCCCCTTGACCACGAGCCCGCGCCTTGAATTGGTTTGATCACTCATTTTATTCAGAATCCCGTCCATGTCTTAAACGTCCGCCGGCTTTGCAAGGCCGGCAGACAATTTCCCGGTACCTGGAACTTCAGTTCTAGTCGAAGTCCGGATTGATCCAGTCCGCGCTTGGCGCCAGTTTTTCCTTCGGCGGTTTCAGGCGTGAAACATAATCGATCACCGCCGTCATATCCCGGTCAGAAAAACCATTGATCTGCTTGACCATATCCGGATTGGCATTGCGGCGTTTTCCGTCCCTGATCCATTCAAACTGGCGAATGAGATATTTGAAATGCTGCCCCTGGATAAGCGGGAAATGTTCAACGCTGTGCCCCTCGCCATTCTCGCCATGGCATTTCACGCAATTTTCCTTGTACAGCTTCTTGCCATGCTCAAGATCCGTGCCCGGGCCGACGCCATTGGCCGGGTTCATTGGGATTTTGGAGATATAGGCCGCAACCGCGGCAATCGCATAGGGACCGCCGCCAACTTCAGGCGCCGCATTCTTGATCTCTTTCGGCAGAGCAAAAGGATACATGGTCGGATTATCGCGGTTCTTGGCACGAATATCGGCCAGTTGCTTGATAATCACGTTGGAAGACTGGCCCGCCAGCTGCGGAAATGTACCATCCTGGGTGCCCCAGCCTTCGGGCAGGTGGCAAGCCGAGCACACTTCGTAAACGGCAATGCCGTCTTCCCTGATCTTGGCTTTTTCAGCATCGGTTTTGCCGGCAAAGGTCGCAAGGATTTTCTCGGCCTCGTCCTGTTCGCCGCCGCCTTCATTCCAGGCCATCGCCGATCCGCCGGCAAAAATGCCTGCGCTCAACACAGCCGCGAGTATTTTAGTGGTTTTATTCATCATTTTTCTCCAATCTGGTTGGGTTGCTTCTTGTATCAGGAGTGTTTTTCCTGCGAAAGATAGGCAGCGATCGCCTTGATCTGGTCATCCGTCAGTTTCTTGACGAACGGGAACATTGCTTTTGATTTGCCGTTAGTGCGCGCCCTGGTTTTGATGTCCAGGATCTGGGCGGCAAGATAGGCCTGCTTCTGACCGGCAAGGAACGGATAGCCCTTTAAAGGTTTTTTACCGGCCTTGCCATGACAGGCGCGGCAATTCTTCTTCTTGTAAAGGGCTTTGCCTTCCTCGACAAGCTCTGCCGGAACCGGCGTTTCGGGCGCCGCCTTCTCAAGCGGTTTTTTCTCTGACAGCCATTTGCTGATCAGGGCGATTTGCTCCGGGGTCACCCTCGGTTTGCCTTCGGCCGTCACCAGCGAGCCCTTCATAGGCGACGCGCGCCTGTCGCCATTGGCGTTCAGACCGCCCTCGCGCTTGCCCGACATGATGTCGCGCACCTGAACTTCCATATATTTGGCGTCCTGCCCGTAAAGGCTGGGATAGTCCTGAATGGCCGGTTTGTCGGGCTTGTTGCGCCGCCCCGGGCGCTCATGACACGCCGAGCAGACCCGGTAAAGCCGTTTGACGGAAACTTTCTTCTTCGCCGGCGCCGCCGCAGGAGCAGCAGCCGCGACTTTTGTCGCCGCGCCCGGCGCAGCGGTATCGGAAGCGGCCTTTTGCTGCTCCTTCGCGCCGGCCTTTGCGGCAACCGGTGCAGCAGCTTCGGGCAGGGGCGAGGTTTTGTACAAAACGCCCGCCATGAAATTCATGCCAACCACAAACACAATGATGGCCGCCATCGAGACGCCGTACTTGACGAGGAAACCCACAATCTTCATCCGTATAACCCTTAAATTCTGCAGTTTTTTCTTCCGGAGACGCCCTGTCCATCACTGCGCTTGTTCGTGCAGCACGACCGGACGGCGCCGTCCCGGCGATCCCAGCCATTATATACACTGGAACTCTTCGTAAATACAGACGAGAGGCGGGTAATTCACCCGCCCCCCGGATTTTCGCACTTACAGACCTTTCCAGTCTGTTACTTAGTCACTTTCTTGGCGCCGTTCTGCTCAAGATACGTCTTGGCGCGCAGCCCCATATCAGCCGTTTTCACCTGATACTGGAACCATTGCTGGGCCCACAGAGTGGCATTCTGCCAGTCTTTCTTGGCAGCAAAGTCTTCCGCCTTCTTCTTGGACTCAGCGGCAAAACCAAGCTGCTCGACCGCATCTTCCACAAGACCGACAACCGTCGGGAAGTCCTTGTAGTTACGCTCGGTGATGAACTTCACAACGCTGTCGATAACGCCTTGCGTCGCGATATTGGTTTTGACCTGTTTCTTGAAGTCGGCTTCGGTATAGACCTGACCTTCCTGGAACTTGATTTTCGTGGCTTTCATGCCTTTCGGCCGAACCAGCAAAATACCTTCCATTTCCAGATGCAGCGCCGAGCAGAACTCGGTGCAATAGTAAGGATAGACACCGGGGTTCTTGACCTTGAAGGTTGCCGAGGCGGTCTTGCCCGGCTCAACCGAGAGGTTTACATTATGGCCGTAAATGGCGAAACCATGGGTTTCGTCCTGGGCACGTTCCACATTGGTCATATGGATTGAAACCGTCTCACCTTCTTCAACCTCGATGATTTCCGGCGTGATATGCGAGCGGATCAGCGTGCCGTAAACATGCACTACGCCATCCTTGCGCACCACCTTCTCCCGTCCCGGACGCGTCCGGTACTTGGATTTGCGATCCTTGCGGCTGTTCCAGCCCAGTTTGTAGCGGACCTTGGGTTTCAGCTTGTCGGCCTTGATCGCCACCGCATAATGCGGCTCGCCAAGCGGCACCGGCATATCATACAGCAACTGCATCTTGTCACCGGAGATATCGATAAGCTGATGGTTCTGCGGATGCAGCGGGCCAACCGGATTAAAGCGGTCAATCGCCAGCTTGTTGAGTGCCACCAGATACTTGCCCTTCGGTTTGACCGAATCGCCTTCCATGGTCATCAGATGGCCGATATTGTAATGGATGTTGATGGTGTCGAGCACCTTGCCCTTACAATAATCCCATTTGGTCACCTGGCTGTCCACATAGATTGAGGTGTAGACCGTGCACGGCTTGGAATCATACTGCGTATGCAGCGGACCCAGACCAACCGAAAGCTGCAGATGCAGAGATTTCTTCAGGTCGAGAATCGGAATTCCATAAGGATCCCGGCCGGCATAATCCTTGTCCTTGATCAGCTTGAAAATCTTCTCGAAGCTGTAGACGCTGGCATGGGTGTCAAGCTTGCCCGAAACGATGAAAAACTTGCCGTCCGGGCTGACATCAACCCCGTGCGGGCTCTTGGGCTCGGGGATCAGGAACAAAATGCCTTCCTTGATCGCGGTCTTCATCATGATCACGTTATGACCGTTGATCTTCTCGGCCTTGCCTTCCTTGACGATCTCGATCGCCCTTTTCCAGTTGATCATATGGACAAAGTCGGTGTCTTTTTGCGAACACCCGGCCTCGAATGGCGGACGCCCTTTTTCGATACCGCCGACATAACGCTCGGAACAGAACGAGTTGGTGAGCGTCCAGCCGTCGGACGGCCCCTTGCCGAAATCGGACAGATCCTGCGAATAAGGCGGCAATTCAAGCGAGAACGAAGCATCGACATCAATGCGGCCCTTTTCGCGGTTGAATTTCCAGTAGGTGACAGCGCCGCGATATTCCTCGTTGAATTTCGACAGCGGTGTGTATTTCCGGTTCAGGGGCGCCGGATACTGGGTCGCCTCAATGATGTAATCGGTGTTGGGCGAAACAAACGCGCCGCCATGCTCAGAAGACATGATCGGGTTGATGACGATCTGTTTGGTTTCAAAGTCTTTCATGTCGATGACGGCAAGACGCGGATTGGCCTTGTCGTTGATGAAGACATATTCGCCATCATATTCGCCATTGGTCTCTGAAATCGCCGGATGATGCGTATCGCCAAAGGTGATCCGGTTGTCATTGATCAGATTGCCGGCATGCAAAACGGCTTTTGATTCGTCATCAAAGCCATAACCCTGCCAGGGTTCGGGCGTGAACACGCCGATATATTTCAAGATCCGCATGGACGGGATGCCATACAGGAAAATCTGGCCAGATTGACCGCCGGAACTGACGGCAATAAACTCGTCACGTCCCCCCGTTGGCACGTAGGTTTTCGCCGCCGCCAGCACATCTTTCTGTGTCAGACCGCGCGCTTTCATAACATCCTCCAGCGTATCCTGGGCAAACACCGAACCGGCAGCTGTTACGCCGATACTGAGTGCCGCTGAACACGCGAGAGCCTTGATGAAGTGCTTTCGCATTGTTATTCCCCTTAACTGTTTAAAAAACAGAGATTTGGCCCGAACACCCGGCAAAAGCGGCAACCAACCGCCTTTTACGGACCCATTCAGACCACTCACACGAAACGGGGGCCGGTACCGCGGCAACCAACCGCACACCTTGCCCGCCCCGAAGTCAATTCAGGCAGAGATTCTCCACCGTCAATTGAGTTTACTCCCGGGGGGGGCAACGTCTTTGACATTTATCAAGAAATTTACGGGGAAGGGAGCATCAAAGCTCACCCGCCCCGGGTTGCGGCACGGTTGAACGGCAACCTGCACTGCCATTTTCCTTGAAGATATGGAGCCGGCGCAGTATATCCGGTCTAGCAAATCTGAAATCTGTATCAAATTGCGTTTATTCAGGATCAATTCAGGACTATGATCTTTTTGTCAGGTCCGGATTTTTTTCCGGCCCGACCTGCGAAAAACGCCAGAAACCTAAGGAAAGACGACGTGAGCATGGATGCTGCTGTCAAGGCTGTCTCACAAGCCAAATCCGGAACCGCGCGCCCCTCACGCGATGAGGCCGAGGCCGCGGTGCGCACTCTGCTGGCCTGGGCCGGCGATGACCCCGCCCGCGAGGGATTGCTCGATACGCCCAAGCGCGTCGTCAACGCCTACCGGGAATTTTTCATCGGCTACGAACAAGACCCCGATGCGGCACTTGCGCGCACCTT
>JAJRYE010000024.1 GCA_024275895.1 Alphaproteobacteria bacterium | reverse complement strand
CGGCATTGCCATGGGGCTGGCGATGCTTGTCGCCGGTCCGCTCTATGAGGCACTGGGAGGCAAGGCATTTTTCGTTATGGCCGCGGTCGGTGTGGCCGGAGCCTTCGCAGGGCTGGCCCTGCTGCGATTGAACCAGCGCGCCTCCGACAGCATCTCGGCCGAGTGAGGGATGTCGTACCTACTATCCCCATAGCTCGCGGCTGACCGGCGCTATTTTGCCGCCATCAAGCCGGATCCCGCCCGGTCGATCTTTTTCGAGCAGCAGCGGGCCGTCGAGGTCGACCCAGTCGGCCAAATGGCTGAGCAGAAATGCCGGTGCGATGGAAAGCGATGTGCACACCATACAGCCAAGCATGACGCCAAAGCCGAGGTCCTTCGCCGCTTTGACAGCCGTGATGGCTTCGGTCAGACCACCTGTTTTGTCGAGCTTGATATTGACCGCGTCATAGCGGTTACGCAGTGCTTTGAGGTCGGAGGTCTTGTGGACAGATTCGTCAGCGCAGACCGGAACCGGGTGATCGATATCGACCAGAAGCGCGTCTTCGTCCTGGGGCAGGGGTTGCTCGATTAGCTCAAAACCGGCGTCATGGGCAATGCCAAGCAGCCGGGCGCAATCATCCGCGCGCCAGGCCTCATTGGCGTCGGCAACAAGCCGGGCCCCCGGCCGGGCCGCCCGGACAGACAGCATCCGCGCAGCGTCCTGGTCATCCTCCGCACCGAGTTTGAGCTTGAGAAAACCATATTGACCGGCCGCTTGTGCGGCAACCGCCATGGCGTCCGGCGAGCCGAGGCTGATGGTAAAGGCGGTCTCTTGCGGCGCGGGCGCGGGCAGGCCGACGAGTTCTGCAACGGATTGCCCGGTCTGTTTGGCCCAAAGGTCGAAAAAGGCGCAATCAAGCGCATTCCGCGCCGCACCCGCCGGCATCAGGTCTTGTAATGCGGCGCGATCGATCCCCTCAGCCAAGGCACCTTCCATGGCCTGAATTTGTTCAAGAACGCTTTTAACCGTTTCACCATAGCGGTTGTAAGGCACGCATTCGCCCCGTCCCGAAACCTTGCCGTCGCTGATTTCCGCGACCACCACATGGGCTGATTTCTTGGCCCCGCGAGAAATCACAAAATCCCCGGAAATCGGCCATTTTTCGGCAAGTGCGAGCAATTTAAGCATGGGTAATTCAGCCACGTTCCGCAAACTTCGAAGCTTTTCATAGGCAAACAATTGGTGCAAATTCACCAGACAATGTTAAATAGCAGTCTTTGATAGCAAATTTGAACGGTAAAATTTGTGCCATGGTCGATTTAAGCATAACAGCACCCCAAACGGGTGAGGCGAGCGGGGCGACCCTGCTTATTCAACAGGGGCAGGGACCTGATGACGTGCTTATCCGGCTGATTGCGGCCGGTCAATGGACCGTTCATGAAGTGGCGAACCTGGCGGGGCAACTCAACGGCCTGGCGGCAGAGATGAAATGCGGTTATGGGCGCGGCGCTGTAATCGATCTCGGCCATGTTCAGAGGCTGGATACCGCCGGCGCCTGGCTGTTGGAGCAGGCAGCCGAGCTGTGCAAGTCAAATGGCCTCAATCCGTCATATGCAGGTGGCCGCGAAGAATTCATGATCTTGTTGAGTGAAATCAGGGCCCGATCACATGAGAAAATGCCGGAAGACAAAAAGATCGGCGCCATCGCAAGCCTGCTTGCCGATATCGGCCGCACCACCCGCGGCGTCATAAATGATTTGGCCTCGATCACCGGATTTCTCGGCGCATTGACCGTCACGCTGGGACGGATGATCGCGCACCCTTCGCGGTTTCGCACCACCGCCTTCATCCATCATATCGAGCATACCGGGCTACGCGCAGTTCCCATCGTCTCGCTGATCTGCCTTTTTATTGGCGCCGTCATCATGCAACAGGGCGCCATTCATCTGCGGGCTTATGGTGCCTCGCAATTTTCCGTAAACCTTCTCGGAGTTCTCTCCCTACGCGAAATCGGCGTTCTTTTGACCGCGATCATGGTTGCCGGACGTTCCGGTTCGGCATTTACCGCCGCCATCGGCTCGATGAAAATGCGCGAGGAAATCGACGCCATGCGGACATTGGGGCTCGACCCGATGGAAGTTCTCGTCGTTCCGCGCGTGCTTGCCCTTGTGGTGGCGCTACCGATCCTGGCCTTCATCGGCTCAATCATGTGCCTGGTCGGTGGAGGGTTGGCTGCGGGCGTTTATCTTGGTCTCGACTGGGCGACCTATTGGGATCGAATGCAGGACATCGCCACGACACGGCATTTCATGGCCGGCATGCTGAAGACGCCATTCGCTGCCATAGTCATCGGTATTGTCGGCTGTATGGAAGGCATGAAGGTCGGAGGCAGTGCAGAATCTCTCGGCACGCATGTGACGAGCTCAGTGGTCAAAGCCATCTTCATTGTCATCATACTCGATGCAATATTCGCCATGTTCCTGGCCGAGATTGGGATCTGATATGCAATCCGATAAGCAAAATGGATTAAATCCGGGGGCACCGGACAGGCCGGTAAAAGGCACGCCGATTATCACCGTGCGCGGTGTCACCAAGAGATACGGCACCCAGACCGTGCTTGAAAATCTCGACCTTGATGTCACGGCCGGTGAAATTCTCGGTGTCGTCGGCGCTTCGGGCAGTGGTAAATCCGTGCTGTTGAGGTGTATTATCGGACTGGAAAGCATTCAGGCGGGACGCATAAATATTCTTGGACGCGACATGGCGACCATGGACGCCAAGGACCGTGCAGAGGTCGACACCCGATGGGGCGTTCTTTTTCAGGATGGCGCGCTGTTTGGTGGCTTGACGGTCTTGCAGAATATTCAGGTTCCGATGCGCGAACATTTGAACCTGCCCCGGCCGATTGCCGACGAACTGGCCCATCTTAAAATGTCCATGGTCGGGCTGGCGGCGGATGCGGCAACCAAGTTTCCTTCCGAGCTTTCGGGTGGCATGCGCAAGCGCGCAGGCCTCGCGAGGGCATTGGCACTTGATCCCGATATTGTTTTTCTCGATGAGCCGACGGCCGGGCTTGACCCTATCGGTGCCGCGGCATTTGACAGATTGATTAGGAGATTGCAGAAAACACTTGGACTGACGGTCTATATGGTGACCCATGACCTCGACAGCATATTTGCCGTCTGTGACCGGGTAGCCGTATTGGCAGATGGCGCTATTGTGAGAACCGGCACACCGGACGAGTTGCGGCAAAACCCGAACCACCCGTGGATCGAGAGTTATTTTTGCGGCGAGCGGGCCCGCGCCGCCCTGGCCGGCGCGTAACATAGAGAGAGCCGCCCTGGCCGGCGCGTAAAAAAGAGAGCGGCTTTGGCCGGCGCGTAAAAAAGAGAGCGGCTTTGGCCTGGGCGTAAAAAAGAGAGCGGACTGCTCCGGCAACAGGATTTGCCGGGGATATCGAGAATAACGGACGGAAAAGGCTCAAAATGGAGATCAAGGCCAACAATATTCTGATCGGCACATTCGTGCTGGCGATACTCCTCGCGGCGTT
>JAJRYE010000023.1 GCA_024275895.1 Alphaproteobacteria bacterium | reverse complement strand
GCTCGCTTCCATGACGATATCGCTCTCGGCCTGATAGCAGCACATGGGAAAGATGCCTGCCGCCTTTTCCTGCTCGGTCAGGGTGAAATCATGATGCCGTATTTTGCCTATCTCGCCCGATACGAGCCGCGCCGTGCACTCGCCGCAATTGCCGTTGCTGCAGCCATAACCAAGTGCGACGCCGGCGTTCAGTCCGGCCTGCAAAATGGATTCGTGCTCGCGGGCAGAAAATGATTTTTCACTCGGCTTAACTGTTACCTTTGCCATGCCGCCCGCCTACCCGTCTTTGATTTGCGCATTTACCCAATGCCGGTTTTAGCATTCGGATCAGAATCATATAGTCGTCAGATCCTGATCTGTCACCATGGCCAGGGCGATTATGTCAACGCGGAGCGCTCCCTCTTTTTTCAATTTCCGCGCGCAGGCTTCAGCTGTTGCCCCCGTGGTTATGACATCGTCAACCAGGAGAATGTTCGCCCCTTTCACTGAACTTCGTTTCCGTTTGGCAAGCGAAAAGGCGCCGGATACATTCCTCCGCCGCTGGGCCGGGCTTAATCCGACCTGGCTTCTGGTCGGCCGGTTCCTGACAAGTGCCAGGGGCTCCGTGCGCAGCCCGGTTTCTACGCTCAAGGCATCGGCCAGGAGTGCCGCCTGGTTGAACCGTCTGGACCACAGCCGCCTGCGATTGAGCGGAATCGGGATGAGAAAATCGGTCTCCGCCAGCAAGTCCCCGGCCGCGCTCTTCATCCAGCGCCCGTAAAGGCGCCAACCGGTCTGGCGATCGGAATATTTCAGGGCGTGAATAAGCTGTCTGATGGTGCCGCTATAACGGGCGACGGCGCGGGCGCGGTCATAGGTTGGTTCATGGGCCATGGCCGCCGCCGAGACGGTGCGTCCGCCTGGATCAAAGGGGAGAGGAATTCCCAGCACATCGCAAAAAGGCCGGCTGATGAAATCTATGTCCTGCCAGCAGGTGGCGCAAAGATTTTCATGACCGCTAATCTGAGAGCCGCATCCGGCGCAGAGGGGCGGGAGAAAAAAATCGCTCAACCGGTTTGCCAATATTCCCAAACTGTCTTCACTCCTTGCCGTCTCTTTAACCCGGATCGGGAGAATTGAATATATCAGCAGTCGCAAATTCGCCCATGGGCATGTTAATATGACAGGCACCGGTTCAATATAAATTCCGTTCCTCCATTTTCGCCCTCCGGAGCCAAACTATCAATGCCCAGTCAATTGTTCGACCGCGCCCTCCTCAGACAACGCCGCAGCCATATTGCACGGTTGATACCCGGCGGTGACTTTCTTCTGCGCCAAGTGGCCGAGGATCTGGTCGACAGGATCAATGCCACGGTACGCGAATTTGATCTGGTTGTTGATCTTGGCGCCCATCACGGGATCCTTAGCGAAGGGCTGGGCCGTCTCGACAATGTCGGCACTATTGTCAAGCTCGATAGTGCGGTCGAACTTCTGGCATTGAGCGATGGGTTGCGGGTTTGTGTTGATGAGGAAATATTGCCGCTCAGGCCCGGCTCGGTCGACCTGCTGGTTTCGGGGCTGGTGCTGCAATATGTCAATGACCTTCCGGGTGCGCTTTTGCAGATCAGGCAATCGCTCAAACCCGATGGCTTGTTCCTCGGTGCCCTTCTCGGCGGCAGGACGCTT
>JAJRYE010000022.1 GCA_024275895.1 Alphaproteobacteria bacterium | reverse complement strand
TCGATCAGGTTTTTCCGGTTTTGCCGCTTCCGTCAAAACCGGACCTGATCTAAAGGATCGTTCCGGAAAGTGTATGCGATTTTTCAGATAAAATGATACGGCAAAATACCATATGAAGCGTAAATGCCGTTTCGCCTAATCGTCTTCCTCATCATCCGGGTTGACGGGCAGCTTGTGGGCTATGCCCTTGTGGCATTCGATGCAGGTTTTGCCTTGTTTTTGGGCCTCCTGCATTTTCTCGCGCCCGCGGCGGCTTTGCTTGTGAAACGCCATCGCCTCGTAAGAGTGGCAATTGCGGCATTCGCGCGAATCGCTGGCCTCCATGGAGGCCCACACCCTCCGGGCAAGCTCAAGGCGTTTGGCCTCGAATTTCTCCGGCGTGCTTATGGTTCCGGCGAGCTTGTGAAAAATCTCGTTTGAAGCCTTGATCTTGCGCACGAGCTTGGCGGTCCAGGCCTTGGGAACGTGGCAGTCGGAGCAGATCACGCGGACACCGGCGGCATTCTCGTAATGAGCGGTTTTGCGGTATTCGGTATAAGGGATATCCCGCATCTCATGGCACGAAATACAAAAGCCGAGAGTATTGGTGTATTCCATGAACGTGTTAAATCCGCCCCAGAAGATAATGCCGGCAATGCCGCCGGCGGCAAAAATCGCGCTCCAGGCAAAACGCGAGCCTAGGCGTTTTAGCCACTGCCACAGCTTCTTGATCATCTCACCCCCTTAAAAAACCGGCCCCCGTAAAACATGAGGCGGGAGCCGGATGCTGCGACTATTTCTCTTTTGGAAGGGTTGTCAGATGCGCCATGAGATCAAGGGTGATCTGACGGTCGAGAGCGCGTAGCGCAGGCATTTGCTCGCCGGGCTGGCCTTCAAGAATTTTGTGCATCACTTCCCAGGGATTTCCCATCTGCTTGCCGAGGGTTTTGTCCATATCCTTGGGCAGGGAGCCGTCCTTGGCGTGGCACTGGGCGCAAAGCGTGTTGAAATAAACCTCGCCGCGCGCGGCATCGCCGCCTTTGGGCATTTTGCTGGCGCGGTCGATATATTTATCCATGTCCTCCTGCCCCTTGCTGACAAAAAGCGCCAGATCCTGAAAATCGCCCTCGTCCATCATGCCGGCAAACCCATGGGTTTTGTCTTTCATGATGGCAACGATCTTGGCCGGGTCGGCGCCTCTCATGCCGTTGATGCCCTTGATGCCGGTATCATAGGACCCGGAAGCATAGGCGCCGTCCTTGCCCATATAGTCCCAGCCATGGCAGGATTTGCAGCGCCAGGTGGTGCTGCCCTTTTTCTTGGTATTCGCGGCGGGCCAGGCGGGATGGGTGTTTTTGGGTTTTTCGGCCTTGATCACCTTGTACCATTTGTCATAGAGCTGACCACCGCGCGCAAGGGAAGATTCGATCTCGGCGGCGAACGTGGCCGAGGAGAAGGCAAGGGTGATGCCTGCAATGACCGCTATATGCGCAATTATACCCAGTTGCCGTATCTGTTTCATCTCTTCTCTCCTTGTTGCCGATATGTCAATCACAGCCATTGCCCGATTTCAGGCCGCAGCCGCAATCACTGCTCCTGATTCCACCACAAGAGTGAATGAGCGGGGACATTTTGACCAGATACGAAGGGGCGGCGAATGAAGTGGCTGGAGTCCGGTGCCAGTACGGACTTAAGTCCGGATATCCCCGGCCGCGCGAATGCGCTAGACTTGCTCCAATGCCCGAAACGATCATGCATATGGCTTATCATCCGGGACGGGTCTGGCGCAGGCTTTCCCTGGCGCGGCAGTTTGTTCTGGCAAGTGCGCTCATTCTGCTTACCGGAATGTTTGTCATGGGGTTCTGGGTAACAGGGAAAATCCAGAGCGGCATTACCCAGAACACCGCCTCGGCAACAGCGCTTTACATGGACAGTTTTATAACCCCGCTGGTGCAGGAACTGGCGGGGGCGGACGAGCTTGCTCCTGCCACTCTCAAGGCGCTGCGCAATCTGTTTGCAAACCAGCGCCCGGACCACCGCATTGTTTCGCTGAAAATCTGGAAAAGGGGTGGCAAGGTCGTTTTCAGCAATCATCCTTCCATCATCGGCCGGACATTTCCCGTCACGCCAAAACTCCGGCGTGCCTGGACGGGTGTTGTCGCGGCCGAGTTTGATGATCTTGATGATGCCGAGGATGCACCCGAGAGAATTTCAGGGCTCCCGCTGCTGGAATTGTTCAGCCCGATACGCGATGCAAAATCAGGACGCATTATCGCCGTTGCGGAATTTTACGAGGACGCCACCAGACTCAAGCGGGAGTTGCTCTATACCAAACTGCAAAGCTGGCTCTTTGTTGCCACCGTCACCCTCATCATTCTCGGGCTGTTATCCGGCATTGTCCGCCGCGGCTCCCAGACGATAGAGCGCCAGAGGCGGGTTCTTGAAGGCCGTGTCGAGCAACTATCCGGGCTTCTTGACCAGAATGAAATCCTGCGGGCGAGAGCGCGGCAATCCTCCTTGAGATCAACCGAAATCAACGAGCATTTCCTGCGCCGCATCAGCGCCGACCTGCATGACGGGCCGGCCCAGCTTCTGGGGCTGGTTTTGCTGCGTCTGGATTCGCTTGGCCCGCTTTTGTCAAAACCGGAAGCGGAAGAAACCGTGCCGGCACAGGGGCTGGAGACAATCCGCCGGGCGCTGAATGAAGCCCTTGATGAAATCCGCAATCTCTCCGCCGGTCTGGCGCTGCCGGAGCTTGAGCATTTAACACTGGGGGAGTGTCTTGAAAAAGCGGTGCAAAGTCATGAACGGCGCACCAGAACAAAGGTCCGGTCGAAATTCAGCGATTTGCCTGAAAAGGTCACCATGCCCTACAAGATCAGCGCTTACCGCTTCATTCAGGAAGCCCTCGCCAATGCCTATCTCCACGGCGGGGCAAAAGATCAAACCGTCCAGGCAAGCTATGATGGGGTCGGGCTTGAAATCGAGGTTTCGGACAAGGGCCCCGGCTTTGATCCTGCCTCACTGGCAACCAAGGACGGGCTGGGGCTTTTGGGGCTGCGCGAGCGGATTGAAAGTCTTGGCGGCATATTTGAAATACAAAGCACCATCAATGCGGGCACACGGGTGAAATCCCGTATTCCCCTCGATAATCTCCAGGAGTGAAGATGCCTGAAAAAATCCGGATTGTCCTGATCGACGATCATCCGCTGTTTCGCGACGGGGTGGTGAGCACGCTTGATCGCAGCGATGATTTTGAAGTTGTGGGACAAGGCGAGAATGCCGCCGAAGCGGTCAGGCTGGCGCATGAATTGCTGCCCGATATCATGCTGGTGGATATCTCCATGCCCGGCAGCGGGATCGAGGCGGTCAAAGCCATTGCCTCAAGCTGCCCCGTTATAAAACTGGTCATGCTCACCGTATCGGAAAACGAGGATGATGTGGTCAGCGCATTGCAGGCCGGCGCCCAGGGCTACATTCTCAAGGGCATAAGCGGGCCAGAACTGCTCCGGATTGTCAAATCCGTCGTTGAGGGCGAATCCTATCTGATGCCCTCTCTTGCCGTGAAAGTGCTCACCGATTTGCGCAAGGACAGTCCTGCCGATGCCGAAGCCGAAGACCTGCTCACCCTGCTCACTGCCCGCGAGGAGCAGATTCTCGAACTTGTCGCCCGCGCCATGAGCAACAAGGAAATCGGGCTGGAACTGAATGTGACGGAAAGAACCGTAAAGCATTACATGACGAATATCCTGCAAAAACTGCATGTCCGAAACCGCGTCGAGGCCGCCTTGCTGGCGCATAAAATAACGCTGGGTAAAAATTCCTGAATACCCGGCCACGGCATTTCTGCTATGCTGGGCTTTATCGGGATCAGGAACAGCGCCGTCAATGCGGCCGTAAAAACACCTGAGGGAGGGAAAACATCATGCATTTCAAAGGTAAAGTTATCTGTCTTGGCGCGGCCTTGCTGCTGGGTTCGGCAGCCATGGCGGCGGCACAGGACAAGCTTCCGGTTTTTGCCGCCGATACGGTTACCGGCCGCGCTCTGGAAGCGCCGGTCAATACAAGGCCGGTGAAGGATAAATTCTGGTGGTCCGATGCCTGGTATGAGGACGGGATTCTGCAAACCCCGGAAAATTACGAGGTAGTGGAAAGCCAGCTTTCCTATACCAACAAGGCGGATGGCACCGAGGTGCCAGCCATTTTGTATCGGCCCAGGGGCAAGGGCAAGTTTCCGGCGGTTCTCTTTCAGCACGGGCGGCGCGGTCTTGACCCGCTCGTTCAGCGTCTGGCGCGGCGGATGGCGGCGAGAGGGTTTGTCGTGCTCGCCCCGGATGTCTATGCGGCGCGTTTTATCGATACCTTGCCGCTCACCCATAACCCGGCAACCGAGGGCGATGTGGATGCCGGCGTTGATTTTCTGCTCGCCCGGCCGGATATTTCAACCTCAAGAATCTGCCTCTACTCGCACACCAGAGGCGGCTATTATACATTGAAAGTCGCGGTGAAATACAAACGGCAAAACAAGCAAGTCGCCTGCTATGTCGGCTTTTACCCCCACTGGCAGGACCCCAACGCGCCCGAGCCGTTGCAGGTTTACCGCTATGACAAGGATCTCGATAATCTCAATATCCCGGTGATAGTGTTTATCGGCGAGTATGAACAATATCAGCGCCGCCGCTCCATCGAAACGGCTGCGCTTTATATGAAGCGCGCCGGCAAGGATGTTCGGCTGATTATCTATCCCGGCGTCGGGCGCGGATTTGATTTCCGCCCGCCCCGGGTTCGCACCTTCGCCGATGATCTGGCGACCAAGGATTCAATTCTTCGCGCCGCCGCGTTTATGAAAAAACATCTCAAGGCCTGGACAAAACCCGAGCAAAGCGGCCAGGAAAAACCTTAACCCCAGCTTAAGTTCCAAATCAGCCTGGCCTAAGACTGGATCATCTATTCTGCCTGAAATTCACCTCACAGCGAGGCGCAAGGGACAAGCAGAATGACCGATACAGTAAATACCAGCAACACAGACTCATCCGGGGAAAACAAAAAAGGGATTTTCGTCTGGGACCTCCCGGTGCGTCTCTTTCACTGGTCGCTCGCCCTGACGGTAAGCGTGGCGGCCGTTACCGGGTTTCTTGCCCCGGAATGGTGGCTCGATATCCATGTCTGGTCCGGTTACATCATCGGCCTGCTGGTTGTTTTCCGGATAATCTGGGGCTTTGGCGGCTCGAAATATGCCCGCTTCTCCAGCTTCTGGTTTCCCGTATCTGAAATTCTAGCCCATTTGCGCAATGTGTTGCGCCGGCGCCCGTCGCATTACACCGGCCACAATCCGGCCGGGGCGCTCATGGTCTTTGCCCTGCTGGCGGTTCTGGCCGCAATCACGGTCTCCGGCATCATCGTACTGGGCGGTCAGGAAAATCAGGGCATTCTTGCCGGATTTGTATCTTATAATTTTGGCGAGGCCGCCGAAGAACTGCATGAATTTCTCGCCATCTTGCTGCTCTTCATGATCGGCGCGCATCTGCTGGGCGTTTTTATCGAAAGCCGCCTTGGCCGGGAAAACCTTGTCCGCGCCATGATCACCGGCCGCAAGACCGGTGCGGCGGCAAACAAGCCTTCCGCCGCAGTCTCGCCTTCGGTCCTGCGCGCCATGATCATCATCGCCATCATCGTGTTTTCAGGCGGGGCCAGCTCATGGGCGCTCAGTTTGGTACCGCCGAGCGGCGTCATAACGCTGCCAGCAAATTTCGATTATACCAGCGAGCCATATCGCCTTTCACCCCAGCTTGCTGCCTGCCCCTTCCTGGGACGCGCTCATGTCGGGTCTGGAGAATCATTTTGGCGAGGACGCCTCACTGGATGAAGCAACGGCGCGCCATTTTACCGATTATCTGGTGCGCAATTCGGGCCGCGACAAACGCGGCAAGGCGCCGCTCCGCATCACCGAGCTGCGCTGGTTTGTACATGAGCATAAAAGGAGGTTTCCGCCAGAGCGATGAAAAAGGCCGTTACCATGGCCAATTGCGCCGCCTGCCACCGCGGTGCCGATAAAGGCTATTACGACGACGATTGATCAATCCGGCGCTGCGGGCAGTTCAAGCTCGGCCCGCAGCCCGCCCATTTTCGAGCGGCCAAGCGCAAGGCCGCCATCATAAAGCTCGGCAATATCGAGCACGATATCAAGGCCAAGGCCGCTGCCCGCTACGGTTTCATCAAGGCGCTGCCCGCGGCGCGTAATACCCTCGATATGTTTCGGGGAAATTCCCGGACCATCATCTTCAACCCGGATCAGCAGATAGTTTTCATGCCTCCCGCCGGTGATGACAACCCGTCTTTTGGCCCATTTGCAGGCATTGTCCACAAGATTGCCCAGCATTTCCTCAAGATCATGCGGGTCGCCCTGAAAAATCAGGCCGGCGATACCGGTGACTTCAATGTCAAGTCCGCGTTCCTTGTACAAAAGCGCCATGGAAAATTTCAGATCTTCGGCAATTTGCACCGCCGGTGTCTTGATATCGCGCGCCTGCTGCATTCCGGCGGCGCGGGCGCGGACAAGATGGCGCTCGATATTGCGGCCGATGATATCTGTCTGGTCTTTTAAAATCCGGCCGCGCTCCCCCGCAACCTCCCCGGCCTCGTTGCGCATTACGGTGAGCGGATTTTTAAGGGCATGGGCAAGATTGGCCGCCTGGGCGCGGGCTTTTTTCAGCATTAAAGTGTTGTGGTCAAGCAGGGCGTTGATCTCATCAACCACCGGTGTGACCTCGGAGGGCACATTGTCATGCAGACGCCCTCTGGCGCCGGAACGGATATCGGCAATCTCACGCCGCAAGGCGCGAAGGGGACGCAAACCGAACCTGACCTGAATCAAGATGGCGGCCATAAGGGCCAGAGCCAGAGCGCCAAGGGTCATAATGAGTTGCCTTGTGAACAGGCCGACATCATGTTCGATATCCTTGACCGGACCCGCCACGGTGAAAATAAAAATCCGTTTTGCCTCGGGAAGGGTTATGGCCTCGGTCAGGCTGCGCAATTGCTCATCGGCAGGGCCCTTGACCAATACGATATGCGTGCCGCGTTCGGGTGTGGCTTTATGGGTCGCAAGATTTCCGCTCCAGAGGGATTTTGACTGCTTTACCGGTTTGCCGTTTTCAAGGATCTGCCAGTACCAGCCCGATAGCGGGCGGTTGAAACGCGGATCGGAGGGGATCCATATGAGCTGGAGCTTGCCATCGGGGGCAATTTCGCTCGCGGCGACCAGCTCTTCCATATGGTCGCGAAGCTGGGTGTCGAAACGCCTTTCGATATGATCCCGGAACAAGAATACCAGCAGGAACCCGACAGCCAGCAGCGCCCCCCCGACCCAGAGGATAGTGGTGGCGCTCAGGCGGAAGGTCAGGGATCTGGGATCAGGCGGCATCGGGCGGGACCAGTTGATAGCCCAGGCCGCGGCGGGTCCTGATCAGTTCAGGTTTCAGCTTTTTGCGCAGCCGGTTGATAAGCACTTCAATTACATTGGAATCGCGGTCAAAATCCTGTCCGTAAATATGCTCGGTCAGTTCCGTCTTGGAAATGATGTTTCCCTGATGATGGATCAGATAGGACAAGGTGCGGTATTCCAGCGCCGTCAACTCGACAAGATCGCCATCATGGGTAACGCGGCCATTTGCGGTATCAAGTTCAATGCCGCCGCAGCGCATCACCGGACTGGCATGTCCCGAGGAGCGCCGGATCAGGGCTTCAATGCGCGCCAGCAATTCTTCCAGCTCAAACGGCTTGGCGACATAATCATCGGCGCCGCCCCTGAGCCCGGCCACGGTATCGCGCCAGGTGCTGCGCGCGGTCAGGATAAGAACCGGCATATCGCGCCCCTCGTCCCGCCAGCTGCGCAAGACGCTCAGCCCGTCCATCAGGGGCAAGCCAAGATCGAGGACGATGGCGTCATAGGGCTCCGTTTCTCCCAGAAAATCGCCCTCTTCGCCATCATGCGCAACATCGACGGCATAGCCGGCCTTGCGCAGAACCGCCTCAATCTGGCGTGCGATATGATGGTCATCTTCAACAACGAGAATTCTCAATATCGCCCCCCGCTCTAATCATGGCCGCCGCCTCCACCCTCTCCGTCGCTGTCACCGCCTCCCCCCTCTCCGTCGCTGTCACCGCCGCCATCATGTCCGTCGCTGTCACCGCCGCCATCATGTCCGTCATCACCCTTATCATCACCTCCGCCGGCGCTTCCGCCGTTGCCACCAGCGCCGCCATTATTTTCACCGCGGGTCTGGTTCCCGAATCTGGAAAAGAATCCAGACCATTTTCGGGGCTTGCGTTTTTTATAGCGGCCCTTGCGTTTCAGAAGTTTCATATTTTTCGCGTCATAATAAAGCTTCAGCACCGCGCCGTCGGACATCAGGACCTTGGCTTCATAGATGAGGACGTATTTGCGGCCAATGCGCTCTTTTTCAAGCTTGACCTTGAGCAGCCGCCCGCCATATGTCCTGCGGATTTTCCGGATCACTTTTTTAAGGGGAACCGCCGCTTTCTTTTCTGCGATTGTGGCCGAGACATGATCGTCGCTGTCCGCACGGGCCGGGGCGGAAATCATCAGGCCCGCGAGGAGCAACATCACCGCGGCCGCCGTTCTTCCTCCCGGCCGGTTGTTCCTATTGTGTGAACAAAGTGATGACATGGATCGGATTTCTACCTGCGCTCATACAACAATCATGTGGGGGCAGGCTCGGAGCTTGATACCTGCCCGCATTTTGAACCTTTCAAGCTGAACCTAACCTTAAATCCGTTTTCAGCATGGCTAAAGACCGGTGTCTGTAGATTGCCATCATCGCGTTCATCAAAAAGAACGCGCCCATATAAAACAGATAAAGACAAGGAATACCAGATGATGAATAAAACCGTATTGGGTTTTGCCGCCGCCCTTCTTGCCGCAAGCCTTGCCATGCCGGCTTATGCCGATAGCGATAATGATGATCATGGCGGCAATGGCGGCGCCGAACAAGGCGGGAGCAACTCAAATGATCATGATAATGGCCGTGATGACGATACGGGCCGTGATGATGGCGCGGGCCATGACAGCAGCGACAGCCGTGACGGCCGTGACAGCCATGACGATGACGGATATGGAGACCGTGACCGCGACAGCAGCCGCGAACATGATCGCGATGATGATGGCAAGAAATACAGCAGCCGCACCAAGCACAGCAGCCATGAGCGCGGTGAATACAACCGCAAGGCCAACCGGTTTGACCGGGATTATGTAATGCGCACCAAGCGTACGGCCGCCGCCTCTGCAACCGGAACCGCCTCCACCGCCGCGCCTACCACGGGCATGTAGGAGCGCAAACCGTTCTTTTGCAAAAGGAAGAACAATATAAAGGCCTGTCAAATGATGAAAACCAGATTTGTGATCGCGGCGCTCGCCGCGATCACCCTCTCGCCGCCGGCAATGGCTTTCGAAGGCGGCAAGGATTGCGCCCCGTCGCCTCTGGCGCGCTGGATGAGCGCGAATGTTGCCGTCAAGAAAGTGCAGGAGGCCGGGATGAGCATCCAGAACATCTATGTTGTGGGTTCTTATTTTGAAGTTCGCGCCTGTAACAGATACGGACGCCCGGTTCTGGCGTTTGTTGACCCGGTGGACGGTAATATCGTCCAGACAAGGGACCGGCCAAAGCAGCTTGGCCCCGCCGGCAAGCCGGTTTGCATGGATGAAATGGAACTTCCCGGGCAATGGCTTGGCGTTGAGCATATCTACAAGAAAGCGCAAGACATGAAAATGGATGTCCGCGGCATCAGCGTCATCGGCTCTTATTATGAAGTGCACGCCATTGACCGCGACAACCGGCGCATTCTGGCCTATTTCTCGCCCCTCACCGGAGAGCTTGTGAACACAAGGAAATATTTCCCGTGGAAAAAACCCTGAGCACTCCCCTTCACCTTGCGGGACTGACATGATGGCAATGGCAATCGTGACTAAAGCCCGGTTTTGATGGAATCAAATCCGGGCGCTTTGACCTCTTTCAGGTATGAGCACCCGCCAGCCGAGCCGGTTGCTGATGATCTGTGATAAAGCCGAGGACGCCTTCACCTCACCATGGGTGACAAACACCCGGCGCGGCGCGGTTTCAAATCCCTCCAGCCAATGCAGTATCGCCTTTTGATCCGCATGGGCGGAAAAGCCGCCGATTGTGCTGATCCGGGCCCTGACGGCTATGTCCTCGCCAAAAATCCTGACATGTGCGGCGCCGTCCACAAGGCGGCGGCCCAAAGTGCCCTGCGCCTGATAACCGGTGATAAGAACCGTATTCCCGCGCCGGCCCAGCCCGTGCCTGAGGTGATGCAGGATTCGGCCCGCCGTGCACATGCCGCTTGCCGACATGATAATGGCGCCGGAGCGAATTTCGTTTATTGCCTTTGATTCTTCAACGCTACGGGTAAATCTGAGATTCAGCTCACCCCCCGTATGCGAATGCCATGCGACCAGTTTTTTTGCTTCCTTGTCAAACAGCTCGACATGACGCCGGGTCAGTTCGGTAACGCTTTGCGCCATTGGCGAATCGAGAAAAACGGTAAGGTTTTTCACCCGCCCAAGCCGGGTCAGGTCATAGAGATAGTAAATCAGCTCCTGGCTGCGGCCCACGGCAAAGGCCGGAACGATGATATTCCCCTTGCCGTGAACGATTGTCGTATTGATAACCTCGACAAGCTCGTCAAGTGAGGGCGTCAGGGCCTTGTGCAGCCGGTCGCCATAGGTGGATTCAACAACCAGATAATCGGTTTTGCGGATAAGGGCCGGATCACGCAAGATCGCCCTGCCGGGCTGGCCAAGATCGCCCGAGAAGACGATTTTGCGCTTGCCATCGCCGCTCCTGATCCAGATTTCCACTATCGCCGAGCCCAGAATATGCCCGGCGTCACGCATGCGTATCTTGATATTTTCTTGCGGCCTGAAGACTTTGTCATAGGGCTTTGGCACAATCTGCAACAGGGATTTCTCCGCATCCGCCATGGTATAAAGCGGTTTTGCGATCCGGCCGTGATTTTTATGCCGTTTATTGGTGAGCTCGGCTGCTTTTTCATGAATATGCGCCGAATCGCGCAGCATGATAGAGAGCAACTCGGTGGTGGCCCCGGTGGTATAGACCGGCCCTTCAAAGCCGTCCCGGCACAGTTTTGGAATTAGCCCGCTATGGTCAATATGGGCATGGGTCAAAACCATAAAATCAATATCCTGCGGCTTGAAGGCAAATCTGGCGCGGTTCTTGCCATCCGCCTCCCTGCCGCCCTGAAACATGCCGCAATCAACCAGAAAGCGGATGCCCGGCCCTTCAATGAGATAACACGAGCCGGTAACCTCGCCCGCCGCGCCTAAAAAGGAGACGGTAATTCCCTGTTCATTACCCATCACGTACCTTTTTGCCTGATTTATTGCGGTGGCTTGCCGTCATAAAAATCACGGATAAACTCCACCGCCGCATCGGCGGTTTCCACAATGGTGAAAAGCCCCAGATCATCGCGGCTGATAAAGCCTTCTTCGGCGAGAAACTCAAAATCAACCACCCGCGACCAATACGCCTTGCCGATCAGGACAATGGGCAGGGGAGAGACCTTTTTTGTCTGCACGAGGGTTAAAACCTCAAACAGCTCGTCCAGGGTGCCAAAGCCGCCCGGAAACGCCACAAGCGCCCTGGCCCGCATGAGAAAATGCAGTTTGCGCAAGGCGAAATAGCGGAACTGGAAACAAAGCTCGGGCGAGATATAGGGATTGGGGACCTGCTCGCGCGGCAGATCGATATTGAGGCCGATGGACCGCGCCCCGGCGTCATCCGCGCCCCTGTTGGCTGCTTCCATGATGCCCGGCCCGCCGCCGGTTATGACAACAAAATCGCAGCGGCCTTCGCGTTGAATTCGCTGCGAAACCGTGAAGGAGAATTTTCGCGCCTCATCATAATATTTGGCATAGGCCCGTCGTTTGCCAAGCTCCTCCTTGCTGGCCTGCAATTCAGCGTTCCGGGGCGTTTTTTGCAATTCGGGCGTTTTTTGCAATTCGGCGTCCAGAGCCGCAATCCCGGCCTCAAGCTGCTCTTTTGAGCGCAGGCGGGCGCTGCCAAAGACGATTATGGTGGAGCGGATGCCGTGCCGGCGCATGGCGGTTTCGGTTTTGAGATATTCAAGCTGAAGCCGCACCGGGCGCAAATCATCCTGTTCAAGAAAATCCGGATCATTTGTCGCCAGCCGGTAAGGTTCGCTTTCAACCAGCGCCTCAACCCGCCGGGCAAGGTCTTTGGAGTAAGGCGGCGGGGAATTGCACGGATGCTTTGTCATTTGGCGGTGTTCCTTGTCCAATACGCCATGGCGCAGTTGGAAGATAGCGTCTTTCATGGCTGGATTGAAGCCTTTGACCGGTTTTTACCCGGACAGCAAGGCGGCCTTTTTCATTACCATTTCGCTGACAGGCCCGATGCGATCAAGTGACAGGCGGATGGAGGGCCCCGATATGGATATCCCCGCAATAACCTCGCCGTAGAAATTGAAAATGGGCGCGGCGACACAGCGCATGCCTTTGCTTTTTTCTTCATTATCAAAGGCATAGCCCTGAGCCTTTACCCTGACAAGTTCGGTTCGCAGCAATTCGCGATCTGACAGGGTATTGCCGGTAAAGGATTCCAGGTTTTTGCGGGCGAGGTAGTTTTCAATTCTGGTGGGTTCGGCATGGGCCAGCAGGACTTTTCCGATCCCCGAGGCATGCAGGGGCGATGTTGCTCCTGGTGGAAAAAAGGCGCGGATATTCGCATGCGTTTCCACCTGGCTGATAAACATGACCTCGCCTGAAACCTCCATCCCCAGATTGGCCGTCTCCCCGGTTTGCTCCATCAACTCGCGCATCACCGGACGGGCGCGTTCAATCACGCCGGTACGGCGCAAAAAGGCCGAACCAAGGCGAAAACTTGCCGGGCCGATGAACCATTCCTGGGAGGCGGGATCCATTTCCACCACCTGCCGGGCCTCAAAGGTTGACAGAACCCGGTAGATCGTCGCGGGCGACTGGCCCAGCGCCTCGGCAATTTGCGTCAGGGTCAGACCGTTTTGCTCCGCGAGGCAATCCAGAACGTCCAGTCCGCGCTCAACCGCCCTGATCCTGTTCTGGGCGCTTTTGTCGTAAAAGGCTTTTGGCCGGCCGCGCAGGCGCTTTTTTGATTGTGTCATTTCGATATCCTGTTTCCCTCTCACAGGGGTAATATAAAAAAACGTTTCACACAATGAAAAATGGTAACCAAATGAATAAATTGAATAATATTCAACAAATGCAATTATGAAAAAAGTTTTCAAAAAAATTGAAATGGCTTGCCGTCTGGTTGAAAATATAGAAACAATTTGAACAAGGTGTGCAAAATGAGCTTCCAAAACCCCGTCTTCATCCCCGGGCCGACGAATATTCCGGAAGAATTGCGCCGTGCGGCGGATATGCCAACGCTTGATCACCGCTCGGCGCTGTTTGGCGAAATCCTGCATCCTGCATTGAACGGCGTAAAACAGATTTTGAAATCCAGAACGGCGCAGATATTCATCTTCCCCTCCACCGGCACCGGCGGCTGGGAAACGGCAATTACCAATACGCTGTCACCGGGCGACCGGGTTCTGGCGGCGCGCAACGGCATGTTCAGCCATCGCTGGATTGATATGTGCGAGCGCCACGGGCTTAAAATGGATGTGGTCGATACGCCGTGGGGAACGGGCCTGCCGGTTGCACGCTATGAAGAAATCCTGAGCGCCGATACAGCACATGAAATCAAGGTGGTTCTCGCCACCCATAACGAAACCGCAACCGGTGTAAAATCCGATATCGCCGCCGTGCGCGCTGCGCTGGATGCGGCGGCTCATCCGGCATTGCTTTATGTCGACGGCGTCAGCTCCATTGCCTCGATGGATTTCAGGATGGAGGAATGGGGAGTTGATATTGCCGTCACCGGGTCGCAAAAGGGCTTCATGCTGCCCGCCGGTCTGGCGATTTTGGGCTTCAGTCCGAAGGCGATGGCGGTACTGGACAGTGCCAGACTGCCGCGCACCTTCTTTGATGTCAGGGATATGGCGGCAAGTTACGAAAACAGTCTTTACCCCTTTACACCCGCAGTTGGCTTGCTCAATGGCCTGAAACACTCCACCCAGATGCTGCTGGCCGAGGGGCTGGAGAATGTCTTTGCCCGCCATG
Organism: Alphaproteobacteria bacterium; assembly: GCA_024275895.1. Taxonomy (GTDB): domain Bacteria; phylum Pseudomonadota; class Alphaproteobacteria; order Rhizobiales; family BM303; genus BM303. The sequence continues at coordinate 34,402 of JAJRYE010000022.1, read as the reverse complement.
CCCGGATCGCCGGCGGGGTGCGCGCCGCCATTGCTGCCTGGGGAATGGATTTATGCGCCCGCTCGCCCGAACTTTATTCCGACACGGTGAGCGCGGTCGTTACTCCTGAAGGGTTCAACTCGCTTGATCTGGTCACTCATGCGCTGGAAAAATACGGCGTGGCTTACGGGATCGGCATGGGCGAGGTCGCGGGCAAGGTTTTCCGCATCGGCCATCTGGGCTCCATGACCGATGTCATGGCGCTGTCCGGCATTGCCACGGCGGAGATGTGCATGGCCGATCTGGGGCTGAACGTGCCTCTTGGCTCCGGCGTTGCCGCGGCGCAGGATTTTTACCGCACCCGGACAACCGACAGCCTGAGAGAGGCAGCGTGATGACGAAATCCCAACCCCTCTCCATCCCGGTGATCAGCGATATGTTTGCCGCTCATGAGCGCATCAAGCCCTATATCCACAAAACCCCGGTCCTCACCTCCAGCTATTTCAACGAGCTGAGCGGCGCGGAGCTGTTTTTCAAATGCGAGAACTTTCAAAAGGCGGGCGTTTTCAAGGCGAGGGGCGCCTCAAATGCCGTCTTCGGTCTGGCGGATGACAAGCTGGAAAAAGGCGTGGCAACCCATTCTTCGGGCAATCACGCCCTGAGCCTTTCCTATGCCGCCGGAAGGCGCGGCATCCCCTGCACGGTTGTCATGCCGCGCACCGCGCCCCGGGCCAAAAAGGAGGCGGTGAAGGGCTATGGCGGGCGGATTGTGGAATGCGAGCCCTCTACCAGCAGCCGCGAGGCGGTATTTGCCGAAGTTGTCGCCGAGACGGGGGCCGAATTTGTCCACCCCTATAATGACCCGCGCGTCATCGCCGGGCAGGCGACATGCTCGCATGAGCTGATCGACCAGATCGGGGAGCTTGACGCGGTGGTGGCGCCGATCGGCGGCGGCGGCATGATCTCGGGAACTTGCCTGACACTGTCAAACCTTGCCCCAGGAATAAAGATTTACGCCGCCGAACCGGCAAACGCCGATGACGCCGCGCGCAGCTTGAAAGCCGGGCATATTATCGCCGATGATGCGCCCGAAACCGTGGCCGATGGTCTGAAGGTGCCCCTGAAAGACCTGACCTGGCACTTTGTTTCCAACTATGTCAGCGATATTCACACCGCAACCGAAAGCGAGATCATCGATGCGATGAAACTGATCTGGAAGCGCATGAAAATCGTCATGGAGCCCAGTTCCGCGGTGCCTTTGGCGACTATCTTGAAAAACAAGGATGTCTTCGCCGGCAAACGCGTCGGCATCATCATTACCGGCGGCAATGTCGATCTCGACCTGCTGCCGTGGCTCAATAGCTGAAGCTGGAGAAGTAAAATGAATGCACCAATCAACTTTGATGAACTTGAGGTCGGCTATGATGTGCCCGCTGTCCCCGGAATGGACGAGGCCGATATCCAGACCCCCTGCCTGATCATTGATCTGGACGCGCTGGAGCGCAATGTCAGGAAAATGGGCGAGCGTGCCAAGGCCATGGGCGTGCGCCACCGTGCCCACGGCAAGATGCACAAATCGGTGGATGTCGCCAAATTACAGGAAACCCTGGGTGATTCAGTTGGCGTGTGCTGCCAGAAAGTGTCGGAGGCGGAGGTTTTTGTCCGCGGCGGCATCAAGGATGTGATGGTGTCCAATCAGGTTCGCGATCCGGCCAAGATCGACCGTCTGGCACGGATGCCGAAACTGGGCGCGCGTATTCTGGTTTGTGTCGACGATCCGGAAAATGTCGCCGAACTCTCTGCGGCAGCGCAAAAGCACGGCACTGAGCTTGAATGTCTGGTGGAAATCGACTGCGGCGCCGGGCGCTGCGGCGTGACGACCTCGCAGGATGTAGTGAATATCGCCAAGCTGATTGATGCGGCGCAGGGGCTTAAATTCGCCGGTATCCAGGCCTATCAGGGCGCGATGCAGCATCTTGATCTTTACAATGACCGCAAGGAAAAAATCGATATTGCGGTCGAGATGGTCGAACGCGCCGTCACCGCTTTGAAATCACAGGGGCTGTAGTGCGATATCATTGGCGGCGGCGGCACCGGGTCTTATTATTTTGAGGGCAATTCGGGCGTTTACAACGAGCTTCAATGCGGCTCATACGCCTTCATGGATGCCGATTACGGTCGTATTCTGGACCGGCAGGGCAAACGCATTGATCAGGGCGAGTGGGAAAATTCGCTCTTCATCCTGACCTCCGTCATGAGCCATTCAAAACCCGATATCGCAGTTGTTGATGCCGGGCTCAAAGCGCAATCGGTTGATTCAGGATTGCCCACCGTATTTGGCCGCGATGACAAGGTTGAATATCTCAAATGCTCCGACGAGCACGGCGTTGTCGCCGACCCGGAGGGCGTATTGAAGGTGAATGACAAGCTCAGGCTGGTGCCGGGGCATTGTGACCCGACCTGCAATGTCCATGACTGGTATGTCGGCGTTCGCGGCGGCAAGGTTGAAACCCTCTGGCCGGTCTCGGCGCGCGGCAAGGCCTATTAATTCGCGCCTCCGATTGTTCGAAACAGGATGAAGCTGCCATGATCATTGTCCCGGAAAAGGAAATCGCCGATCTGATTGATCGCAAGGCCTCTTTTGACGCGGTGGAAAAGGTATTCGCCGCTATGGCCCTTGGCAAGGCCCGTAACTTCCCGGTTATCCGCGAGGACATCGGTTATGCGGACGCGCTTTACGGATTCAAATCCGGTTTTGACCGCGCCGGTCTGGCCCTGGGGCTGAAATCGGGCGGGTACTGGCCGGGAAATGAAGCCAGAGGGCTCACCAACCACCAGTCCACCATCATCCTGTTTGACGCCGATACCGGCAGGCTCAAGGCGCTTGTGGGAGGCAATCTTCTCACCGCCCTGCGCACGGCGGCGGCGGCGGCGGTTTCGATCAAATATCTTGCGCCTGAAAACGCCAGGGTTCTTGGCATGATCGGCGCGGGGCACCAGTCGGCGTTTCAGATGCGCGCCGCTGTTGAACAGCGCAAGTTTGAAAAAATCATCGGCTGGAATCACCGGCCTGAAAACCTTGCACGGCTGGAAACCACCGCCAAAGAGCTGGGCTTGCCGTTCGAGGCGGTTGACCTTGACCGGCTGGGTGTGCAATCCGATGTCATTATCACCATTACATCCAGCTTCGCCCCGATCCTGCGCGATGCCCAGGTCAGGGGCGGTACCCATATTGCCTGCATGGGCACCGACACCCGAGGCAAGCAGGAGGTTGAGGCCACCCTTCTTGCCAGGGCAAGCGTTTTTACCGACGAGATTGCCCAGGCGGTCAGCATCGGCGAATGCCAGCATGCCATTGCCGACGGGTCATTGCCAAAAGCCGATATCAGGGAACTTGGCGCAGTTATCAACGGTCGGATAAAAGGCCGAAGCGCAGACGACGAGATCACGCTGTTCGACGGTACGGGCGTGGCGCTTCAGGATTTGGCGGTCGCCGCGGCTGCTGTTGAACTCGCCATCGCAAAAGGCGTTGCGCTCGAGGTCGGGTTTTGACGGCGCCCGAATGAGAAAAAACAGATTTGGTAAAACGGTTTTATCAAAGTCAGGCAATTGATTTGCCATTTTACCGGCTTTTTAGCCGAACAACATCCCAGGGAGGGAAACATGAAAACAAGATTACTCGCAGCCATAGCCGGCATCAGCATGATAAGCAGTGCTGCCAGCGCCGGGACAACGCTGGAAATGACATCCGCATTCGGCAAGAACCTGCCAATTCTGGGGACGGCCGCAACGGATTTCGTGGCCAAAATCAACGGCATTTCCTCGGAGGTCAAATTCAAGCATTTTGATCCGAAAAAACTGGTGCCGACCCTGGAGGCCCTGGACGCTGTTTCCAATGGCTCGGTGGATTCCTCCTTCGCTACATCCGGTTACTGGCAGGGCAAGATCAACGCCGCCTCCTTGTTTGCCGCCGTTCCTTTCGGCCCCGAAGCAGGCGAATTTCTTGGCTGGATTCTTTATGACGACGGCGCCAGATTATGGCAGGAAATGTATGACAGGAACGGCTATAACGTGAAGATGTTCCCCTGCGGCATTATTGCGCCGGAGACCTCGGGCTGGTTTAAAAAGGAGATCAACTCGGTTGCCGACCTGAAGGGCCTGAACATGCGGTTCTTTGGCCTTGGCGCCAAGGCGATGCAGAAACTGGGCGTATCCACATCGCTTCTGGGCGCCTCGGATATTTTTCCGGCGCTTGAGCGCGGCGCGATTGATGCCACCGAATTTTCCATGCCGCGGATTGACGCGCGTCTGGGGTTCCACAAAATCGCCAAATACAACTACTTCCCCGGCTGGCACCAGCCCTCCACCTTGTTCGAACTGCTGATTAACAAGGACGTTTATGAAGGCTTGTCGGATCGCGCCAAAAAGCAGATCGAGGTGGCCTGTCTTGCCAATATGACGACAAATCTGGCCGAGGGTGAAGCTACCAACTATGCCGCCATGGTTGACAACGCCAAGAAAAACGGCGTCAAGATCAAGCAGTGGAGCCCGGAAATGCTGGCTGCATTCAAAGGCGCCTGGGACGAGGTTGTCGCAGAGCTGGCCAAGGATGACCCCTTCTTCCAGGAAGTCTGGACCGACCTTCAGGATTACCGCAAAGGCTATGCGGTCTGGTCCAAGAATATTTACCTGAAACGGTAAAACCCGTACGCCCAAGCAGGCAAAGCTGTAATGTGGCGGCGTTTCACAGCCGCCACATTATACGTATTGGGGAGGAGTTGCGATGTCAGAGCCAACCGGTCATGTAAGTTATGACACTATTGATCATGTAACGGCCATTTCAGATCCGGGCGAGCGGGGACGCGAGGAACATCTGTGGGGCGATCGCCTGATGGTCAATCTGGGCAATATCGCCGCTTGGCTTTTTCCGGTTCTGATGATCGCCATTGTTGCCCAGGTCTTCCTGCGCAAGGCCGGCATCAACCAGGCCTGGCTCGATGACGCGCAATGGTGGCTATACGGCCTCGCCCTGCTGACCGGGTTTGGCTATGCCATCACCACCGACAGCCATGTGCGGGTCGATATCTTTCATGCCCGTTACCCGGAGAGAAAAAAGGCCCGGATCGAAGTGTTCGGACTGGGCTGGCTGCTACTGCCGTTTTTAGGCATTATGACCGATATCCTGCTTCATTATGCTTATGCGTCCTGGCTGGCCCGCGAGGGATCCGACAGCCCCAACGGATTGCATGGCCTCTTTATGTTAAAAATGGCTTTGCCGGTATTGTTTATGGCGGCAATTATCGCCGCCTTTGCCGCTCTTTACCGCAATCTGGCGAAATTAACCGCACCGGCCTTGTGGACACTGCTTGTTGCGGCGCTGCCCACGGTATGGTTTGCGGCCGAGCGTGCTGTTTATTACGCGCTCTGGTGGAGCATCCGCTTTTCAAATCCCGATCTGCATCCCCGGCGCATCAGCCGGGAGCCCTTGTTGCAGGACACCACCTGGTACGGTCTGGCCATACTTCTTGTTCTCGCCGCGATCAGTTTCTGGCTGAACCGCCGCAATTCCCCGAAAGCCTGAAATTTATGGAAATCCTGTCTTTATTCGGAGCCGTCATGGACCTGAACCAGTGGATGGTTCTGCTGATGTTCATCACATTTATATTTATGTTGTTTCGCGGCATTCCCGTGGTTTATGCGCTTGTCGGCGTCAGCCTGCTTTTCGTTCTGATTGGCGAGCTTGTCCTCGATCCCAACCGCAAACTGATTACCGCATTTATTGAATTCCAGCGCACCGGCATCACCTATACCAAGCTTTCGGCCAGTGGCGGCCGTTTCTTCGGCGGCATCATCAAGAATCCGGTTCTTGTCGCCCTGCCAATGTTTATTTTCATGGGGCTGATGCTGGATCAATCCGGTGTGGCGCAGCGCATGATGCGATCCATGCAGGTGCTCTTCGGCGCCCTCAGAGGCGGGCTGGCGCTGACCGTAATGCTGATCGGCATCATTCTTGCCGCCTCCACCGGCGTTATCGGCGCTTCGGTTGTGTTGCTCGGCGTCATGGGGATCCCCGCCATGATGAAGCAGAATTACGCCAAGCCCATAGCCACCGGAACCATCGCCGCATCGGGCACGCTGGGCATCCTGATCCCGCCTTCCATCATGCTGGTGATCATGTCGGACCAGCTGGCGATCTCTCTGGGTGATTTGTTTATGGGGGCGCTTTTCCCCGGGCTCCTGCTCGGCGCGCTTTATATTGTTTTCATTGTCGCCCACGGGCTGATCTCGCCAAAATCAATGCCGGTTCCTGCAGACCATGAGCCGATTACCTTGAAGATACTGGGTGCTGTTATCCTATCGGTTGTGCCGCCCATCGGTCTTATCCTTCTGGTGCTGGGTTCAATATTTTTCGGTCTGGCAACCCCGACCGAAGCCTCGGGAATTGGCGCCATGGGCGCGACATTGCTGGCGCTGTTTTCGCGCAATCTGAATATGAAAGTATTCAAGGATGTCATGCGCCAGACCCTCAATACCTCCGGTTATATTGTCGGCATTTTCATGGCGGCGACCTTTTTCGCCTTTGTTCTGCGGCGTTTCGGCGGCGATGAAATCATCGAAAATCTGGTGCTGGGTTCGTTTGACAATCCCTATATGGTGATCGGTTTTATCCTGCTCATCATTTTTCTTCTTGGTTTCCTGCTCGACTGGATCGAGATTACCCTGATCATCATGCCGCTGATGCTCCCCGTCGTCTTGGGGCTGAATATTCCGGTCGAGAGCTATGGCGTTGTCGACAATCCTTCGGTTGTCTGGTTTGCCATCCTTGTTGCCGTAACCCTGCAAACGTCATTCCTGACGCCGCCGGTCGGATTCGCCCTGTTTTACCTGAAAGGCGTATGTCCGCCGCAGATTTCCCTGAGCCATATCTACAAGGGCGTGGTCCCGTTTGTACTGTTGCAGATTACCGGCTTGCTGATTGTTTTCTTCTACCCCAAACTCACCACCTGGCTGCCGGCGGTGGCTTATGGAAACTGATTTTCCGGATATGCCGGACAGGTAAGGAGCAAATGCATGTCTATTTCCATGCCGGAACCCGAAACCGAAATCCTGCGCAACCGCAACCGCCTGATCCGGCGCTTGCGGCGGATTTTGCCAGATGGCAATGTCATTGGCGAAGAGACGCAAATGCGCGTCTATGAATGCGACGGCTTGCTGATGTACCGCCAGTTGCCGCTGGTTGTTGTCCTGCCCGAAACCGTCGGGCAGGTTTCCATGGTCATGGCCCTTGCCGATGAGATGAACGTCAAAGTGGTGCCTCGCGGCGCCGGCACTTCTCTTTCGGGCGGCGCTTTGCCTCTGGCGGACGGTATCTTGCTTGTCATGAGCAAATTCAGCCGCATACTGGAAATTGACTATCCCAATCGCTGCGTGAAGGTGCAGCCCGGCGTGACCAATCTGGCCGTGACCCGGGCGGTCGAACATGAAGGGTTTTATTATGCGCCCGATCCCTCATCCCAGATCGCCTGCTCCATAGGTGGCAATGTGGGCGAGAATGCCGGCGGTGTGCATTGCCTGAAATACGGCCTGACCACCAACAACATTCTTGGCCTTGAAATTGTGCTGATGGACGGCCAGGTGCTTCGTCTTGGTGGCAAGCATCTGGATTCTGAACTTTACGATGTGATGGGGCTGATGACCGGTTCGGAGGGCCTGCTCGGCGTTATCACCGAGATTACCCTGCGCATTTTGCCAAAACCCCAGACCATAAGCGCCCTTCTTCTGGGGTTTGCCTCGATCGAGGCCGGGGCCGATTGCGTCGCTTCGATCATCTCGGCGGGGATTATTCCCGGCGGGCTTGAGATGATGGATAATCTGGCTGTCAGGGCGGCGGAGGAATTTCAGGCCTGCGGTTATCCGTGCGATGCCGAGGCGCTTATCGTCTGCGAGCTTGACGGCGCGGCTTCGGAAGTTGAGCGTCTGATCGAAGGCGTCTCGCGGATTGCCCGCAACCATGGTGCCGGGTTTATCAAAATTGCCGAAAACGAGGAACAAAGACTCCAGTTCTGGGCCGGGCGCAAGAACGCCTTTCCCGCCGTGGGCGCCATCGGGCCCGATTATTTGTGCATGGACGGCACTATACCGCGCAACCAGATTGGCCATGTCCTGAAGCAAATTCAAAACCTTGCCAGCAAATACGCGTTGCGCTGCGCCAATGTGTTTCATGCCGGAGACGGCAATCTGCACCCGCTCATCCTTTACGATGCCAACAAGCCCGGCGATCTTGACAAGGCCGAGGCGTTCGGCGCCGATATCCTCAGACTTTGTGTCGAGGTCGGCGGCGTCCTGACCGGCGAGCACGGGGTCGGGGTTGAAAAGCGCGATCTGATGTCCACCATGTTCAGCGGAACCGACCTGAAACAACAACAACGCGTCAAATGCGCCTTCGACCCGGCTCACCGGCTGAACCCGGGGAAGGTTTTCCCGACCCTTCACCGCTGCGCCGAACTGGGCAAAATGCATGTGCAACGCGGCAAGCTTCCCTTTCCAGATATCCCGAGGTTCTAAAAGGCCATGAAAACTTTTGTCCCGCGCGATGAAGAGGAAATCGCCCAGCTTGTGCGCGCCGCGCTTGGAAATGCCGCTCCGCTTGATATTATCGGCTCCGGCAGCCGCAGGGGGCTTGGCCGTCCGTCGGATGCGCAAACATGCATCAGCACCTCCGGATTAACGGGGGTGATCTATTATGAGCCCTCTGAACTGGTGCTTGCGGCCCATTCCGGAACGCCACTGTCTTTAATCACCCGCTTGCTGGAGCAGCATGATCAGGAACTGGCTTTTGAGCCGATTGATCATGGACCGTTATTCGGCAATCCGCGCGGGGCCGGCACAATTGGCGGCCTTTTTGCGGTCAATGCTTCGGGCCCGAGGCGTATCAAGACGGGCGCGGCGCGCGATCATCTGCTCGGCTTTCGCGCCGTCAGCGGCCGCGGCGAGATTTTTCAGTCAGGCGGCCGGGTGATGAAAAACGTGACCGGATACGATATGTCGAAGCTGATGACCGGATCATACGGCACATTCGGCATTTTCAGCGAGGTCACACTGAAAGTCATGCCAAAGGCGCAAACCGGATTGACGCTTCTTATCATTGGGCTGGACGAGGAAGAGGCGGTGAGGCAAATGACGCAAATGTCCGGTCTGGGATATGAAATCTCCGGCTTTGCCCATCTGCCGCCGCTACAAAGCGGTTTTTCCTCCCCCGCGCCGCAGGAGCTGGCAGGCAAGCCGCTGACCGCCTTGAGACTGGAGGGCTCCGAAACCTCAGTTACTGCAAGGCGCGAAGAGCTTGTCAGCTCTCTTGCGGCAAAGGGACGACGGGTTGAAGTGTTGGAAGCTGTGAATTCGCGCAATTTCTGGGAAGATTTGCGCGACGGGACCCCCTTTGGCGGCACGAAAGAGCAAATCTGGCGCATCTCGAGCGCACCGGCGAACGGGGCCTTGCTTGTCGCCGATCTGCTGGCTCGCAATGTGCCGGTGAGGTGCCGTTATTACGACTGGGCCGGCGGGCTGATCTGGCTCGCGGTTGCTGCTGCCGGTGATGCCCACGCCCCGGCCATCCACGCGGTGGTCGACAGCCATGGCGGCCACGCAACACTGATCCGCGCCAGCCGGGAAGTCCGCGCTGCGGTTCCGGTTTTCCACCCCCAACCCCCTGCCCTTGCCGCGCTGACGCAGCGTATTCGCCACAGCTTTGACCCGGAGCTGATTTTGAACCGCGGCCGCATACGGGACGATTTGTAATGCAAACCGGTTTTTCCATTGCCCAGCTTGCCGATGGCGCCACGGCCAGGGCCGAGGGTATCTTGCGCAAATGCGTCCATTGCGGCTTTTGCAGCGCGACCTGTCCAACCTATCTCCTGCTGGGCAATGAACTTGACAGCCCGCGCGGCCGGATTTACCTGATCAAGGACATGCTCGAAAATGACCGGGTTCCGGACCGGAAAGTCATCACCCATATTGACCGCTGCCTGTCCTGCCTTTCGTGCATGACCACCTGTCCCTCCGGCGTCGATTATATGCATCTGGTCGATCATGCCCGCGCCTATATTGAAAAAACCGGGGCGCGCTCTCTGGCTGACCGGCTGTTGCGCAATATGCTGGCGCTTGTTTTGCCGCGCCCCTTCATTTTCCGCCTTGCCCTTTACGGGGCCAGACTGGCCCGCCCCTTGCGGAGGATAATGCCGGGACGGCTCAGGGGGCTTTTGGGCATGGCTCCGGCGGCCATTCCCGCGGCCTCATCTCATGATCGCCCGCAGGTGTTTTCTCCGGCGCAACAACCGGTTCTGCGGGTGGCGTTGATGACAGGCTGCGCCCAAAAAGTCCTTGATCCGGCCATCAACGAAGCGAGCATCCGCATTTTAACCCGCCACGGGGTCGAGGTCGTTATTGCCAAGGGCGCAGGCTGTTGCGGCGCCCTGACGCATCATATGGGCAAGGCGGGGACCTCCCACGCCGCGGCGGCGGCGAATATCCGCACCTGGCGAAAGGAAATGCACGGCGAAGGGCTTGATTACATCGTGATCAACACATCCGGCTGCGGCACCACCGTCAAGGATTACGGGTTCATGTTCAGCGACGATCCAGAGCTTGCGGCGGATGCCAAGACCATTTCCGGTATCAGCCGGGATATCAGCGAAATCCTGTCACAGATTCCCCTGCAACCCGCTGGCAATGCCCCGAAACTGAAAGTCGCCTATCATTCGGCCTGCTCATTGCAGCATGGGCAAAAAATCACAAATCTCCCGGTGGATTTGCTCGGCAGCGCCGGTTTCGAGACCGTTGCGATCCCCGAAGGCCATCTGTGCTGCGGCTCGGCCGGCACCTATAATCTGTTGCAACCTGAATTGGCTGAAAGGCTGCGCGAGCGCAAGGTGCATAACATCGCCTCGGTTGCGCCGCAGGTTATCGCGGCGGGCAATCTTGGCTGCATGATCCAGATTGGCGGCGGCACGAGGACGCCTGTGGTTCATACGGTCGAATTACTCGACTGGGCAACCGGCGGCCCCGCGCCAAAAGCGCTGTTACACCTGAAAAAACCGGCAGTCTGAACACGGCAAATCCATTGCCTGGTGATTTTCCCGGCAGCTAGAGCATTTCCGGTTTTGATTCAATCAAAACCGAGCTCTAACTCTTTGTTATTGCCGCACTTCTTATCGGAAAACCGGTTCCCACTTTTCCGGAATTGCTCTATGGATTTTCATAGAAATCCAACACCTCGTCAAGCTGCACAACATGGCAGTAGATCATATTCATGACCTCAAGTTCATGCAGGTGCAGCTCCATGGTCGCGGCTGCGCAGCAATCTTCCACGACGACGACATTGAAGCTTTCATCAGCCAGACTGCGCACGGTCGATGATATGCACTGGTCGGTAAATATTCCTGCGACCACGACGGATTTGATTCCCATATTATGCAGAATCAGGCGCAGATTCGTGCCGGTTAAGGCGCTGTCTGTTGTCTTCAGAACGGTTATTTCGTCATCTTGCGGCGCCAGTTGCGAAACAATCTGCGAATCCGGCCGGTCTTTTGGCAGCAGGAGATAGTTAAATCCCGGCTTCTTCTGGCTCAGCGAGCGATCCCGCCCGTCTTGCTTCAGACAGGCAATACGGGCAAAAATCACTTCCGTCCCATTGGCCCGGCAGCGCTCGATCAGTCTTGCCGTATTGGGAATTACCGTCTCGTTCATCCGTTTGAAGAACGGCTGCCAGGCTTCATTTTCCGCCACCGTATCCTTGGGCTCCAGATAGGTGTTCTGGATATCAATGACGATGAGAGCCGTATTTTGTGAATCAAGAACGATATCATCAGGCTCGGGTGCATTCGCGTAGTAGAAGGAACGATAGGCCGTTTTCCAGTTCATTGTGTCTTATCCCTGAATTTGAACCAACGCATGACTGTATCACCGATCTCCCGTGTTGCGATGAAGCCACCGGGACGAAGCGATAACATCACAATCATCGCCATAGCCAGTATAATTTCGGTCAGGCCGATAACTGGTTTTGAAAAGAGCTGAATACTGTTCAAAAAGCCCTCTGTCGCCCGCAGCCCCTCGAATGCAAGAGTGACAAGGATCGTACCCGCCACAGCCCCTGTCACTGTATTTGGCCCGCCAATGACCAGCATACCCAGAACAACAAAGGTTTCCTTCAGATAAAACGCCTTGGGTGAAAAGGATGTCACATAATGGCCCCATAACGCGCCGCCAATGCCGGCGAGAAGCGCACTGAGTATAAACGCCAACCAGCGCAAATAAGGAATATTCGCCCCCATTGCGCCGGCGGCGATTTCATCATCGCGCGAGGCGCGCAGGAGCACGCCGATTCGCGATTCCTTGAAGATCAGCGCCGTAATGACGGCGATTGCGGCAAAGCCCGCAGCGAGTGGAAGCGTGGTGATGTTGGGAAGCCCGAACAAGGTGCGCGGGCCGTTGGTAACCGCGCTCCAGTGTAACATTATCGTATGCAGGACAACCAGAAACGCAAAAGAGGTGATGACGGCGGCGGCATCGGAAAGGCGCATCAATGGATAGGACAGGGCCGCCGCTACAGCGGCGGCAATCCCGCCGCCCAGGAGTATGCCCAGATAGGGCGAAATCTCGATATGCGCCACGATTGGATAAAGATCGGGAAGCGCCATGGAGCGCATTTGCAGCGGGATTGTCAGCATGGCCGAGACATAGGCCCCGACCCCCATGAAGCCGATATGGGCAAAGGACAATATTCCCGAATTGCCCATGAACACCTGCAATCCCAGAACAAGCACCAGCATGATGCACAAATTGGTGGCAATCCGGACCATGAGCCGGGTGCCGGTCAGCTCAATGCCGAATACTATGATGGCAATCAGGCCAAGAAGCACGATGGCCGTGAGAATGTGACGCATGGCGCTCCTCATGTGCGTTGCCCCGATGCCGGGCCTTTCAACAGGCCTTCGGGCCGCCAAAGAAGAATTAAAATAACCAGGCTGAAAGTAAAGGCATCACGGAATTTAAGCAGGTCCTGAGGCAACGAGTAATTCAGGCTGGTATCAATGAAAGCCAGTAAAAAGCCGCCCAGGACAGCGCCTTGCAAAGACCGCATGCCGCCGATAACGGTCGCGATAAATGCAACCAGCAGGGGTTGAAGCCCGATCCCCGGCACAACGGATCCGATGCGTCCCAGCCAGAACAGGGCGACGATTCCCGCCAGAAGACCGCTTATCGCAAAGGCGCTGGAAATGATGAGATTGGCAGGCACACCAAGCATTCGCGCCATGGTGAAATGCGTTGCCGCGGCGCGCATGGCGATGCCGATCACTGTGCGGCGCATGAGCCAGGCGAACAAGGCCAGCATGATGACGGACATGGCGATTGTCAGCAGGTTGCGCACGGGCGTAATCACGCCGCCGATCTCGACCGTCCGGGAAAAAATATCGGGCAGGGGGATATTGCGCGGACGTGGTGAAATGAACAGCAATGCCGCATTTTGCAGCAAGGTCGAGAACGCGAACGAGGTGATAAGGACCGCCGTCACCGATTTGGCCCGCACCGGCCGGAAGGCGACATAGTCTGTCGCAATCCCCGTCAACACGGCAATAAAAACCGCAAATGCGGCCATGACGAGCCAGGGAAGCGCGGTGCCGTTGACCAGGTACAGCGCATAGCCGGTGACCATGATCAGTTCGCCATAGGCGAAATTGACCAGCCGCAATATGCCGTAAACAATGACCAGCCCCAGAGCCATAAGCGCATAGGCACCGCCCAGACTCAGAAAATCGATGCCAAACTGGATCAGTTCCACCATTGCCCTAGCCCCCCAGATACATGGCGCGAAGATCCGATGCCTCGGCGATCGCGGCAGCGCTGTCTTGCGCGGCAATCTCGCCAAGGCGCATCACATAGGCCCGGTCAGCGATTTGCAGCGCCTTGGTTGCGTTTTGTTCGACAAGCAGAATGCTGATCCCCGTGGCCTTCAACTCGACAATCATCTCGAATATCTGATTGACGATGGTTGGCGCCAGCCCCAGCGAGGGTTCGTCCAGCAACAGGATTTTGGGATCACACATCATGGCGCGCGCAATGACCAGCATTTGCTGCTCGCCGCCCGATAACGTGCCCGCCGCCTGTTGTTGCCGTTCTTTCAGGAGAGGAAACAGGGTATACATTCGTTGTAAATCAGCATTGACGGCGCTCGTCTGCGCCCGGCGGATATAGGCGCCGAGGCGCAGGTTTTCACTGACGGTCAAATCCGGAAAGACATCGCGCGTTTCCGGAACCATGGCCACGCCAAGCCGGACCATGCGCTCGGGCGAATATCCGGTGACATCTTTTTTAGCCAGATGCAAGGTGCCGCGGCTTGGTGTTAACGCGCCGGCGATGGCAAGCAAAAGTGAAGACTTGCCGGCGCCATTGGCGCCCAGAACCGTCACCAACTCGCCCTGCCCGACATGCAAGGAGACATTTCGGACCGCGCGAACCGCGCCATAGCGGACTTCAAGACCCGAAACCTCGATCATGACAGTTCTTCCGGTGAAGACCCAAGATAAGCCTCGATGACAGCCGGGTCATTGCGCACCGCTTCAACCTCTCCTGAAGCAATTGTCCGCCCCGATGACAAGACATGAACCCGATGGCAAAGGCGCATGATCAAAGACATGTCATGATCGATAATCAACAGGCCAAGATCATGTTTTTGCGGCAGGGCGGCGAGCAGCTTCAACAAATCGCCGGACTCACTTTCATTCATGCCGGCGGCCGGCTCGTCAAGCAGCAAATAGCGCGGGCGCGCCGCCAGGGCGCGGGCTATTTCCACCCGCCGCTTGTCACCATAATTGAGATTTCCGGCAATCTCGCCGGCTTGCCCGGAAAGAGAGTATTCGGCGAGCAAGCCCTGCGCCCTCTCTTTTGCCTGACGGCGGTTTTCGCCCTGGGCCAGGGCCGCCGTTTCCACATTTTCCGCCACGGTCATCGCATTGAACAAGCGGACAATCTGGAACGAACGCGCGATGCCGGAGCGGGCGATTACCCTTGGTGGACAGCCCGTCAGATCTTCTGTTCCCGCGACAACCCTTCCGCCAGCCAGATGAACCTGACCGGTCAAGGCATTTATCAATGTGGTTTTGCCCGATCCGTTCGGCCCGATCAGTCCCAGAATTTCGCCGGGATTGACATAAAGCGAGACATGATCCAGCGCCCGAAGGCCTGAGAACACCACCGAGACATCATGTGCCTGAAGAGCTTCGGGAGATATCGCCTTGGTCACATTCTTCAACCTGCATCTGAACAAAAACAAGGCCGGGACGTCAAGCGTCCCGGCACTTTCCATGACAAACCCAGGCTCAAGGCGCCGGCGGGTTCTTTGGCATCCGCCAGCCTAGAAAGACCGGCTTGCCGGCTTTAAGCTCAACCAGAACCGCCGCCTTGTTGGGCTCATGCCCCTGAGCAGCGTTCTTGTAGGAAAGTTCACCCGTCAAAAGTTTAAATTTCCCGGTTTCAAGCGCCTTTGCAACCGCCGCACCATCGGTTGTACCTGCGGCTTTTACCGCCTCGGCCATCAGCATAATTGTATCCCAGCCCGTGGCAACAAAAGCCGTATCGGGCGCCGATCCATACATTTCCTTGTACAGTTTCAGGAATTTGGGCATATCAGGATGCGCCTCGGGCCCCATCCAGGTATGGGTAATAAAATAGATGTCATTGCCCAGTTTTTCGCCCAGATTTTTATGCAGCGCGGGATCGTCATAAGAATCCCCGCCAACGACCGGGCTGTCAATGCCGATTTCCCGCAATGCCCGGATGATAACGCCGATATCGGTTCCGTATGAGGAGATGAAAATAACATCGGGTTTCTTCCCAAGAGCCTTTAACCGGGCAATCTGGGCGGAAAAATCATTGCTGCCATTGGTGTAGGTATCTTCAAGCAGAACCTTGCCGCCAAGGGCCTTGTAATGAGCCAGAAAATATTTTGACAGGGATTTTGTATAGGCGATGAACTGGTCCGTCACCACATAAGCTGTCTTCCAGCCACGTTCATTGAAGGCAAATTCCGCCGCCGCCGCCCCCATGGTCGTGTTCCACATCGACAAGGTGAACTGCTTGTCGCCAAGTGACCAGGAGCTGTACAGCGGGTCGGAAGCGCAGGTGGATATCCCAACAATCCCGGATTTTTGCGCCTCACGGCTGGCGGGACCGCCAAAATCAAAATCACAGGGCGCAACGATCAACTTGGCGCCCATATCAATCAATTGCACCGCGACATTTCCCACGGTTACCGGATCGGACTTGCCGTCAAGATTGATAAATTTGACTTTCTTGCCAAGCAGACCGCCGTGATCATTGAGATATTTTACCGCAACCTTGGCCCCCTTGTAGCCCGGCTCGTCAAGCGGAGCCTGGACGCCGGTCAAACTCAGTGCGCCGCCGATCAGTATCTCTTCCGCGCCGGCTGCGCTGACGCCCAGCGCCAGTCCGGCCGCGCCCGTCAGGGCCAGTATTTTTTTAAAAATCGCCATCTGCTCAAGCTCCTTTAATTTTTGTGACTGCTGATTCACAGCTGGTCCCGTACCCGCCAGCCTGTCTCGCCGCTGCACCGGGCAAGGGACCTGCCTGCCCCGTGCGCCGGAACGACTTTAACATAGTCGCGCCTGTTTTCAAATATGAAAATTTTCAAATATGAAAATGCAGACTTGTTGCGTGAGGTGAAGTAATGACCGGTATCATGAAAATACCAGCTTGCCGTTTACGCGCGTTGCCGGCCCGAGCGAGGAGAGCGAAATAATGCGGGCGTCATCTTCGGATACACTGACAAAGGCGTGGCGAATGCCGCAATCAAAACAGGCGCTGTCGCCGGGTGAGAGACGGCAGGGCCTGTGCCCCTCAAGGTGCAGTTCAATACTGCCGGACAGAACTATAATCACTTCTTCGCCATCATGGATAGACCAGTCGCGTTCATCGGGAAGCTTGTGGGTCTTGATGATCATTTCATAGGGATTCAGCGCCCCGTTACGCCGGTGAGCGAGCGGGAAGTAATCATAATTGCGGGTGGGATGAATGGCTTTCGGATTGCCCTTGTTGACCACCACGCTTTTTGTCACCGCCTGTTCGGCATCCATGATTTTCGTCACAAGCACGCCCAGACCGCGGGCGATCTTGTAGATGGTTTCAAAACCGCCGGAAATCCGGTTGTTTTCAATCTTGCTGATTGTCGCAATAGAGACGCCGGAGAGTGTGCTTAGCTGCTTCAGGGTCAGTTTTTTATCTCGGCGCAACTTTTTAATGTTGCGGCCGATTGTGGCTATATCCATGACGGCGTTATCATTAACTGTCATATTAATAAACTTCCGCATAGGCGGTGCATTGCTGTTCTTGCGATCTGTCGGCAAGATATGCGATCTCGCTGCGTTTATGCGCCAGATAAATATCCACAAACTCCGCCGGAAACCAAGAGCGCACAAGCCCGTCGCGCTCCAGGGCCGCAAGCGCCGCCGCCAGTGAAGATGTCAGCGGTTCAACCCCGAATGCACTTAGTTGCTGCCCGTTGAGCAACGACAGGTCTTCATTTGTCGGTGTCGGCGGCTTTAGCTTCTGCTCGATACCAGAGACACCCGCATGAACAATGGCGGCAAGTTGCAGATGCGGGTTCGCCGCTGCATCAGCGGCACGAAACTCGAAGTTGAATTGTTCATGCGGATCGGCGCCGTTACGTTTCGTTACCGGGCAAATCCGCACGGCCGCTTCACGGTCCTGCACGCCAAGATTATTGAATGCCGCGCTCCAGCGATGCGGCACCAGACGCTGATAGGAAATCACCGAAGGCGCCGTGAAGGCGATGATTGAAGGCAGATGCTGTAAAATTCCGGCGATAAAGGCGCCCGATACGGCGCTCATGCCATACGCCCCCGTGGCATCATAGGTCGCGGGCTTTCCGTCTTGATCGCGAAACGACAAATGGATGTGGACGCCATTGCCGACGCCGCCTGCAGACGGCATCGGCGTGAAACTCGCCCGCCGGTCAAATTGCTCCGCCACCGCTTGCGTGATTTCCCGCACGATCGCACCATGATCGGCGATCCTCAACCCGTGTTCGGGTTTTATTGTAATCTCGAACTGATCAACGCCAAATTCGCGAATGACCGTGTCGGGCGTTATATTCGCAGCGCGCAGAGCGGCGATCAAGGCCTCGGCAAAGGCCCGCTCGCGCCGGAAACCGGCCACCGTAAAGGCAAGGCCGATGCTGCTGGCGATATTTTTCAGGGTGAATTCATGCTCAAATGCACCAAACAACGTCAATCCGCTGACATCTTTCAGCCGCTGAAGCGCGTCTTTTAAAATTGACCTGGTGCAACACGCCCATGGACGGCCATCGAGATGCACCACATCGCCAAGGACAAAATTGTCGATTAATGCGGCATCTGCGGCCTGATCCGCCGCTTCAAGCCTTGTCAGTGTTGCTTCATCCGGGATGAGCAGCAGATCGCCAAATGCGCCGTAGGGGCTTTGTGCAATGGTATCGAAGCAGGTGATCTGCACATTCGTCGGGGTCCAGCCAACACCTTGCTTTTTGCGAGCATCAAAATCGGCAGCGGGAAAGCCTTTGCCTCTCAGCTTGCCGGAAATATCGCCGCAACAGGCATAAATGACCGGTTCTCTTTTCATTCAGTACTCCAGAATTATTAATTTCATTCATCAAATGATTGACGCCGGGGGGGTAATCTGATCGTTGATCCGCAACGATCAATTTGTCTGCTGTTCCGGCAATTGGCGTTTGAAAGCCGACCGATCCGGCGGTTATTATAGATTTTCAAAAATGAAAATCCAGGGAATTCCATGAAGACGAGGCTCCATTCAAAACAAAGACCGCATTCAGCCCGTGACCCGGCGCCGGGAGAACAAATACAGGGCCGCCCCGGGCGGACGATTATGCGGGATATGCGTCCCGCATTTTTGCAACCGTCCTGTTGTCACCGCCATCAATCCTCCTGTTCCATTGAGGATAACTCTGGCTATACTGTCCCGGTTCATGGCGAATCAGGCAAGAAACCTCATGTCATGGCCGAGATTCGCAATGATCCCGTATCAGGGCATGACCTGCGGAGACTTACTGGAGAAACCGGGCAAGCATGAATTTTGATACCTTAACCAGCCGTAACATCCCCATAGTCCCCGGCCGCGCCGCCTTGCTGTTTATTGATGTACAAAATTTCTCCGCTCACAGAGATGGCGGCGAGTTTGCCGACTTGACTCCGCAGCAATTCGACAAACGCTTTGCCTGGTATTTCAACAAAATCGAATCCGAGACATTGCCCAGAATGTCCGCGTTGCAAAAGAGCTGCCGCAAGGCCGGTGTCGAGGTGATGTACACGGTCATTGAAAGCCTGACCCTGGATGGCCGTGACCGCAGTCTTGATTACAAGATTACAGGGTTCAATGTTCCCAACGGCTCATGGGACGCCAAAGTCCACGATGCGATTGCGCCGGTTGAAGACGAGATGGTGTTTTCAAAAACCTCTTCAAATGTATTCATCTCAACCAATATCGATTATGTGCTTCGCAACATGGCTGTCCGACAACTCATTATCAGCGGTTTCATCACCGACCAATGCATCAGTTCCGCCGTGCGCGATGCGTGTGATCTTGGCTATCTGGTTACGCTTGTCAGCGACGCCTGCGCCAGTTATTCGCAAATCTGCCACGATGACGCCGTCAAAAGTCTGGGCGGATATTGCCGCCTGATGACCACGGCCGAACTCAGCGCCGAATTGTGCGGTGATTCGTGATATTACTCAGGCCTCCCGAAGTGCTCTTACCGGCGGAATACACCTCACGATTTGATTAAACCAGCAATGAGACCGCCTTGACCTGGGCAAAAAGCTCCTTGCCCGGAACAAGGCCGAGATGGTCGCGGGATTTGTGGGTGATGCGGGCAAGCAGTGCGGTTCCGCAAGCATCAAGCGCCACCATGGACTGGGAGGGGCCGGTTTCTTGCACCTTGCGCACCTTGACCGGCAGGATGTTCAATATGCTGGTATCCCCGTGATGCTCCAGCGCCAGGCTGACATCACGGGCGCGGATGCGCAGGCGGACCGGCTCATTGAGGGCAAGCTTTACCAGCGGCACGAATATGCGGCCGCCGGAAAAGCTGACCGTGCTCAGACGCCATTTTTCATCATGAGCCGTGATCATCCCGTCCACCACCGCGCCGGCATCATCGGCATGGGCCAGCGGCTGGTCAAGGGCGGTGAGGATTTTCGCCGTCGGGCCGGTGGTAAGCACCGCGCCGTTTGCAAGCAGGACCATATGCGAGGTGATGCGCGCCACTTCGTCGATGGAATGGGAGACATAGATGAGCGGGATGGCGAATTCACGCCGCAGTTTTTGCAGCAACGGCAATATGCGCGCCTTGGCGCCTGCATCCAGCGCCGAGAGCGGCTCATCGAGCAGCAGCAGTTTTGGCGAGGTCAGCAGGGCGCGGGCGATGGCGGCTCGCTGTTTTTCGCCACCCGAGAGCGTATCTGGGAAGCGCATCAGCAAATTGCCCAGCGCGAGAAAATCCACCGCGTCGCCGAATTTCACCCGGCGCGATGCGGGCGCAACGCGCTTTTGGGCATATTCAAGATTTCCCCTCACACTGAGATGCGGCAGCAAGGCGCTGTCCTGAAAGACATAGCCGATTTCACGCTTGTGGGGCGGGCAATATATGTTTTCGTCCTGCCAGATTTCACCGCCCACCTCAACGCGGCCGGTGATGTTTTTGTCCAGCCCGGCGATAGCACGCAAAATTGTGCTTTTGCCCGCTCCCGAGGCGCCAAAAAGAGCGCTGGCCCGGTCCGCCGGCGCAGTGAACGCGGCGTTCAGGGCAAAACCGGGCCAGTTGGCCTTGATATCGACGCCAAGGCTCATTTGAGCCCCACGGGAAAGCGCCGGTTCATGGCATAAACGCCCAGCAGAAGCAGGAATGAAAACCCCAGCAGCGAGGCCGAGAGCATATGGGCCGAACCAAACTGCATGGCTTCGGTCTGATCATAAATCAGGATAGAGAGGGTCTGGGTTTTGCCGGGAATATTGCCGCCGATCATCAGCACGACGCCAAATTCGCCCAGTGTGTGGGCAAATGAAAGGCTGGCGGCGGTGATAATGCCGCGCCGGGCGAGCGGGAGCGCGACGGTGAAAAAGCGGTCAACTGGCCCGGCCCGCATGGTGGCGGCGGCCTCAAGCGGACGGTTGCCGATGGCCTGAAAAGCACTTTGCAGCGGCTGCACCGCGAAGGGGAGCGAGTAAAATACCGAGCCGATCACAAGGCCGGTGAAGCTGAAGGCGAGATGACGCAAACCAAGCGCTTCGAGCGTGCCGCCGATGGCCCCGTTGGGTCCGAGCATCAAAAGCAGATAAAAACCCAGAACGGTCGGCGGCAGGACCAGGGGCAATGCGATAAGCGCCTCCACAACGACTTTGCCGCGCCAGCTTGTTCGTGAGAGCCACCACGCCAGAGGCCCGCCAAGAACCATGAGGATGGCCATGCTCAGGGCGGCAAGTTTCAGGGTCAGCCAGACGGCGGCCAGTTCAGGGCTGGTCGGCATGGGAGAGCTCCGGTTTTTCAAAACCGTAGCGCTGCAAGATGGCGTGAACGGCGGAAGAGAGCAGATGGCCGGCAAAAGCCCTGGCGACAGGTTTTTGGGTTTTATGGCGGATTATCACGAGGCCGTGCCGGATCGGCTTGTGCAGTTCGGCGGGAATGAGGGTGTGGCTGCCCTTGCCGGTCATGCCCGGCGAGAGGATCAATGAAAAGGCGATCAGCCCGGCATCCACCGCGCCGCTCAGGACAAAATGCGCCGTCTGGCCGATATTCTCGCCGAACACAAAGCGCGCATATAAAGGCCCCCAGACGCCGCGCGATTGCAGCGCCTGTCTGGCCGCCAGGCCGTAAGGGGCATGCACCGGGTTGGCGATGGCGATGCGTTTGAACGAGGGGGCCAGCAAATCCCCGACATCAAGCCCCTCGACATTACGCCGCAGGCTCCAGATGGCGAGGCGGCCAAGGGCGAAAACCTGCACCTGCCCCGTGGTCATTCCCTGATCAACAAGGGATTGCGGATACGCCATATCGGCGGATAAAAACAGATCAAAAGGGGCGCCATTGACAATCTGGGTGCGCATCTTGCCCGATGAGCCGTAAATCACTTCAATTCTGGCTTGCGGGTATTGGCGCTCAAAGCCGCGCACAATATCGGGCAGGACGTAGCGCAGGCTCGAAGCGGCGGCGATGGTTAGGTTTCCGGCGGCCTGAACGCGGCTTCCCGCGGGCGCCAGCAGGGCAAAAATCACCAGAGCGGAGGCGAATATGGTCCTGGCCGCCAGCTTCACGATTTCAGTTCCGGCAGATCGCGGTAGTGCTCAAGGGCTTCGGGATTGGCGAGCGCATCAAGGTTTTTCACCTCGCGGCCATGGACAATATCGCGCACTGCGATCTCGGTGATCTTGCCCGATTTGGTGCGCGGGATATCGGCAACGGCAATCACCTTGGCCGGAATATGGCGCGGCGAAGCGCCGAGGCGGATGCGGTTGCGTATTTTCTTGAAAAGCTCATCGCCCATGGTGACCCCTTCGGCCAGCACGGTGAACAGGATAATGCGTATATCATCTTTCCATTTCTGTCCGATGGCGATCGCCTCCTTGACCTCATCCATCTGCTCGACCACGGCGTAAATCTCCGAGGTGCCGATGCGCACGCCGCCGGGGTTCAAGGTGGCGTCGGAGCGGCCATGCATGATGATGCCGTCATGCGCGGTCAGCTCCACCAGATCGCCGTGATGCCAGCAATTGTCAAAGCGCTCGAAATAGGCCTTGTGATATTTTTTATCCCCCTCGTCATTCCAGAACCGGACCGGCCTTGAGGGGAAGGGCCGGGTGCAGACCAGCTCGCCCTTTTCCTCCCTGACCGGCTCACCCTCATCATTAAAGACCTCAACCGCCATGCCGAGCCCGGCGCCCTGGATTTCACCGCGCCAGACAGAACGCACCGGATTGCCCAGCACAAAGCAGGAGACAATATCGGTCCCCCCGGCAATGGAGGCCAGTTGCATCTCGTTCCTGACGGCTTCATAGACGTAATCAAAGCTTTTTGCCGCCAGCGGCGAGCCGGTGGAGCACATCAGCCGTAAAAATTTCAGATCATGGGTGGCCATGGGGATAATGCCGCCCTTTTTGAGCGCATCGATATATTTGGCCGAAGTGCCGAAAATATTCATCCTTGCATTTTCGGCAAAATCAAACAATGCCCGGCGATGGGGGTAAAAAGGCGAGCCGTCATACAGCAGCAAAACTGCCTCCGCCGCCAGCCCCGAGACCAGCCAGTTCCACATCATCCAGCCGCAGGTGGTGAAATAAAACAACCGCTCGCCCGGCTTGATGTCGCAGTGCAGGATATGCTCCTTGAGATGCTGCAGTAATGTGCCGCCGGCGCCGTGCACGATGCATTTGGGCTTGCCGGTGGTGCCGCTGGAAAACAGGATATAGAGCGGATGATCAAAGCCGAAATGCTCGAAAGTGATCTCTTCCGGCTCATAACCGGCGATGAGTTGCGCAAGACTTGTCATGCCGCCCGCGTCTTGCCCATGGGCGGCGTCTGAATAGGGCACAATGATGGTCTCTGCCACCGTCTCCAGACCGGCGGCGATTTCGCGCGCCTTGTCCAGGATGTTGTGGGTTTTGCCGTTATATTCGTAATAATCGCCGGTAATGAAGAATTTCGGCTCGATCTGGCCGAAACGGTCAAGAACGCCGGCGACGCCAAAATCGGGCGAGCAGGACGACCATATGGCGCCAAGCGAGGTGACCGCCAGCATGACGGCAACGGTTTCGGGAATATTGGGCAGCATGGCCGCCACCCGGTCGCCGGATTTCAGGCCGCGTTCGGCAAAGGCGCGGCGCAGACGCGAGACAAGATCATAGAGCTCATCGGCGCTTAAGGAGCGCTCTTGCGCCCCTTCGCCGCGAAAGATCAGAACCGGCCTTGCGCCGCGCCTGCGCAACAGGTTTTCAGCAAAATTGAGTCTGGCATGCGGGAAAAACCGCGCTTTAAATACCGAATTTTCATCCACAACATAAGGCGCAACGCCCTTGTCGCCGATAATGCCGGAATAGTCCCAGAACGCATTCCAGAAATCCTCAAGGCGGGTTATGGAAAAATCATAAAGAGAATCATAATCCTCCAGTTCGGCTTCAAATCGGCGGTTCAAATTCTTGCGGAACCGGGTCATATTGGCGCGTTCAACGGTTTTTTGATCCGGTTGCCAAAGCGGTGAATTCATGATCTGCCTCTTGTCAAAATCCTTGTGATATGAAACATGTCCCCTGCGGAAGATCAGGTCAAGTGGTCTTGACATTTAGCTTGCAAAGGGTTTGCTCTTGGGCCGGGGGACACATGCGTCAAACGGCAAAGGGAGATTGCGCCATGGAGCCTTCAAATCAAGATTACAGAATAGATTACATCGAATTCAACGTTGCGGATATCGCCCGCTCAAAGGATTTTTACGGCGCGGTTTTTGGCTGGTCATTTACCGATTACGGCCCTGAGTATTGCGCCTTTTCAGATGGCCGGATGAATGGCGGATTTGATGCAACGGGAAAAGTCAGGCCGGGCGGACCGCTGATTGTTCTTTACGCCTCCGATCTGGCCAAAATACAAAAGCGCATTGAAAATGCCGGCGGGCCGATCGTAAAAGCCGTTTTTGCGTTTCCTGGCGGCCGGCGGTTTCATTTCAGCGATCCTGACGGCTATGAGCTGGCTGTATGGTCGGACACATAAGCTTCCGGATCGGGGAATCCGGCATTTTTCAGGCGCAAATGGAAACTGGCCACAAAGGCGGCTATGATGAGTGCCGAAGTGATTCTCAGGCGGTGAAATGAAAAAAATCCTTTATATCCTTGGCGCTCTGGTTGTTGGTTTCATTGTTTTCCTGGCGGCGATGCCGTTTTTGCTGTCGGCGGAGTTTATTGAAAAAAAGGTGGTTGAGGCAGTCAAGGCGCAAACCGGACGCAGCCTTTCAATCGGCGATGGCACTCGGCTTTCCTTTTTCCCCTCAATCGGCATCCGGCTGAATAATGTTATTCTCTCCAATCCGCCCGATATGGCGCGGGGGGATATGCTTCAGGCGCGCTCGATACGGCTGAATCTGCAACTTTGGCCCTTGCTGAAAAAACAAATTAGGGTGAATGAATTTATCCTCGACCGGCCGATTATCGCCCTGGCTGTTGACAAAAAAGGACGGGCGAACTGGAAGTTTGGCTCCGGCGGGGCCGGCCCGGCAGGTTCGGGCAATGATGCACCGGACATGCGGCCTGAGGATATCCGTCTTGGCGATATCCGCATTGTCAACGGAATTATGGGCTATGCCGATGCGCGCACGGGTTTTCAGGGCATTGTGAAAAACATCTCCATATCGCTGGGGTTGCCCTCGCTGGCCGAGGCGCTGAACATGGATGGCCAGTTTGACTGGAAGGGCCGTACGATCAAAATCAATGCCTGGCTGAAAAGCCCCAAGGCGATGATGAACAAACAGTTCTCCCCCACCCGTTTCAGCCTGTCCACCAAGGGGCTGGAAGCTTCGTTTGAGGGCAATGTTACGGTTATCAGCGGCGTTCAGCTTGACGGAAGACTTGCTTTTAAAACCGGCTCTGTGCGCGATCTTGCCGGCTGGCTGGGGGCAAAATTGCCGACGCCCGGAGGCTTTGGGGCGTTTTCGATGCAATCGAAGGTTAACTGGAAGGGCTCAACCCTTGCTCTCAACAGTTTTACCATGCAGCTTGACGGCATCAGGGCCGATGGCGCGGCGCTGGTGAGAACGGGCGGCAAACGGCCCGAGATCGAGGCCACCCTTGCCGCCGGGACCATAAACATCAATACCTATATCGGCAACCGTTCAGGACGCGCGGGCGCGGGCGATACCCCGGCGCGCAGCGGCTGGAGCACGATGCCGATCGACATGTCGGGACTTGGCGCGGTTGACGCTGATCTGCGGCTCTCGGCGGCCGAAATCAGCTATGACAAGATCAAAATCGGCCAGAGCGCGCTTGCGGTGACCCTGAGCAACGGGGTTTTAAAAGCCGATCTGGGCGAATTGCAACTCTATCAGGGGCGCGCCTCGGGCAAACTGACCCTTGACGGCCGATCAAAAACGCCTGCTTTTTCCGTCAGCATGGCCACAAGCCAGGTCGAGGCGCTCCCCCTGCTTTCCGATGCGATGGATTTTAACTGGATTTCCGGCCGGGCGGCGTTTTCATATTCACTCTCGGGCAGGGGGAAAAACCAGAAACAGATGATTTCCAGCCTGAAAGGCTCCGGCAAGTTCAGTTTTGAAAACGGCGCCATCGAGGGCATAAATATCGCGCAAATGTTCCGGGGACTGAAAAAAGGCAGCCTGAACGGCTGGTCGCGAGCTGCCAGTTCCAAAACCGATTTCAGCATTCTTTCAGGGTCTTTCAAAATTGCCGATGGCATCGTTTCCAACCCGGATTTGAAACTGAATGGGCCGCTGGTGCGCCTGAAAGGGCAAGGGCGCATTGACCTTCCACGGCAATGGCTGAATTACAGGGCCCGGCCCAAACTGGTCGCCTCCTTGCAAGGGCAAGGGGGAAAGGAGGACCTGAAAGGGCTCACCATTCCGGTCAGGATCAAGGGGCCATGGAGCAAGCCAAAAATTATTCCCGACCTCAAGGGCCTTCTTGATGATCCCGATGCCGTGATCAAGGGCGCCAGATCCGCCGCCAAAAAAGCAAAGGCGCTGGGCAAGAAACTCAAAGCATTGAAAAAAGGCGAGGCCAGGGATTTGATCAAGGGGCTGATCAAGAACCGGAGCGAGGGAGAAAACAAACAAGATGATCCCGTGGGCGGCCTGTTGAAAAACCTGCTCAGCCGGTAAATCCGGCCCGGCCTTGCTCTTACCAAATCTTTAATATCTGCATGGCATTTTTAAATGGTATTCCAAGGTTTGGTTTCGAGGAACGCAGCGGTGATAGATTTTTCCGAACTGAGCATTCTCATGGTTGAGAACAACAAGCATGTCAGACGGATTATGCACGACATGCTGCGGGCTTTCGGCGTGCGCAGGATTTTTCAGTCACCGGACGCCATGGAGGCCTATACCCTGATGCTGGCGCAGCAGGTTGATCTTGTTATTCTCGATTTTTTTCTTGGAAAACTCGACGGTGGCGATTTTACCCGCATGGTGCGCCAGGATGCCGCCTGCATCAACCGCATGACGCCAATATTGCTGTGCACCGGACTGCCGGAACATTACCGTATCGCCAAGGCGCGCGATGCGGGCATCAATGAAATTCTCGCCAAGCCGGTCGCACCGCGCGATCTTTATCTTCGCATCAATACCATGCTTGAATATCCGCGCCCGTTTGTGATTACCAAAACCTATGTCGGCCCCTGCCGGCGGCGGCGCCAGAAAGTCGATTTCCCGGCAAATCTTGAGCGGCGAAAGCGGATTGAAGGCACGGTAATCATGCCCCGGCGTGTATGGCGCCGCTCGGGCGCAGCCTGAATTTCAGGAGCAAAATGAAACACCCGGCCCCGGATCAGAGCGAAATTGTTGCTTTTTTAAGCAATCCGGCCAGCTACAGCCCTGTCCCCGCCACGGTCGAGCGCATGGACACTCACGGCGCAATGGTCTTTCTGGCCGGCGATCAGGCCATCAAGATCAAGAAACCGGTCGCTTTTTCCTATATGGATTTCTCAACGCCTGAAAAACGCCGCAAGGCTATTTTGCGCGAGTTTGAAATCAACCAGCCGCATGCGCCCGGTCTTTACCGGCGCGTTGTGCCTATCACCCGCAACCCTTCGGGCGAACTGGCCTTTGACGGCGCGGGCCCGCCCGTTGAATGGGCGCTCGTCATGCGCCGCTTCAGGCAGGACCAACTCCTGAGCGCAATGGCCGATGCCGGCAGGCTCAGCGCGGATATCATGGCGGCGCTTGCCAGGCTTGTCGCCAAGACGCATCAGGGCGCAAGGGTGCATTTTGACGCCGCGCCGCTTGACGCGCTGATGCAGCGGGTGGAACAAAATGCCAAGGCCTGCCGGGCTTTTCCAGAGCTGTTTGACGATGAGCGGACGGCCCGGCTGTTCTTACGCCTGCATGATGTTCTTGGCACGGAATCGGGGCATATCCGGAGACGGCTTGAAAGGGGCTATATGAGGCGCTGCCACGGCGATTTGCATTTGCGCAATATCGTGTTGCTGAAAGGCAAGCCGGTACTGTTCGACGCGATCGAATTTGATGAGAATATCGCCACGATTGATATTCTCGATGATCTGGCATTCCTGCTTATGGACCTTATTGAGCGCGGCTTTACACCGCTGGCCAATCAGGTCCTGAATGTCTGGCTGAACGCAATGAACGAGATAGCGCAATATGAGGCGCTTTGCCTGCTGCCGCTCTATCTTGCCTCAAGAGCCGGGATCCGCACCAAGGTCATGCTGGCCCTGATGCGGCAACTTGAGGGGGATAAGGCCCGGGCGGTGATCCGTGATGCGGTTTCCTATTTTTGCGCCTCCGAGGCGCTCATCCGCCCGTCAAAGCCGGTTCTGATCGTAACGGCCGGCCTGTCGGGCAGCGGCAAGACAACGCTGGCGCGCCGGATCGCGCCTTATATCGGCGCTGCTCCGGGCGCGGTTCATTTGCGCTCCGATGTCATCCGCAAGAGCCTGATGGGGGTGGATGAAACCGTGCGCCTGCCTGAAAGCGCCTATACAAAGGCAGTTACGGCGAAGGTTTACAGCGAAATTCACAGGCGGGCAAAAGCGGCGCTTGAGGCCGGACACAGCGTTATTGCCGATGCTGTCTATGCGCACGAAACCGAGCGCGGCGAAATTGAAAATATCGCCCGGCAATCCGGAGCCGTTTTTCACGGTCTGTGGCTGGAAGCTGCGCCCGAAACCCTGAAAAGCCGCATTGCGGTCCGGCGCGGCGATGCCTCGGACGCTGATGCAAAAGTGCTGGCCCGGCAACTGGAATACGAGATTGGAAAGCTGAACTGGCAAAAAATCGATGCCGCCGAAAAAAGCGAAACCCTCGCAAGGCGGATACTGGAGCGGGTGATCGGGATTGAACCGACGACATTCAGCTTGGGAAGCTGACGTTCTACCACTGAACTACACCCGCCTTGAGGATATAATTACCCTTGCGGCGGGCGGTATGACAAGGGCTATTTTATGCCCATGCGTGATTGCGTTCAAATTTCATCACATCATTTTTATACATGATATATGGTTTTTACCGGTATCAGTTGATAGACTGCGCGACATTATGAGTTACGGAGACTTTAATGAGCGAAGATTCTTTTAACAATCGTGCAGCCTTGCAAACCGGCACCGAAACCTCGACCCTGACATTGCCCAAGTTTTCTAATCCCTTCGTAACGGCGCAGGGGCAGCCGCGGGCGCGGGTCGGGTTGCATAATCTGGACACCTTGTGGTTCAATACCGGCACCTTGTGCAATATCGAATGTGCCAATTGCTACATTTTCTCCAGTCCGAAAAACGACCGGCTCAGCTATATCCACGCCGCCGAGGCGGCGGCGTTTCTTGATGAAATCAGGTGCCTTGATCTGAGAGTGCGCGAGATCGGCTTTACCGGCGGCGAGCCGTTTATGAACCCGGATATCCTGCCCATGCTGGCCGATGCGCTTGAGCGCGGCTTTGAGGTTCTCATTCTCACCAACGCCATGAAACCGATGCTGCGGCCAAAAATACGCGCAGGGCTTGAGAAGCTCAAGGATGCCTATGGGGAGCGGCTGACCTTGCGGGTCTCGCTTGACCATTATGAGAAGAAATTTCATGAAATGGAACGCGGCACGGGAAGCTGGAACAGCGTTATTGACGGGCTGGACTGGCTCAGCAGCCATGGGTTCAAACTCAATATTGCCGGGCGCACCTGCTGGAATGAAACTGTTGAGGCGGCGCGCAAGGGCTATGGGCGGCTGTTCAGCGCAAGGGGCTATCCTGTTGACGCCAACAATCCGGGCGAGCTGGTTTTGTTTCCGGAAATGGATGAAATGGCCGATGTTCCGGAAATCACCACCACCTGTTTCAGCCTTCTGGGTAAGAAACCCGAGGACCTCATGTGCGCCTCCAGCCGCATGATCGTCAAACCCAGGGGCGCAGCAAGACCGGTGGTGCAGGCCTGCACATTACTGCCCTATGACGAGCAGTTTGAGATGGGGGCCTCGCTGGCTGAATCCCTCTCGATCTCCCGCGGCGCGATCGATGAAGGCGATATCCTGCTCAACCACTGCCACTGCGCCAAATTCTGCATGCTCGGCGGCGGCTCATGCTCGGTTTGACGCTGTCGTCCGTGGACATGCAAACTCTGTGCTGGCGGTTCGGCGTATGAATGGGTAATTTGCGGGTTATGTTTGACCTGCGTCCCATATTTCTGGTGAGCGGCATTTTGCTCACCACCCTTGGTACCGCCATGCTTGTTCCAGGGCTTTATGATCTGGCGATGGGTAGCGCGGACTGGACCGCTTTTGCCGGTTCGGCGCTGGTCACCTTGTTCATCGGCGTCAGCCTCACCCTTGCCAATTGGGGCCGGACATCAGATCTTTCCATCAAACAGGCCTTTATCCTCACCACGCTGATCTGGATCGAGCTTGTCGCCTTTGCTGCTCTGCCAATGGCCTTCTCCGAGCTTGATATGAGCTATACGGATGCTTTTTTTGAGTCCATGTCGGGGCTGACCACAACCGGCGCAACGGTGATTACCGGGCTGGACAACGCGCCGCCGGGACTGCTTTTGTGGCGCGGGATTTTGCAATGGCTGGGCGGGATCGGCATTATTGTCATGGCGATCACGGTCCTGCCGATGCTCCAGGTCGGCGGCATGCAGCTTTTTCGTCTGGAATCTTCCGACACCTCGGAAAAAATCCTGCCCCGCGCCACCCAGATCGCCGGGTCCATAACCGGGCTCTATGTCTCGCTCTCGCTGCTGTGCGCCCTGTTCTACTATATCGCCGGAATGGGCCCTTTTGACGCGCTTGTTCACGCCATGACGACAATCGCCACCGGGGGGTTTTCCAATCATGACGCCTCGATCGGCTATTTCGACAGTTTGTGGATCGATACAATCGCAGTCACCTTCATGATTATCGCCAGCCTTCCCTTCGCCCTTTACCTGCAGGCCATATCCGGGCGCAGCGGGCCTTTATGGCGCGACTCGCAAGTGCGGCTGTTTTTGTTCTTTGTCGCCGCCTTTGTGCTCATCATGTGGCTATACCAGCTGGCGCAAAATGTCAGCGCGCCGGATCAGGCCATGCAATGGGCCGCCTTCAATGTGATTTCAATCCTCACCGGTACCGGCTATGCCACCACCGATTATGGCCTGTGGGGGCCTTTCGCCATGGTGTTCTTCTTCGCCATCATGTTTATGGGCGGCTGCGCCGGATCCACATCCTGCGGGCTGAAAACCTTTCGCCTTCATGTTATGCTGGAGCATATCCGTACCCAGATCAAATTGCAGCTCCACCCCAGCGGCATCTTTATTCCGCGCTATAACGCCAAGCCGCTCAAGGAAGATGTGATCATGTCGGTGATGAGCTTCATCATGCTGTTTTTCTTGTGTTTTTTACTGCTGGCGCTGGCGCTCAACCTGCTTGGTCTGGACAATGTCACCTCGCTTTCCGCCGCCGCCAGCGCCATTGCCAATGTGGGGCCCGGCCTGGGGCCGATTGTCGGCCCGGCGGGGACATATGCCGCCCTGCCGGACACCGCCAAATGGCTGTTGAGTTTTGGCATGCTGCTTGGCCGGCTTGAGCTCTTCACGGTGCTGGTTTTGTTCTTGCCGGCTTTCTGGCGTTCCTGAAGGATATAAAATGACGCGCATACTCGCTATTATCGCCATTGGACTCTGGGGCCTCAGCGCCGCCGCCTTCGGGGTGGTTTATTTTCAAAGCCGGCCGCAAATGACGGCTATGGACCGCATCGAGCTTTCGGTGAGCGCGCCAGAGCGCAAATTTGTGCTGAAGGAAATGCGCCTGATGCTGGAATCCCTGCAAGGCATCCTGATGGCGCTTGAAGCCAAAGACATGGCGGCGCTCGCCGAGGCCGCCGGGTCCAGCGGCAGTGTCATGCTGCGCGCCCTTCCGCCCACATTGATGGCGAAAGTTCCCAAGGAATTCCGGGTTCTGGCCAGGGATTCGCATATTATTTTCAGCGAGATCGAAAACGCCGCCAAATCCGGCGCCGGGAATAACAGGATCATTGGCCTTTTATCCGAGCAACTGGGGGCGTGCACCGCCTGCCATGATATGTATCAGTTCAAACGCAATGACGGCTGAGGAGCGGCCTTGTTTGTGGCGATCAGCCTGCTTTCAGGCGCTTGATGTTTGAAAGCAGGTTGACCTATTGACCTTCCTGTAACAAGAAACTTTATATATTCACGATCAAAAATATATTGAGCGAAAGACAAATTAATGACCCCGGCAAACGAACATATCCGCCTCGCCGTTGAAGGCATGACCTGCGCCGCCTGCGCATCGGGGGTGGAAAAGGCCCTTGTCGCCCTGCCCGGCATTGAGGAGGCTGCGGTTAACCTGCCGCTTGAACAGGCCGAGATTTCATATCATCCCTCACAGACCGCACCGGAGGCCATAAAGAAGGCGGTTGAGGCCGCCGGGTTTGGTGTTCCTGTGCAGACCTCAACGCTGGAGATTGGCGGCATGACCTGCGCGGCATGTTCCGCGACGGTGGAAAAAACCCTGTTATCGGTGCCCGGTGTGATCGATGCGCGGGTTAATCTGCCGCTCGAGCGCGCCGAGATCGACTTGATGACCAGGGCCGAGCCATTGGCAGAGCTTATTACCGCAGTGGAGGCCGCCGGGTTCGAGGCCGCGCCGGTTCTCACCGATGCCGGCACGCGCGAGGCGCGCAAGGCGCAATCGGAGGCAAAAAACCGCCGCGATCTCATGGAGCTTGCGCTATCAACCGCCCTCACCGTGCCCTTTGTCGCGCAGATGATTGCCCAGGCTGCCGGGATGGATGTTTATCTGCCACCATGGCTGGAGTTTGTGCTTGCCGCACCGGTGCAATTTGCCATCGGCCGGCGGTTTTACAAGGGGGCATGGAAATCCGTTCGCGCCGGGTCGGCCAATATGGATGTATTGGTGGCGCTGGGCACGAGCGCGGCGTTCTTTTATTCTCTTGCCCTGTTTATCCAGCGCGGCGCGGCGGCGGAGGGCGAGCTTTATTTTGGCGGCGCGGCGGTGATTATCACGCTGGTTCTTCTGGGTAAAATCCTTGAAACCCGCGCCAAACGCAGCGCCAGCTCGGCCATTGCCGAGCTTGCCGCCCTGCGGCCGGAAACCGCAAGAGTGATGCGCGAGGGGCGCGATGTCGAGATCTCCATCGAAGCGGTTAAAGAGGGCGATATTGTTCTGGTGCGCGCCGGTGAACGCATTCCGGTTGATGGCGAAATCCTGCAAGGCAAATCGGAAATCGACGAATCCCTGATCACGGGCGAGAGCCTTCCCGTCGCCAGATCCCCCGGAGATCCGGTCACGGGCGGCGCGATCAACGGTACGGGGCATCTGCATATCCGCGCCACGAAAATCGGCGCGCAAAGCCTCCTTGGCCGCATGATCGTACTGGTTGAGGACGCCCAGTTGCACAAGGCCCCGGTACAGCGGGCGGTGGACAAGGTGGCAGGCGTCTTCGTCCCCATTGTTATTGTTATCGCCCTTGCCGCCTTTGCGGGCTGGATATTTGCCGGAGCAGGATTTGAACATGCGCTCATCGCCGGGGTTTCGGTTCTGGTGATCGCCTGCCCCTGCGCCCTCGGTCTTGCCACCCCGACGGCAATTGTCGCCGGCACGGGGGCTGCCGCCAGATCGGGCATTTTAATCCGCGATATCGAGGCGCTGGAGCGGGCACACCGGGTCAATACGGCGGTGTTCGACAAGACCGGCACCCTCACCATGGGCGCCCCGCATGTCGAAAGCGTGCTGGCGCTGGATGGCGATGAAAATGCGCTTCTTGCCCTTGCGGCCTCGGTTCAAAAAGCCTCCGAGCATCCGCTGGGCGCCGCCATGGTGGAGCGGGCGCGCGAATTGGGGCTCGATTTACAACCGGCCAGCGATGTCAGCGCCGTTCCGGGCGAGGGCATAAGGGGACATAGCGGAGAGCGGGAAGTGTTGATCGGAAATCTTGATTTCCTGCGCGCCAACCGGATTGATACAACAGCACTTGAAGAACCAATCCGCGCGCTTGAGGCGAAAGGCGAAACCGCGGTTTGCATCGCCGCGAATGCCCGGCCCCTTGGCGTGATCGGCCTGATTGATCCCTTGCGGGAGAGTTCCGCCGAAGCGGTGGCCCTGCTTAACGGGCGCGGTATCG
>JAJRYE010000021.1 GCA_024275895.1 Alphaproteobacteria bacterium | reverse complement strand
TTTGCCCCCTATACCGGCGGACCGTTATCCTATATTGACACCATGGGCGCGGGCGCTTTCATTGAACAATGCGAAGCACTCGCGGCGGCGTACGGGGCGCGCTTTGCCCCTTGCGCGTTATTGAAGGATCTGGCGCAAAGCGGCGAGGGTTTCTACAGCCGTTTTGCAAGGAAGGACGACACGAAAGATGCAGCATGAGCGGGTTTACAAGCATATTGACTATTATTTCTCCCTGCTCTCACCATGGGCCTATATGGGGCATGAATGGTTTCTGGCCACGGCGCGCAACCTGCGCCTGCCGGTCAACTGCAAGCCGGTAAAACTGGTCGAGCTGTTTGGCCAAACCGGCGGAGTGCCGCTGGCCGAGCGCCACAAGGCGCGGCAGGATTACCGCTTTTACGAGTTGCAGCGCTGGCAGATGAAGCGCGGTATCGAGATGAACCTGAAACCCAGATATTTCCCCTTTGACGCCGCATTAGCCGACAAGGTGGTGATCGCGGCGCTGCAAACACCCAAATTCAACCCCGGCATGCTGATCCTGAAACTCATGCGCGGCGCGTTTTGCGAAGAGCGCGATATGGCGCAAAAGGACGAGTTGGCGCGCATGATCAGAATGTCAGACCTTGATGAGGATGCGATTCTCGGACAGGCCGAATCGGATGAAATCGAGGCCATTTATCAAACCAACACCGATGAAGCGGTGGCCAGGGGTGTGTTCGGCTCGCCCACCTATGATGCAGGCGGCGAGCTTTACTTCGGTCAGGACCGGATCGAGATGATGGAAGAGGCCATAGAGCAGGACCGCACCCCCTACAAGGTGCCGGAATGAGGCTTCACTGGCTGGGGGATATGTCTCTGCCAGACAGGATGTCCCCCCGATCAGCCGGGGTGCTGCTCTATTCTTTTCCCCGGTAGGCGTTTTCCGCCTCGTAATAGGTATCAAAACCAACGATCCTGCGCAGTTCGGCAAAGTCCAGAAGGGCAGCATCGGGATGGGCGCCGGTTTTCATGACCGATAAAGCCTCGCGCATGGCTTTCATGGCCGCCGATAGAATCGTCAGGGGATAAGCAGCAATGGCATAGCCCATTTTGCCCAGCTCTTCAGCGGGCAGAAACGGGGTTTTGCCCCCTTCAAGCATATTGGCCATATGAAGACCGGGGGCCTCAACCGGAATGCGCGCCAGTTCCTCAAGGCTTTGCGGAGCTTCGATAAACAGGATATCCGCGCCATTTCCGGCAAAGGCGTTGGCGCGCCACAAGGCTTCATCCAGCCCGTGATCATGGCGCGCATCGGTGCGGGCGAGGATGAGGATATCGGCGCCCGCCTCGCGCGCATCCACTGCGGCGCGGATGCGCATCAGAGCCTCATCGCGGCCCGTTACCTGCTTGCCTTTGGTGTGACCGCAGCGTTTGGGGGCGATCTGGTCCTCGATCATCACGGCGGCAAAACCGGCGCTTGCGTAAAGCTCTACCGTGCGCCTGACATTGAGCGCATTACCGTGGCCGGTATCGCCGTCACCCAGTACCGGGATGGATGAGGCGGCGCAGATATTGCGGCCCTGATCCACCATCTCGCCCAACGAAATCAGCCCGGTATCGGGCGCACCGATGCGGGCGGCGGAGACCGCGAAACCGGACATGAAGGTCAACTCGAACCCGGCCTGCGCGATCATGCGGGCAGACAGCGCATCCCAGCAGCAGGGCATGACAAGGCAGCCGGGATGTTCCAGAAGCCGGCGCAGCCGGGCGGCGGGGGAGAGACTCATGTTTTTTTGGCCCCTTCATACCACCAGGTCTCGATAATCCCCCTTGCGTAGCGCGGTTTGGTTTCAGGGCGGCCGAACTCGTCCCAAAAGGCAATGGTGTGCGAGGCCTTGAACCATTGCGGCACCCAGTAGCGCCCGGCGCGCAGTACCCGGTCAAGAGCCCGCGCGGCGATGATCTGCTCCTTGCGGCTTTGGGCCTGAATGATTTTTTGCGTCAGGGCGTCCACTGCCGGATCGGCAATGCCCGAGAGGTTGCGGCTGCCTTCCAGATTGGCGTCGGCAGAACTCCAGTAACGCAAGATTTCCTCACCCGGCGTGGGGGGGATGGAAAAGCGCCTTGTGGTGAGGTCAAAATCAAAGCTTTTCAGGCGCGACTGGTATTGCGCCGGGTCCACCATGCGCAATTTTGCTCTTATGCCGAGGATTTTGAGGTTTTTGATATAGGGCATGATGATGCGTTTGAAACCGGGGCTGTCTTCGAGAATTTCAAGCTCGAAGGCCGCGCCGGACTTGCTGCGCAGCAGACCGTTGCGCACGGTCCAGCCTGCATCTTTCAACAGTTTTGAGGCATGGCGCAGCAGGCGGCGGTCCTGGCCTTTGCCATCCGAGACCGGCGGGGTGAAGGGGAGCCCGAAAACCTCATCGGGCACCTGGCCGCGAAAGGGCCCCAGCAGTTTAAGCTCTTCGGGCGCGGGCTTGCCTTTGGCCATCATGTCGGAGTTTTCAAAAAATGAGCGGGTGCGCCGGTAAGCGCCGTAAAACAGCACCTTGTTGGTCCATTCAAAGTCAAAGGCGTAGATGAGCGCCTCACGCACCCGCGGATCGGCAAATTTGCCGCGCCTTGTGTTGATAAACCACCCTTGCGCGCCCGATGGCGTATCGTCGGGCAAAACCATCCGCCTGACCCGCCCGTCCTTTACCGCTGGGAAATTGTAGCCGGTGGCCCAGGTCTTGGAGGTAAACTCCTCACGCAGGCGATAGTCACCGGACTTAAAGGCCTCGAACTGGGCGGTGCGGTCGCGGTAAAACTCAAAGCGCAGCCGGGCAAAATTGAACCTTCCCCGGTTCACGCCAAGGTCTTTTGCCCAGTAATTCTCCACCTTGTCGTAATTGATGAAGCTGCCGGCCCTGAACTGCCCCACCTTGTAGGGGCCGCTGCCCAATGGCGGCTCAAGCGTGGTTTTGTCAAACTCGTTCCGGCGGTAATAGGCTCTGGAGAAAATCGGCAACTGGGCGACAAACAGCGGCAGATCGCGCGCGTGTTTGCCGCTGAACTCCACCTTGAGGCGGTATTCTTGCTGGGCGGTAATTTTGGCAACCTCGCGCAGGCCCTGCGAGATCAGCGGATGGCCTTTGGATTTGAGAATTTGCAAGGAAAAGGCGGCGTCAGCCGCCGTCAGGGCGCTGCCATCGTGAAAGCGCGCCTTTTTGTTGATATTAAAAATACAGGTTTTGCCGTCCGCCGATATTTCCACCGTCTCGGCGGCGAGAGCGTAAATGGCGTCCGGTTCGTCATTGGCCCTTGTCATCAAGGTATCGAAAACAAGCTCCATCCCCTGGGCCGCATCGCCCTTGAGGATATAGCTGTTGAGGGAATTGAAGGTGAGAAAATTCTGATTGTAGGCGGCGTTGGGGCCGATCTGGCTCAAGGTGCCGCCCTGGGGCGCTTGCGGATTGACGTAATCAAAATGTTTGAAGCCGGGTGGATATTTCAGATCGCCAAACACCGAAAGGCCGTGGCGGGGCATCCCGGCCCAGAGCCTTGACGGCAACAGCGTCGCCCCCGCCCCGGCGGCGAAAAGAGCGAGGGACTGGCGGCGGGTAATCTCTGATCTGCTCACGGCGCTATTTCCTCCCGCCGGTTTTGGCGGCCTTTTGCCGGTCATACCACCAGATGGTGGGAAAGCCGTGCGAGTAAAGCGGCAGGGGCTCGGGATGCGAAAAGCGGTTCCAGCGCGCCACTCTTGTGGCTTGCAGCCCCCAGCCGGGAACCAGCATCCGGGTCCATAAAAGCACCCGATCCAGCGCTCTTGAGGCGGCGACCAGTTCTTTACGGTCTTTGGCGAAAATCACTCTTTGCACCAGCTTGTCCACCGCCTTGTTTTTCAGCCCGGCATAATTGCGCGATCCGGCGCGGCCGGCGGCGGCGGAGGAAAAATAGCCCTGAAGCTCATTGCCCGGCGAGAGCGACTGAGCCCAGCCGGTGTAGATCATGTCATAATCACGCGAGCGGATGCGGGCGGTATATTGCGAGCTGTCAACGGTGCGGATGCGCAGATCAATCCCCAGCGGCCGCAGATTGTTCTTGAAGCGCAGGGCCACCCGTTCAAAGGCCGGGCCGTTGAGCAGATATTCGATCTCGAACGGCGCGCCGGTTTTGGCGTTGACCAGCTTGCCGTTCCGGATGACCCAGCCGGCTTCTTTGAGCAGTTTAATGGCTTTTCGCAGATTGCCGCGTCTTTCGCGCCGGTCTTTCGAGACCGGGTTTTTATATTCCGTTGTAAACACCTCTTCGGGCACTTCGCCGCGCACGGTTTCAAGAATTTCCAGCTCACGGCCCCCGGGCAACCCCTTTGAAGCCAGTTCGGTGCCGGAAAAATAGGAGCCGAGTCGCTTGTACTGATTGAAAAAAATCGTCCGGTTCATTTCCTCAAAGTTAAAGGCGTAGTTAAAAGCCTGGCGCAAGCGTGGATCGGCGAATTTTTCGCGGCGCAGATTGAAAATA
Source organism: Alphaproteobacteria bacterium (assembly GCA_024275895.1). GTDB lineage: Bacteria > Pseudomonadota > Alphaproteobacteria > Rhizobiales > BM303 > BM303. The sequence goes on along the minus strand of JAJRYE010000021.1, from coordinate 24,307 downwards.
AACCCGACCATCAGCCCGCGGCCGCGCTCGGGAAACAGCGCCTTGATGATCCGCCCGTCTTTTACCGCCGGGATATCATAGGCGGTGGCCCAGTTCTTGGCGGTGTTTTCCTCGCGCCAGTCAAATTCATCCGCCTTGAAGGCTTCAAGCTGCACCACGCCGTCGCGGTAATACTCATAGCGGATCCGGTTGAAATTATGCTGGCCGACATTGACATTCAGATCCCGCGCCCAGTAACCCTTCACCCGCTCATAGGTGATGGAGCGGCCCGCAACCACCGATTTGATGCGGTAGGGGCCAGAGCCCAGCGGCGGTTCAAGGGTGCCCGAGGCGATATCGCGCCCGTTGCCCTTGGCATCCGCCCCCTCCCACCAGTGTCTGGGCAGGATCATCAACTGGCCGACAATATGGGGCAGCTCACGGTTGCCCTTGACCTTGAAGGTAAAGGTGACTTCCCGTTCTCCGGTTTTCTTCGCCTCCTTGACATGGCGGTAATAAAAACCCTGCTGCGGGTTCAGTTTGGTCAGTTTCTCAAATGACCAGATCACATCCTCAACCGTAACCGGCTTGCCATCATGCCACCGGGCCCCCGCGCGCAGGCGGAAACTGACCCAGGAAAAATCCTTCGGATAGCGCAAGGCCTCGGCAATGAGGCCATACATGGTGGAGACTTCATCCAGCGAAGAGGTCATCAGCGAATCATAAATCAGGCCGATCCCCATCGGGGTTGTGCCCTTGGGGATGACAAAATTGAGATTGTCAAAAGTTCCGTTATCGGAGAGCCGCGCGATGCCGCCTTTTGGCGCCTTCACATTGACATATTTGAAATGCTTGAAACCGGCTCCGTTTCGCGGGCTGCCGATCAGCGCGGTGGCGGTGCGCCATTCCGGCGCCTCCTCAGCTTTGGCCGCAATGGCCGGTGCGGCAATGAGAATGATCAACGCCAGAGAGAATAAAATATGCAGGGGAGAGTTTTTCACGCTTGCGGTTTCCTTGATTTGTCTTGCCTTTGTCCTGCGCCATCATAAGAACTGGGCGGGAATTAGGAAAGGATGTCGTTTTTCCTTTCACAAAATTGTGCGCGGCATGTAGAGAAATGGAGCAGGAGTAGATATGAACCCGAACACGGCGCAAGATACCATCATCCTCATCCCGGCGCGGATGGGCTCCAGCCGCCTCCCCGGCAAGCCGCTGGCGCGGATTGCCGGGGAGGCAATGATCGTGCATGTCTGGCGGCGCGCTGTTGCGGCGCGGATGGGGCGGGTTGCGGTGGCAACCGATTCGCCTGAAATCTTCGATACGGTGCGCGCGCGCGGCGGCGAGGCGATCATGACCGGGACGCAGCATCAAAGCGGCTCGGACCGGATCCATGAAGCGCTGGAGATTTGCGACCCGCAGGCCAGGTATCAGACAATCATCAATTTACAGGGCGATTTACCGACGATTTCTCCCGAAGCCATCCGGGCGGTGGCGGGACCTCTGGGTGTAAAAGACGTCGATATCGCTACGCTGGCCAGCCCGATTAAGGACAGCCGGGAAGCGAGAGACCCCAATGTGGTCAAGGTGATCGCGGCGCTTGAGCGCCCGGGAGACGTGGCGCGGGCGCTCTATTTCACCCGCGCCGCCGCGCCCTATGGCGAAGGACCGCTGTTTCACCATATTGGCATTTACGTCTGGCGGCGCGCGGCGCTGGCACGATTTGTCGGCCTTGCGCCCTCAAAACTTGAGCGGCGTGAAAAACTGGAACAGTTGCGGGCTCTGGAGGCGGGCATGCGCATCGATGTGACCTGCGTTGACACTTTCCCGCCGGGCGTGGATACTCCGGCCGATTTAAAACGTGCGGAGAAGGCGCTTCATGACCTCGACGAATAAAAAAATCGTATTTCAGGGGGAGCCCGGAGCCAATTCGCATATCGCCTGCCACGAGGCCTATCCCGAACGCGAGGTGGTCCCTTGCGCCACATTCGAGGACGCGCTCGCCGCCATTCGCAACGGCGAGGCCGACCTTGGCATGATCCCGATGGAAAACACCCTTGCCGGCCGGGTTGCCGATATTCATCATCTGCTGCCCGAATCGGGACTTTACATTATCGGCGAACATTTTTTGCGGGTGTATCATCATCTCATGGCCCTGCCCGGAGTTTCGCTGGATACGGTCACTCAGGCGCTCTCGCACCCGATGGCGCTTGGCCAGTGCCGCAAAACCATGCGTGAGATGCATATCGCACCCGTGGTGGTGGCCGATACCGCCGGGGCGGCGATGCAGGTTGCAAAAGAGCAAAGCCCGCACCGGGCGGCGATCGCCAGCGAGCTGGCGGCGGAGGTTTACGGCCTCAATATCCTGCGGCGCAACATGGAGGATGAGGACCACAACACGACCCGGTTTCTGATCCTGTCCCGGGATCCGGCGCGGGCCGAACCTGGCAACGGCCCGGTAGTGACCAGCTTTGTGTTCCGGGTGCGCAATGTGCCCGCCGCGCTCTACAAGGCGCTTGGCGGTTTCGCCACCAACGGGGTGAATATGACCAAGCTGGAATCCTACCAGATTGAAGGCTCTTTCTCCGCCACCCAGTTCTATGCCGATATCATCGGCCACCCGGATGAGCGTCCGGTGCGTCTGGCTCTTGAGGAACTGGATTTTTTCACCAGCGAAGTGCGCATCCTCGGCGTTTATGCCGCCAGTCCCCTGCGTGCCGCCATTGAAGCAGCCAGCGCCAGACGGCAGGGATAATTTTTATTGCCATTTGCATGCAAATTGCCGATATACTGAGCTTCGAGAGGCTGGGGGCGGGTTGATCACTCGCCAACCGGGTCAGGTCCGGAAGGAAGCAGCCCTAACGAGGTTTTGATCTTCGTCGTCTTTTCCAGCCTCTCACCTTTTGCGACCGACTTTCAGGGTGCTTGATGAGCGAGACTTCAGCCGAATACCGCGTTCTGGCGCGCAAATACCGCCCGGCGGATTTCAGCACTCTGATCGGACAGGACGCCATGGTGCGAACCCTTACCAACGCATTCGAGCAAGGCCGCATCGCCCAGGCCTTTATGCTGACCGGCGTGCGCGGCGTGGGCAAGACCACAACGGCGCGCATTCTCGCCCGGGCGCTGAACTATACCGGCCCGGACGGAACCAGCGGCCCCACAGTGAAGATGAGCGCGCCGGGGGAGCATTGCGAGGCGATTATGGAATCGCGCCATATCGATGTGCTGGAGATGGACGCGGCCTCCCATACCGGGATCGATGATATAAGGGAAATTATCGAGGCGGTGAAATATAAACCCGCTTCGGCGCGCTACAAGGTCTATATCATCGATGAAGTGCATATGCTCTCCATGACGGCTTTTAACGGGCTGCTCAAAACGCTTGAAGAGCCGCCCGAACATGTCAAGTTCATCTTTGCCACCACCGAAATCCGTAAAGTTCCGGTGACGGTGCTTTCGCGCTGCCAGCGTTTTGATCTGCGGCGCATTGATGCCGCCCTGCTGGTGGAGCATTTCAAGGCGATTGCGGAGAAAGAAGATGTGAATGTTGAGGATGAAGCACTGGCGATGATTGCGCGGGCGGCTGAAGGTTCGGTCCGCGACGGGCTTTCGCTGCTTGATCAGGCGATCGCGCTGGGAGGGGGGAGCGTTTCGGGGACCAATCTGCGCGATATGCTGGGCATTGCCGACCGGGCGCGGGTGATCGAGCTGTTTGATCATGTCATGCACGGGCGCGCCAGCGAGGCCCTGGGCGAGCTCAAGGCGCAGTATGAGAGTGGCGCGGACCCGGCGGTGGTGCTCTCGGACATGGCGGATTTTATCCATTTCGTCACCCGGCTGAAAGTCACCGGCGATGCGGCGGCGGCGGATGTCACCATGTCGCAGACCGAGATTGAACGCGGCCGTGAGATGGCGGCGGGAATTGACATGCGCGCTCTGGCGCGCGCCTGGCAGATGACAATCAAGGGACTGGCGGAGGTCAAGGCGGCGGACAAACCGCTTGCGGCGGCCGATATGGTGCTGGTGCGTCTGGCTTATGCAGCCGATATGCCGCCGCCGGAAGAACTGGTGCGCAAGCTGACCTCCGGCGCGGCGTCAAATCAGGGCACGGCAGGGACAATGCGAGGGGCACAGCAAGGGTGTGCGCCGGTCTCCCGGGCGGTTCAGCCGCCGGAAAACTCCGAAGCGCCCGATGAAGTGCAAAACAGCCCGGTCCCCGCCTCGTTTGAGGATATTGTCGCGCTGGCGGGCAGGCACCGCGAGCTGCGCCTGAAATCAGCGCTGGAGCGTCAGGTCAGGCTGGTGAGCTTTGAGCCGGGAAGGCTGGAAATCCGGCTTTCCGACGAGGCGAGGCGTGATCTACCCGGCGAGTTGACGCAAAAATTGCAAAGCTGGACCGGCGAACGCTGGGTGGTCGTGCTCTCCCGCAGCAAAGCCGGCCAGACGCTGGAAGAAAAGCGCCGTGAAAAGGAAACGCGGCGCAAACAGGAACTTCTTGCGCGTCCGGAAGTCAGAGCCGTGATGGAGACCTTCCCCGGCGCGAAAATTACCGCCATGCGCGAGCGGGCGGAACAAGATGAGCGAAGCGATATTTCCCCCCAAACGGAGACCAGTGCATGAAAAATTTTGCCAGCCTGATGAAACAGGCGCAGGAAATGCAAAGCAAGATGTCAGCGATGCAGGATAGTATGGCGCAGATGGAGGTGACAGGAAGCTCGGGCGCGGGAATGGTCACCGTGACCCTGAACGGCAAGGGGGAGATGCGCGGGCTCAAGATTGATGAAAGCCTGCTTCAACCCGGCGAAGGTGAAATTCTGGAAGACCTCATCATCGCCGCCCATAATGACGCCAAGGCCAAGCTCGAGGCGGCGATGGCGGAGAAAATGAAAGAGGTCACCGGAGGCCTCAGCCTGCCGCCGGGGATGGGATTTTAAAGATTTTCCGGGCCTCACACTCTCTTTTGTATCCACCAGGCCTCCCGCTCCCCCCTCCCCACACCCCCCAGCCATTTGGTAAAGGGTGGCGGTGAGAGTGAGCGGGAGGGAGGGATAGCGCAAAACCAGAGGGGCCACACGCCCACGGCCGCGACTGCGGCCCGGAGCAACTGCGCCGCGCCCGCGCAGGCCCGGGCGATAGCGAGGAGTAGCCGCGAGCGATATAAAACCGCCCCGGCGGCAGAGCACAAAGATGAAAGCACGCCATGAGCACACGCATTACCGGGCCCGAGATTGAGCGCCTGATCCAGCTTCTGGCGCGCCTGCCGGGGCTGGGGCCGCGCTCGGCGCGCCGCGCCGGGCTGCATCTTATCCGCAAGAAGGAAACCCTGCTAGTCCCGCTGGCCGGCGCCATGGCCGAGGCGGCGGCGAAAATTGTCGAATGCGGGACATGCGGCAATATCGATGTCAGTAACCCCTGCGCCATTTGTGCCGATACGCGGCGCGAGGACGGGCTTATCTGCGTGGTGGAGGATGTCTCCGATCTGTGGGCGATGGAGCGCGCCGTGGCGGTCAGGGGCCGCTATCATGTGCTGGGCGGGGTTCTCTCTGCGCTCGACGGGGTGGGGCCTGAAGAGCTCAATATCGCCCGCCTCATTACCCGCGCCGCCGCGCCGCAGGTGAGCGAGATTGTGCTGGCCATGAACGCCACCGTCGATGGCCAGGCCACAGCGCATTACATCATGGACCGCTGCGAGCATCTCGATATCAGAGTAACCCGCCTCGCCCACGGCGTGCCGGTGGGCGGCGAGCTGGATTATCTTGATGAAGGCACATTGGCGGCGGCGATGAAATCGCGGCGGGAGCTGTAGAGGCACGATATGGTCTCGTTATTCCGACGAAAGCCGGAATAACGAGGATCAAGGAGTTTTTCCCGTTGGAAGGCTTGAAATAACCCCGTTACTCCCGCGGAGGCAGGCGTCCAAACTGAATTATCCGCGAATTTTGACCGCCCTTTCTGGATTCCCGCCTTCGCGGGAATGACGAATGAAGGGGGCGGGAATGATGAATAAGGGAGACGGGAGTGGTGACGGGGTAAACGGGTTTACTCCCCCGCCACCAGTTTCGGCCCGCCGGTATCGGCGGCGATGGCCTCTTCGGCGTCTTCGGCCAGTTCGACATTTTCGATTTTTCGTCCCCGGTTGGTGATTTTATCGGCGGAGATCAGGATCTGGTCGATATCGGCATTGGCCTGGGCAAAATGTTTTTCAAGGTTGAAGACGCGGGTTTTGAGGCGGTGGACATCCTGCATCAGGCGCACCACCTCGATCTGGATGAGATGGGCCTGCTCGCGCATGCGGGCGTCTTTGAGGACCGCCTGCATGGTGTGCACCGCGAGCATCAGCATGTTGGGCGAAACGATGATGATGCGGGCGCGGTAGGCTTTCTGGATTACGCCTTCAAAGCTTTCATAAAGGGTGGCGTAGATGGATTCGGACGGCACGAACATGATCGCCATGTCCTGGGTTTCGCCGGGGAGAAAATATTTGCTCGAAATATCGCTGATATGTTTGGCCATATCGGCGCGGATGCGGGCGGCGGCCTCTTTTATGGAGGCGGCTTCATGGGCCTCTTGCAGCGCCGAGAAGGCTTCCAGCGGGAATTTGGCGTCCACCACGATGGCACGGGATGTGTTGGGCAGGCGGATGAGGCAATCGGGGCGTTTGCCGTTGGACAAGGTGGGCTGGAAGTCATAAGAATCGGAGGGCAGGCCATCGGCAATGATGGTTTCCATGCGCCCCTGGCCGAAGGCGCCGCGCGATTGTTTATCGGAGAGGATATACTGCAAGGAGACCACCTGCCCCGACAGTTCGGTGATGTTCTTTTGCGCTGCGTCAATCACCGCAAGGCGCTCTTGCAGGGCGCTTAAGCTGTCGGAGGTTGTCTTGGTGCTGGCCTCTACGCTCTGGCCTAGGCGCATCGTGACCTGATCAAGACGCTCATTGAGAGTTCTGGCCAGCTCCGATTCGCGCGCCTGGGCAGAAATTCCCAGTTCCGATATGCGCCCGACCTGCTCGGACTGGGCCTGCATCATGCGCGAGATTTGCATCTCCAACTCGGCGGCGCGAATGCTCCGGGCCATGGCTTCGCGCCGGCGCGCGCTCTGGCCGCGCAGAACCAGAACAACAATGAGAAACATAAAAAACAGCGCTGCTACCACTGCCGCAACCAGAAACTCGCCCAGCAAGATAGCGCGGCCGTTGATCTCAAACAGAACGGATTGCATGGAACGGGTTTCCTTGAACTGATTCGTTTTGCCCAGTATAGACCAAAACAGGAACATTTTGCATGCATTGACCTTTTGCAGTCAATCGCTTATCTGAAACGCATGGCCATACGAGAGATATTAACGGTTCCTGATCCGCGCCTGCGCGAAGTTTGCAAACCTGCCGAGCAGGTGGATGGCGAGGTGCGCGCACTGCTCGATGACATGCTGGAAACCATGTATGACGCGCCGGGAATCGGGCTGGCGGCAATCCAGATCGGGGTGGCCAAAAGATGCATCGTGATGGATATCGAGAGGGACCCGGAAGAGGAAGGAGACAGCGGCAATCCCCTGTTCATGGTCAATCCCGAGATCATCTGGACCTCGGAAGAGATTAATGAATTTGAGGAAGGCTGTCTCTCGGTTCCGGAATATTATGAAACGGTTGAGCGCCCGGAAAGCTGTACGGTGCGCTATCTTGATTACAACGGAAAACCACAGGAGCTGGAATGCGAGGGCATGCTGGCGACCTGTGTTCAGCACGAGATCGACCATCTCAACGGGGCGCTGTTCATCGATCATATCTCCAGGCTCAAACGCGACCGGATTATCCGCAAATTCACCAAGGAACTCAAATTGCGCCGCAAAGGTGCGGCCTGATCCTCCACCGAGCATAAAGGCTTCTTCATGCGTTTGATTTTTATGGGGACTCCCGATTTCAGCGTACCGGCGCTGGCCGCCCTGATGAGCGCCAGGAACGAAATCGTCTGTGTCTATACCCAGCCGCCGCGCGCCGCCGGACGGGGCATGAAGGCGCGGCGCTCGAAGGTGCATGAATTTGCCCTGCGGCATGATCTTGCCGTGCGCACACCGCAAAATTTCAAGGATAGTGAGGATATCAATGCCTTTGCAGCCTTAAAGGCCGATGCGGCGGTGGTTGTGGCCTATGGGCTGATTCTGCCCAAAGCCATTCTGGAGGCGCCGCGTCTTGGCTGTTTTAATATCCACGCCTCGTTATTGCCGCGCTGGCGCGGGGCGGCCCCCATCCAGCGGGCGATCATGGCCGGGGACGAGATGAGCGGCATTACCATCATGGCGATGGATGAGGGGCTTGATACGGGGAATATCTGCTGGGTAGACCCTTTGCCCATCGGCCCGGATATGAATGCGGCCGAATTGCATGACGCGCTGGCCAAAAGCGGCGGCGAAGCGATCACGGAAGTTCTGGCCCATATCGCCAGCGGCAATCTGAGCACCCGGCCGCAGCCGCAAAAGGGGGTGTGTTACGCCGCCAAAATCTCCAAGGCCGAAGCGCGCATCGACTGGCGGCGAAGCGGGGCCGAAATTCACAATCATATCCGCGGCCTTGCACCTTTTCCCGGCGCCTGGTTTGCGGCCAGGGGCGAGCGCATCAAGGTTTTGCGCTCATCGCGCGCCAAGGGCAGCGGCGCGCCGGGGCTTGTGCTGGACGATCAGCTCACCATTGCCTGCGGCGAGGATGCGGTGCGGCTTGACGTGGTCCAGAGAGCGGGCAAGAAACCGATGCGCGGCGCGGATTTTTTGCGTGGTTTTTCCCTCGCCAAGGGGCAGAAACTGGAAAGCTGATGGCGATATTTTTCCATGCCGAGAACTGGCCGGTTGATATCTGGCTGCAGGCGCTCCGCAAGCTTTCACCCGGTCTTGATATCCGCCTCTGGCCTGATCTGGCCGGGCGCGACGATATCGAATATGCCCTGCTGTGGCGGCCAAGGCGCGAAATGCTTTTAAACCTGCCCAATCTGAAAGTGATTTTCTCGCTCGGGGCCGGGGTTGATCATCTGCTTGGCCTTGATACGCTCCCGCCTCATGTACCGGTTGCGCGCATTACCGAGCCGGACCTGACCAGCCGCATGAGCGAATATATCGTTCTGCATGTGCTCGGCCATCACCGGAGGCTGCGCGAATATGAGGCGCTGGCGGCACGGCACGAATGGCGCGAGCTTGGCCAGCCGGCGGCCCGCGAGGTCAGGGTCGGCATTTTAGGGCTGGGGGTTCTGGGGCTTGATGCGGCAAAGAAGCTGAAGATGATGGGTTTTCAGGTGGCCGGCTGGAGCCGCCGGGCGAAGGATGTCGAAGGGATTGAAAGCTTTGCAGGGATGGATAATCTGGATGCGTTTCTCGCCCGCACTGATATTCTTGTCTGCCTGTTGCCGTTGACGCCGGAGACGGCCGGAATACTTGATTATGATCTGTTCTCGCGCCTTGCCCGCGACGGGGCTGGCAAGGGACCGGTGCTGATCAATGCCGGGCGCGGCGGCTGCCAGGTGGAGCGCGATATCCTCAGGGCGCTTGAGGATGAGACCCTTTTTGCGGCCACGCTGGATGTTTTTGAAACCGAACCCCTGCCGCAGGCAAGCCCGTTATGGGCGCATGAACGGGTCAGCATAACCCCGCATAACGCCGCGCCCAGCGCGCCGGAGGCCATCTGTTCGCGGATTTTGGAGCAAATCCGGCGTTTTGAAGCGGGCAAGGCGCTGGAGGACCTTGTTGATATCCGGCAAGGATATTGAATTTTAAATAACAATCTGGCCGTTGCGCAAAGCCAGCGCAATCGTATGGGTGGGATTGGCTGCACCCAGCTTGCGGCGGGCGCTTTCCATATGACAGATGACGGTGCGCTCGGCGATATTCAGGATTTCAGAGGTCTCCCAGGTGGTTTTGCCATGGGCGGCCCAGAGCAGAACCTCGCGCTCATTGGCGTTTAAGGCCTCAACAACCGGCCCGGTTGCGCCGTAAGCCTCGGTGCGCAGAATATCGGTCAGGAAACGGCTTGCCAGAGTGAGAACGCTTTTATCCTTCGGGCCCAGATCAATCCTGGTATTGCTTCCCAACTGAACCGAGGCGTAATCGCCATTGGGAAAGGTCAGGGGGATCGTGTAACCGTGTTGAAGGCCAAAATAACTGCGCTCGGAAAAAATAATATGTGAGTGCGATTTGTTTTGCAAACCGCTCAGAACATCCTCCCAGTTGAAAACTTCCTGCTGGTGCGCCTTGCCGTATTTCTGAATCGGATCCTGCTTGTAATATCCACGCTCAAGGTAGCGCTTGCACCAGGCTTTAGGCCAGGTTTTGGCGATGGCCAGGGGTTCAGGCGCGCTCTTGCTGCGGCGGTAAGAGCAGACGATAAAACTCTTAAAACCATAAAATCGCGAATAGTCAGTAAAAGCATCCACAGCCTTGCCGGATTCTGCTGTCTCCTGAAGTTTACCGGCAAATTCCAAGGCCTGCTGTACAGCAATTGTCATCAGTAACAGCCTCGCTTCAGTTGGAACACAAATAAGGGTTAGTATGATTCTAAGAAATTTGAATGATTATAGTCAATGATTAACTTTAAAATAATTCATGCCGTACCGGATTATCACAGCAATTTGAACCCGGATGACCTGTTTTTACAGATCGGCCTGCAATTCGCGGACAAACTCGGCAAGTCCGGTCTGGCGGCTGCGCTTGAGACGTTCGGCGGCGAGAATATTGGCTATAGCCTTGTGCGAGGCTTCAAGATCGTCATTGATAAAGACATAATCATATTCGGCCCAATGGCTGATTTCCGACGCCGCCTCGGCCATACGCCCGGCGATAACCTCTTCTGAATCTTCCGCGCGCCGGTGCAAACGCGCCGCCAGCTCGCCGGCCGAGGGCGGCAGGATAAAGACGCGCACAAGGTCCTCGCCGGCATTGCCCATGAGCTGCTGGGTGCCCTGCCAGTCAATATCAAACAGAATATCACGGCCGGCGCCGAGAGCTTTTTCGACAGCGGCGCGCGGCGTGCCGTAAGAATTGCCGAAAACGGTGGCGAATTCCAGCAGCTCGCCGCGCTTCGCCATAAGGTCAAATTCCTCCCTGGTGATGAAGTAGTATTCCTTGCCATGGGTCTCGCCGGGGCGGGGCTTGCGCGTGGTGACAGAGACCGACATGTCAATACCGGGATCATTCTCAAGCAGATGGCGCGAGAGGGTGGATTTTCCCGCCCCTGATGGCGAGGAGAGGACCAGCATGAGCCCCCGGCGGTGAATTTTCGACATTACCAGGCTTTCCTATTCCAGATTCTGAACCTGCTCGCGGACCTGATCGATCACAGCCTTCATTTTCAGCCCCGTGCCCGTGAGATCCGCATCATTGGATTTTGAGCACAAGGTGTTGGCTTCGCGGTTAAACTCCTGAGTGAGAAAATCGAGTTTGCGGCCAACCGGCCCGCCGGCCTGCAAAAGCGTACGGGCGGCGGCAACATGGGCGAAAAGGCGGTCAAGCTCCTCGCGGATATCAGCTTTTGCCGCCAGCAGGGCGGCTTCCTGATGCAGGCGGCTTTCATCAAACTCGGATGAAATTTGCGTCAGTCGCGCCACCTGATCTTTCAGCCTCGCCCTGATCACATCGGCCTGGCGCGCCGGAGATTTTTCGGCCATGCGGGTCAGGTTTTCAATTTCATCGAGCTGGCTGGAAATCACCCCGCCAAGATTTCGCCCCTCAACGGCGCGCATCTGGTCAAGGTTTTTCAAAGCCTCTTCGAATGAGATCAAAATGGCGCTGTTGCGGGCTTTGAGCGCATTTTCATCAGGCTCGATTTCGGCATATTCAAGGACGCCTTTCAAGGCCAGAACCGCCTCGGCGGAAGGCGGGGCTGTCGTCATGGCGGCGGAGATTTTGCCCATGGCAGCGATCACCTGCTTTAAAACCGCTTCATTGACGCGGATTTCCCCTGAAGCGGAGGAACGGTTCACATTCAGGCTGATCTGGCAATTGCCGCGGCGCAGATAGCGCGCGGCAAGGGCGCGGACCTCTTTTTCAATCGCTTCAAAACCTTGCGGCAGACGCAGGCGGATATCAAGCGAGCGCCCGTTGACACTGCGCAATTCCCAGTGCCAGATGCAATCTTCCTTCTCGCCATCGGAACGGGCAAATCCTGTCATGGAGCGAAGGGTCATGGCTTGTCTTTCGCAGTATCAGAGGGAGTTGGCGATGTGGTTTTGGGGGCTGCCAGAGCTTTTTTGGCGGCAGCGCGCCGGGCGCGCTCGACTTTGCGCCATCTGGCAACATTGGCGTTATGTTTTTTAAGCGTTTCGGCAAAGGCATGTCCGCCGGTGCCATCGGCGACAAAAAACAAATCCTTCGTCTGCATGGGCTGCAAAACCGCCTTGATGGCCGCTTCGCCGGGATTGGCGATCGGACCGGGGGGGAGGCCCTTGATGATATAGGTGTTGTAGGCGGTCGGCCTGACGATATCGCTCAGTCTTATGGAGCGCCCCAGAGTCCCCTTGCCGCGCACCAGACCGTAAATTATCGTCGGGTCGGATTGCAACCGCATGCCCTTGTTCAACCGGTTGATGAAAACCCCGGCAATATGGGGGCGCTCGGAAACCTTGCCGGTTTCCTTCTCGACGATCGAGGCCAGAATCAGGGCCTCTTCGCGGGTTTTGAATGGCAGATTGGCGGCGCGCACCGGCCATAACCGGTCAAGCAGGCGCTTTTGCGCCGCCGCCATGCTGTTGATAAAAGTTTTGCGGCTGAGACCGCGGGTGAAGCTGTAGGTCTCGGGAAGCAGTTTGCCTTCGCCGGGGTTTGGCGGCATTTCGCCGATCAGAACCGGGTTGGCCTTGATCCGGGCCAGGATCTGCTGCGTCGTCAGCCCTTCGGGGATTGTCAGCTTGTGCAGCAAGGATTGTCCCGCCGCCATTTTTTCCATGGCGCGGCGCATGGAAATCCCAGGTTCAAAGGCATATTCACCGGCTTTTAGCCTGATCGAGGAATCATGCAAAATCACGCCGCCCCGGAAAATATAAGTATTTTCAATAACGCCGTTTTTTTCCAGCAGCCGGGCAATCGCGCTCACCCCCATGCCGGGTTTAACCGTAATTGATACGGATTTGGTCAGTGGTCCGGGCTCTTCAAAGCGGTATTTGCCATAGAACAGAGCGGCGGCGCCGGCCAGAACCCCGAGCATGAACAAAGCGCCAAGAACATTCACAAAGGCTGAAAAACGGATGCGGGCGGAACGCGGCGCCATGAAATTTTCACCTTTCCCGGATATCGGTTGCGTGGGGGCCGGTTCGGGCTCCAGCGCCCTGGCCGGACTTTTGGGCATGCGGTTACCATGCGAGGCAAGTCTGTCAGAATGTTCCGCTGACCCCATTTGCGCTCCCGTTTACATATTGCGGATTACAGCTTTGCGCGAGAGAGAACGAGAGACGCATTCGTTCCACCGAAACCAAAAGAGTTTGACAAAACTGTGTTGATTTCACGTTTTATTGCTTTTTTCGCGATCAGATCGATGGGAGTCTCCACCGAAGGATTATCCAGATTAAGGGTTGGCGGAACCTCGCCCGTATGGATGGCCAGAACCGAGAATATCGCCTCAACCGCCCCTGCCGCGCCCAGCAAATGGCCGATCGAGGATTTGGTCGAGGACATCAGCAGACCCTGCGCCGCCGCGCCGAACAATCTTGACACCGCGCCCAGTTCGATCTCGTCGCCGAGCGGGGTTGAGGTGCCGTGGGCGTTGACATAATCGATATCCGCCGGGGTCATTCCGGCGCGTTTTATCGCCGCCTGCATGGAGCGGAAACCGCCATCGCCATCGGCCGCCGGCGCGGTGATGTGATAGGCATCGCCCGAAAGGCCATAGCCGACGACTTCGGCATAGATTTTGGCGCCGCGCGCTTTTGCGTGTTCCAGCTCTTCAAGCACGACAATGCCGGCCCCTTCGCCCATGACAAAGCCGTCCCGTCCCTCATCCCAGGGACGCGAGGCGCGGGCCGGATCATCATTATACCCGGTGGAAAGCGCCCGCGCGGCGGCAAATCCGGCAATGCCGATACGGCAGATCGGCGATTCGGCGCCGCCGGCGACCATGATATCGGCGTCATCAAGCGCGATCAGCCTGGCCGCATCGCCAATCGCGTGCGCGCCGGTTGAACACGCCGTGACAACCGAATGATTGGGACCCTTGAGGCCATAGCGGATGGAGACATAACCAGAGGCCAGATTAATCAGCCGGCCGGGAATAAAGAACGGATTGATGCGCCGCGGTCCCTTGTCGCGAAGCTCAAGCGAGGCTTTTTCAATGCCTTGCAGGCCGCCAATCCCCGAACCAATGAGGACGCCGGAGCGAATCTGCTTTTCGTAGCTGTCCGCCGCCCAGCCGGAATCTTCCAGCGCCTGGGCCGAGGCGCACATGGCGTAGAGAATGAAATCATCCACTCGCCGGCGTTCCTTCAAAGGCATCCAGTCATCGGGCGCAAAGGTGCCGTCCGATCCATCGCCAAGCGGGATTTCACCACCGATGCGCGCTTTGAGATCAGAAACATCAATTGATTTGATATGATCAATCCCGGAATGGCCCGCGATAAGACGCGACCAGGTTTTCCCGACACCGCAGCCCAAAGGCGTCAGAAGCCCCAGCCCTGTAACGACGACACGCCTCATTTGACGCCTTTCATGCAACCTGCCCCTGACGGGCAGGCTTTATCTATAGCAAACCAGTTTTACGCATTTTTTCAACGGGTTTTAAGTTGATACGCTCTCAAGGAATTTGACGGCATCGCCAACCGTCAGGATGGTCTCGGCAGCGTCATCGGGAATTTCACAACCGAATTCCTCTTCAAACGCCATCACCAGTTCAACCGTATCGAGGCTGTCGGCACCAAGATCATCAATGAAGCTTGCGCCTTCCACGATCTTGTCACTCTCGACACCAAGATGCTCTTCGACAATTTTCTTTACACGATCTGCAATATCGCTCATGTGTTCTACCCTTTTGCTTTTAAGGAATGTTGTGCAAACTAAATGACCCTCATTGGCCGAATTTACTTTAACCGGTGATACCCTGGCCGAAGATATATATATCCAGACCTGCTCATGTTTTTCCGATTGTGGGTTTCCTATCATACTTTATTTGCGTTGACCAGCACCCGTAAATGCTCTTTTTTCTCCGCAAAGAGCCTGCGCGCACGCAGCGGCCCTGACCTCAGATCATTGCCAGCCCGCCATTCACATGCAGGGTCTGACCGGTTACATAGCCGGCCTCCTCACTGGCCAGATACAGCGCCGCGGCGGCAATGTCGCCGGGCGAGCCCAGACGTCTTGCCGGAACATTGGCAATAATCGCCCCGCGCTGCTTCTCGTTCAGCGCCTGGGTCATCGGCGTGGCGATAAAACCCGGCGCGATGCAATTGGCGGTAATGTTGCGCGAGGCCACCTCCTGGGCAAGGGATTTGGTCATGCCGATCATCCCGGCCTTGGCGGCGGCGTAATTGCCCTGCCCCGGATTGCCGGTAACGCCGACAATCGAGGTGATGCCGATAATGCGGCCCCAGCGGCGCTTCATCATCCCCTTCAAAACCGCGCGCGAGAGCCTGAAGGCGGCGCTTAAATTTACGTTCAGCACCATATCCCAGTCCTCGTCCTTCATGCGCATGAACAGACCATCACGGGTCAGGCCGGCATTGTTGACCAGAATATCAAGGCTGCCCATGGCAGCTTCGGCCTGTCCGGCCAGGGCCTTGACCGCCTCACTGTCACTCAGGTCGCAAGGGAGAATATGGGCGCGTCCGCCCAGCTTGTCGGCCAGTTCCTGCAAGGCCCCGCGGCGGGTTCCCGAAAGCGCAACCGCCGCGCCCGCGCCGTGCAAGGTGGCGGCGATCGCGCCGCCAATGCCGCCGGATGCGCCGGTGATCAGGGCTGTTTTTCCGCTCATATCAAACATGTCTGGTTCCTTTTTTCACTCCGCTCCCGCGGGGCTGTTCGGGTTCAGTTTCGCGCAGCAAAGCACGCCGCAGTGGCGCCAGTCCCCAGTTACGCCTCGTCCGGGGCCCTTTTGCCTTTTCATTGCCACCACCGCGGCTCAACCGGCGGCCAGAAAGGCTTCGATATCGGCCGGGGCGGCGATAGCGCTGGCTTTCAGGTCACGGTTGATGCGCCGCGCCAGACCGGTGAGGACCTTGCCTGCGCCCAGTTCCACCAGCGTGTCCACGCCTTCATTCGCCAGATAACTTACCGATTCGCTCCAGCGCACGGTTCCGGTGACCTGTTCAACCAGCCCTTCGCGGATGGCGCCGGGATCGCGCACGGCCCTGGCGCTGACATTGGCGATCAGAGGGACCGAAGGCTTGCTCATTGCGGTTTTGCCAAGCGCCCCGGCCATGGTCCGGGCGGCGGGCTCCATCAAGGAGCAATGGAACGGCGCGCTTACGGGCAATAAAATCGCGCGGCGGGCGCCTGCGGTCTTTGCAATTTCGAGCGCCCGGTCTATGGCCGGTTTATGGCCCGAAATCACCACCTGACCCGGCGCGTTGTCATTGGCAATCTCGCAAACATCATCCCCGGCGGCGTTTTGCGCCACCTCCCTGGCTTTTGCCAGATCAAGCCCCAGAAGCGCCGCCATCGCCCCCTCGCCGACAGGGACCGCCCTTTGCATGGCCTCGCCCCTGAGCCTGAGCAGACGGGCCGTATCGGCAAGGCTAAACACCCCGGCGGCGGCAAGGGCGGAATACTCGCCCAGCGAATGACCGGCGACAAAGGCGGCCCGTTCCGAGATCTTTACCCCGGCCTCATTTGCAAGCACGCGCACCACCGCCATGGAAACTGCCATTAAAGCCGGCTGGGCGTTTTGGGTCAGGGTCAGTGCCTCGGGATCATCGCCCCACATGATGGCGGAGAGCTTCTGGTCCAGCGCATCATCGACCTCCTCGAACACCTCACGGGCGCAGGCAAAGGCCTTGGCCAGTTCCGCGCCCATGCCGATATGCTGGCTGCCCTGACCGGGAAAGATAAATGCCGTACTCATGTTTTTGTTTCTCCTGCCGGGGTGAGCCTCGGTTTTGAGCCAGACATAATGTATGAACATCTCAAGTCAAGCATGCAAGAAAAAGCGACCCTTTGACGCGTTCGCGTAAAGTTGAAGCCAGGGGCATTTATCCGCGCCCGGATTTGGGCTATGTGGGGGCAACTCAACTTAACCCGTGGAATTTATCATGCGTATTCTTACAACTGTATTGAGCGCCGTTTTTGGCGTTTTTTTTCTGGCGTCAACCGCTTTTGCCGCAACACCTTTGGTGGATGCGGCCTGGGTCAAGGCCAATCTTGGCAAGCCGGGGATTGTTTTTGTCGATTTGCAGGGACCAAGCGGGTTTCCGCGCGCCCATCTTCCCGGGGCGGTGAGCACCGATTACCGCTCATGGCGGGTTCGCGGCCCGAACGGGACGCCGCAGATGATGCCGCCGGCGGCTTATCTTGAAAAACTTGTTGGCGCGCTTGGCATTGACAACAAAACCCATGTCGTCCTTACCCCCATCGGCCAGACGCCCGGCGATATGGCGGTCGCGACGCGTATCTACTGGACCTTCAAGGCGCTGGGGCACAAGGATGTCTCCATCCTTGACGGCGGGCTGATCAACTATGCGGTCCGGCTGAATAATCCGCTCGCCAGAGGGAAGTTTACCCCGGAGCCAAAAGTTTACAAAGCCAGTCCGCAAGCCGGATTTGCCGCCACCAAGGAAGATGTGCTGAAAGCCATTAAGGCCAAAATCACGCTTGTCGATGCGCGCACGCCCGATGAATATACCGGAAAGCGCGCCGGGCGCGGTGACCGCCCGGGAAGAATTCCCGGTTCTATACTGCTTCCCCATTCCTCACTGTTCGACATGAACACCGGAAAACTATATGGTACAGAGAAGTTAAAACAGCTTTTCAAACAGGCCGGGGTTCCGCTTTCGGGCGATGAAATCCTGTATTGCCATACCGGCCACAGGGCCTCGCTGAGCTGGTTTGTCGCCTCCGAATTGCTGGGCAATAAAAAGGCACGGCTCTATGACGCCTCAATTATTGAATGGGCCAAAGACAAGAATTTGCCGATGATTATGCCAAAATAGGCGCAAAATGCGGTTTTCCCCTTGCAGAGGGGCGATTATTGCGTATAAGTCGCGGCTTGCAAGTTCAGGCTCCGGCTGAAGGCTGAACGGAAGGCTGTTTGTCAAAACAGTTATTCAGGCTCGCCTTGATCTTCCCGTGTCTTCGCTCTTTTGGTGTTCCTGTTTCGGGCCTTTTGGGTCCTGAGAGGGGCTTTGCGCCGGGGTGGCTTGCGGATCAACTTGCCGTCCCGGCAAGTTGACCAACAACGATAAAGAAAGGCTCGTCTCATGCCCTTGTATGAGCATATATTCATGGCGCGTCAGGATATCTCTACCCAGCAGGTGGAGGCCCTGACCGAAAATCTCAAATCCATTATCGAAGAAGGCGGCGGCTCGGTCGGCAAAGCCGAATACTGGGGCCTTAAACCCATCGCCTACCGTATCAAGAAAAACCGCAAGGCACATTATTCGCTGATGAATATCGACGCGCCCCATGCGGCAGTGGCGGAGATGGAACGCCTCATGCGTCTCAATGATGATGTCTTGCGTTTCCTGACCATTAAAGTGGAGGCGCATGAAGATGAGCCTTCGGCGATGATGCGCAAGCGCGACCGCGATGACCGGCGCCCGCGCGGCCCGCGCGGTGATGGTCCGCCGCGCGGTGACCGGGGACCGCGCCCCGACAACAGACCTGCCCCCAGAACCGAGGAGACCGCATCATGAGCACCCAAGGCGCACCGGCCCGCAGGCCCTTTTTCCGCCGCCGGAAAACCTGCCCCTTCTCAAGCGACAACTCGCCGAAGATTGACTATAAGGATGTCCGGCTCCTGCAGCGCTATGTATCCGAACGCGGCAAGATTGTGCCAAGCCGGATAACGGCAGTTTCCGCCAAGAAACAGCGCGAGCTGGCAAAAGCCATCAAACGCGCCCGCTTTCTGGGCCTTCTGCCCTATTTGCTGAAGTAGACGGGCAAGATAAGGAATGATCCCATGGAAGTAATTTTGCTAGAACGCATCGAAAAACTGGGTCAGATGGGCGACGTTGTTTCGGTCAAGCCCGGTTTTGCCCGTAACTTTTTGCTGCCCCAGGGCAAGGCCCTGCGCTCAAACAAGGCCAATCTGGCCTTTTTTGAGAATCAGCGCGCCCAGCTTGAGGCGCAAAATCTCGAGCGCAAGAGCGAAGCGCAGCAGGTGGCGGAAAAACTCGACGGCCAGAGCTTCATCGCCATCCGTCAGGCCGGTGATTCGGGCCAGCTTTACGGCTCGGTGAACACCCGCGATATCGCCATCCTCCTGACAGAAGGCGGCTTCACCGCCAATCGAGGCCAGGTTGTTCTGGAGCACCCGATCAAGGTTTTGGGCCTGCATGATGTGCGCATCGTTCTGCACCCGGAGGTTTCTTCATCCGTGATCGTCAATGTGGCGCGCACCGAAGAAGAAGCCGAACGTCAGGCCAGGGGCGAGGATGTCACCATCGACCAGTTCGATGATGAAGACAGATATGATTCCGGTGAAGCCGGGGCGATGTTTGAAGATGAAGACGCCGCCCGCCATGCTGAGGAGGCGCTTTCAGATGAAGAGACTTCAGAAGATAACGCCGAAGAGGCCGAGGCCGAGGCCGAAGACAAGGACAGCTAGTCTTTTACGCTTTTCATCCTGCATTTTCGCCGTTGCGGACAGGCGGGGATAAAAATTGTAAAAAGGCGGGGTATTTTCCCCCGCCTTTTTTTTCCTGTGGAAAACGGTAGTAAGTTCTTATGTTTTGCCCCGCGAATCGCAATCCGGCTATACTGCATTCATGAGCGATCAAGCCTTCATAGCCCCCACCCTCGATCTGCCCGGCATGGATGACGAGGAATTGCCCTTCCGCGAGGCTCCGAACAATATCGAGGCGGAACAGGCGCTTTTGGGAGCAATACTGGTCAATAACGCCGCTTTTGACCGGGTTTCGGCCTTTCTGGTGCCGGAACATTTTTTCGAGCCGGTGCACGGGCGTATCTTTGAAGCGCTGGTGCAGATTATCGGCATGGGCAAGCTTGCCTCGCCGGTGACGCTGAAAACCTATTTTGAACATGACGAGAGTCTTGCCGATATCGGCGGCGCGCAATATCTGGCGCGGCTGGCGGCCTCGGCGACCGCGGTGATCAATGCGGAGGATTACGCCCGCACGGTTTATGATCTGGCGACACGGCGCAATCTTATCCTCATCGGCGAGGATCTGGTTAATACCGCCTATGACGCACCGCCGGAGTTGCTGCCTTCGGACCAGATCGAGGATGCCGAACAGCGGCTCTACGATCTGGCGGAAAAGGGCAAATATGGCGGTGATTTCCAAAAATTTTCCAAAGCGCTCACCGATGCGATTGACATGGCGGGGGCCGCCTATGAGCGCGACGGGGGCTTGTCGGGCATATCCTGCGGCCTTTCCAGCATTGATGAAAAAATGGGCGGATTGCAGGCTTCCGACCTGATCATCCTCGCCGGACGCCCCTCCATGGGCAAAACGGCGCTGGCAACCAATATCGCCTTTCATGTGGCGCGCAATTACCGCGCCGAAACCCTGCCTGATGGCAGCCACAAAACTCTTGACGGCGCGGTGGTCGGGTTTTTCTCGCTGGAGATGTCGGCCGAGCAGCTCGCCACCCGCATTATCGCCGAGCAGGCCGGGGTGTCCTCGGGCAAAATCCGCCGCGGCAAGATCACCGAGGCCGAGTATCACAAGCTGGTCTCCGTCTCGCAGGAGTTGCAATCGCTCCCCCTCTATATCGACGAGACCGGCGGCATTACCATCGCCCAGCTCGCGGCGCGCGCCCGCAAGCTCAAGCGCCAGCGCAATCTGGGGCTGATCATTATAGATTACCTGCAATTGCTCAGCGGCTCGGCGCGCAAGGCGGCGGACGGACGGGTGCAGGAGGTCTCCGAGATCACCCAGCGGCTAAAGGCGCTGGCGAAAGAGCTTGATGTGCCCATCCTCGCCCTCTCCCAGCTCTCACGCCAGGTCGAGAACCGCGACGACAAGCGGCCGCAGCTTTCTGACCTGCGCGAATCGGGCTCGATCGAGCAGGACGCCGATGTGGTCGCCTTCGTGTTCCGCGAGGAATATTATGTCGAGCGGCGCATGCCGGCGCTCAACACGCCGGAGTTTTTTGAATGGCAGGATGAAATGAGCAAGGTCGAGGGCATTGCCGAGTTCATCATCGGCAAGCAGCGCCATGGCCCCACCGGCAAGGTCGAGCTGCATTTCCAGGCCGATGTCACGCGCTTTTCAGACCTTGCCCCCTCATCGCATATGCCGGAGCGCTTTGAGTAATGCAAACCGGAGCGCGCCTCACCATCGATCTTGGCGCGCTGGCCGCCAATTACACCGATCTGGCCCGGCGCGCCGCCCCGGCACAATGCGCCGCGGTGGTCAAGGCCAATGCTTACGGCACCGGGCTGGAGCAGGCGGCACCGGCGCTGGCCGGGGCGGGTTGCAAAACCTTCTTTGTGGCGACACCGGGCGAAGCTGTCAGGCTGCGCCGTCTCCTGCCTTCCGCCATGATCTATGTGCTCGACGGGCTGCTGCCCGGCGCAGCAAAAGATTACGCCGCCCACGATCTGCGGCCGGTTCTGGGAAACCGGCAGGAGATCGGGGAATGGAGCAAATTCTGCGCCGCAACCGGGAGCCCGCCAAAAGCGGCTCTCCATATTGACACCGGCATGAACCGGCTGGGGCTGGAGGAGGGCCAGGTTCGCGAACTTGCCGCGCGGCCCGGGCTTCTCGCCCCTGTCCGGGTTTCGCTCGTCATGAGCCATCTGGCCTGCGCCGATGATCCCGGCGATCATAAAAACGCCGATCAATTGGCCGCGTTCAACACGCTGTGCGCCCTGCTGCCCACCGCCCCGGCCTCGCTGGCCAATTCCGCCGGGATTTTTCTGGGCAATGCCTATCACTTCGATCTGGTGCGCCCCGGCATTGCCCTTTATGGCGGCGAGGCGGTGAGCGGAGCGCCAAACCCCATGCGGCCCGTGGTCAGCATTGAGGCGCAGATTGCACAAATCCGTGATGTCAAACCGGGGGAGAGCATCGGCTACGGGGCGGCCTATCGTTGCAAGGCGCCCTCGCGCATCGCCACCTTGCCGGTTGGCTATGCGGACGGCATTTTGCGCCGGGCGGGAGAGGCGGGAGCCCATGTCTGCATCAGCGGCCACCCGGCGCCGTTTGTCGGGCGGGTGTCCATGGACCTGATTACCATCGATGTGACCGGCATCCCCGAAGCGCTCGCCCATCGCGGCGCCTGGGTGGAGCTTGTGGGCAAGCATAACAGCGTGGATGATCTGGCGCGCCATGCCGGAACCATCGGTTATGAAATCCTCACCTCTCTTGGCAATCGCTACGCCCGCGTTTATGTTTCCGGAACGTCGTGAGTCTTAAATGATCAGAATCGATAGCTGATCAAATCTGGGGAAATCATCTTGAACCCGTTTGCCCTTATCGGCCGCACATCAATGGATATGGCACGTGAAGTTGGCCGTATCACCCTGTTTTTGAAAGACGCCGTTCTGCACGGGCTGCTGCCGCCTTATTATCCGCGGCTGATCCTGGCCCAGATGATGCGCATCGGCTACAACTCGCTCCCCGTGGTCGGCCTGACCGCCTTTTTCACCGGCGGGGTTCTGGCGCTGCAAATCTATATCGGAGGCTCGCGCTTCAACGCCGAGAGCGTTGTGGCGCAAATCGTCGCCATCGGCATTGTGCGCGAGCTGGGGCCGGTTCTGGCCGGGCTGATGGTCGCCGGGCGGGTGAGCGCTGCGATCGCGGCCGAGATGGGCACCATGCGGGTCACCGAGCAGATCGATGCGCTGGTCACCCTTTCCACCGACCCGTTCAAATATCTGGTTTCCCCGCGCATTATCGCCGCCGTTTTGACCCTGCCGCTGCTGGTGATGATCGCCGATACAATCGGTATTCTGGGCGGCTTTGTTGTCGGCACCAAATCCCTGGGCTTCAATGCCGGCGGCTATATCAACAACACGGTGGATATTATCCAGACGGGCGATGTCACATCGGGCCTGATCAAATCGGCCGTATTCGGCTTTATCATCGCCTTCATGGGCTGCTTTCACGGCTATAACAGCCGCGGCGGCGCGCAAGGGGTGGGCCGCGCCACAACCAATGCGGTGGTGGGCGCTTCAATCCTCATTCTGGCCGCCAACTATCTTCTCACCTCACTGATTTTTTCCTCGTGAGCCCGTCTTCCATGACCCAGACACCCAAAATCAGGCTTGAGAATGTTACCAAGAGCTTCGGCTCCAACCATGTGCTGAACGGCATTGATCTTGAGGTTCCATCCGGCAAATCGCTGGTGGTGATCGGCGGGTCCGGCTCGGGCAAATCGGTGATGCTGAAATGCATCCTTGGCCTCATGACGCCCGATAGCGGCACCATCAGCATAGATGGCCGCGACATGGCGCAATTCACCAGCGCTGACCGGCGGGCATTCCTGAGTTCTTTTGGAATGCTGTTTCAGGGCGCGGCCTTGTTTGACTCGATTACCGTGTGGGAAAATGTCGCCTTCGGCCTCATCCAGGGCCAGCGCATGAACCGCAAGGCGGCCAAAGAGGTGGCGATTGAAAAGCTGCGCAAGGTGGGTCTTGCCCCTGAAGTGGGCGAGCTTGGCCCGGCTGAGCTGTCGGGGGGCATGCAAAAGCGCGTCGGTCTCGCCCGCGCCATCGCCACCGAACCGGAAATTATTTTCTTCGATGAGCCGACCACCGGCCTTGACCCGATCATGGCCGATGTCATCAACGAGTTGATCGCCGGGCTGGTGAGCGATATGGGGGTCACGGCAGTCTCCATCACCCACGACATGGCCAGTGCCCGCAAGATCGCCGATCATGTCGCCATGATTTTCAAGGGCAAAATCATCTGGAACGGCGATGTGTCACAAATTGACAACAGCGGCAACGAGTATGTCGACCAGTTCATCCATGGGCGCGCCGAAGGCCCGATAAGGATGGAGGTGCTGAAGGGGTAGCAAAATGATACCTGACTACCAAACTCTAATGCTTCCGGTTCTGGAATGTTCAAAACATGGAGAGATTCACATACGTGAGGTTATTGGTCAGCTAGCCTGAATTATTCATGACACGGCCAGATTTGGCTGGCGAGTGTGGATCAAGCTGTTGAATTGTTGTATGATTTTGGTGTTTGAACAAGATCACGCATCAATAGCAAAAACCGCACATCGCCATGACAGAAAATACTCT